>CAKVBD010000038.1 GCA_934725105.1 uncultured Bulleidia sp. | reverse complement strand
TTGTTCGCACCTTTTTTCTATTTCATCGATTTTTTATCGAGTGATAGCTTCTTAGAGTCGAGTTTTCGACGCTACTCGAGTATGATTCAAGAATATCACATTTTGGCCTGTGGTCAATAGGTGCGTTTATACAAACAATATGAGTTTGTATAAACATGAATTTTTATAGTCAAGAGGTGTATATTTGTTTATTCATGGTAGAATATACAAAGCGCAAAAAGGAGGTTTCAATATGAATGAAGAAATTATTAAACGAATCTCTCAAGAATTAAAGATCACAGAAGAGCAGATTCAGAATACATTAAGTATGTTAGAAGAAGGAAATACTGTTCCTTTTATTGCTCGTTATCGTAAAGAACAGACAAAAGGCCTGGATGAAGAGCAGATTTTATATATCCAGAAGCAATATGACTATCAGTTAAAACTTGCGGAAAGAAAAGAAGCTGTTTTGAAACTGATTGGTGATCAAGGTAAATTGACAGATGAAATCAAGAAATCTGTAGAAGAAGCAACAAAGCTTTCTCAGGTAGAAGATATTTATCGTCCATACGCTCAAAAGAAAAAGACAAGAGCAACAACAGCAATCAAACTTGGCTTGCAGCCTTTGAGTGAGTGGATGCTCAAGAGTGATGAAAACAGCAATCTTGAAGAAGAAGCTGCGAAGTATATCACAGAAGAAGTGAAAACAACAAAGAGTGCAATCCAGGGTGCAAAGGATATCATTGCGGAAATGGTTTCTGATAATGCAAAACAAAGATGGGCTTTTAAAGATACGATCTTAAAGAGTGGTGTTCTTGCGACAAAGATCAAGAAGGATGCCAAGGATGAAAATAAAGTCTATGAAATGTACTATGACAGAAGTGAAAAGATTTCTCAGCTTGCGGATCATAGAATCATGGCAATTGATCGTGCGGAAAAGGAAAAGGTAATTACTGTTTCTTTTGTATTTGATGAAGAATATCTTGAAGAAGAAGCATATAAGAATTTAATGCATGGAAATTCTACTTCTGTTGAAAAGGAATTGAAGGATGCTTGTATTGATGGTTGTACTAGATTGTTATTCCCATCAATTGAAAGAGAAATTCGTTCTGAATTGAGTGAAAAGGCGCAGAATCAGTCAATTGAAATTTTCTCTATGAACCTTGAAAAACTGCTATTACAGGCTCCATTGAAGGGTAGAATCGTTCTTGGTTTTGACCCTGGTTTCTATAATGGATGCAAACTTGCGGTCATTGATGAAACTGGAAAGATGCTGACAGTTGATAAGGTTTATCCTTTTAGAACAAATAAGGAAAATCCAGAAGCAATTGCAGCTGCGAAAAAGAAAGTGTTGTCTTTGATTGAAAAGTATCATGTGCAGATCATTGCGATAGGTAATGGTACAGCTAGTAGAGAAAGTGAAAAGCTTTGTGCGGAATTAATTCACGATAATCATTTGGATGTGCAATATGCAATTGTTTCTGAAGCTGGTGCATCTGTATGGTCTGCACAGGAAGCTGCACGTCTTGAATTCCCAGATATGGCAATTGAAGAAAGAAGTGCCGTTTCTATTGGTAGAAGATTACTGGATCCTCTTGCTGAACTGATCAAGATTGATCCACAGTCCATTGGTGTTGGTCAATACCAGCATGACTTGCCTCAGAAGGCTTTGACACAGAGACTGGATGAAGTTGTTATGAAGGCAGTGAATAGAACAGGTGCGGATTTAAATACTGCTTCTGTGGAACTGTTAACACATATTTCTGGATTGAATGCGGGTATCGCAAAAGAAATTATCAATTATCGTAATGAGAATGGTAAATTCACAAACAGAAAACAGTTATTGAAAGTTAAGAAACTTGGACCAAAAGCATATACACAGTGTGCAGGTTTCTTACGTATTACTGATGGAGATGAACCATTGGATGAAACAAGTATCCATCCAGAAAGCTATGATGCTGCTAGAGAAGTTATGAAGGCTTGCGGTATTACAAAGCTTGGTGAAAAGGATGCTGAATTCCCTGTTGATAAGACAAAGGATCTTGGCATTGATTCTTATACATTAGCTGATATTGAAGATGCAATTAAACAGCCATTGAGAGACTATCGTGATCAGTTTGATGGTGCATTGTTGAAGAGTGATGTTCTTGAAATTTCTGATCTTCATAAAGGTGATCAGTTATCTGGTACTGTTAGAAACGTTGTAGACTTTGGTGCTTTCGTAGATATTGGTTTACATCAGGATGGTTTAGCTCATATTTCTCATATGTCTATGAACCGTGTTTCTCATCCTAGTGAAGTTGTATCTGTTGGCGATATCATTACTGTATGGGTTTATGATATTGATGAAGCTAGAGGTAGAGTACAGTTATCCTTATTGCCTTTAGATCAATTGGAACAAAGAGATGCACAGATGAAGAGAAAGAAGTCTTCTAAGGATAAGAAGAAGTATTCTAAGAAGCCTGAAAAGAAAGAAATGACAATGGATGATGCGATGGCTAATCTATTGGCTAGATTTGGCAAGTAATAAATCATTTTAGAAGTATGTATGATGAAAATCATATGTGCTTCTTTTTTGTTTCAAAGAATTTAATACATAAAAGAAAAAGATAAGAATGAAATCGTATGACTTCAATTCTTATCTCTATTTTCTTTTACTGTCATTAGAATCTGCAAACTATTGTCATAGCTTTGCAGACATTTTATGAGGGCGTACTAATGAAAGTATATTATTTATGATTAGTCTAACTTCTTAACTGGACCTCTAAGATCTTCTTCAGAGAGTAAGCTTGCAGCATCTTCATCTGCGATAACTGTGAAGTTAGGATGCAGACGTAGAATCGTTGCTGGAAGTTCTTCACTGATTGGTTCCTTCAGGAATTTCTTGAAGATTTCAGCCTTATGCTTTCCATTGACGATCAGCACTAAATGCTTAACCTTCATCAGGGAAGCAGGTCCCATTGTAAGGGAGTATGGATAATTTGAATTGCTCTTGTAGTTAGGGTTAGCTTCAAGTGTAACGTGTCTTGCACGTGCATATGTTAAAGCATCCAATGGTGTGCATCTTGGACAGTTGGAACAGAAGTGACCATCCCATCCAAGTCCGATGAGCATGACATCAATTCCGCCAGCCTTGGCAATTTCTTCATCAAATGTTTCATAGTTTTCCATGCTTGGAATATGGATCTTTTCATCAGGAATATTTGCATCCTTGAAGAACAGTTCCTGCATTTCAGTCCAGTTAGGGCCTGGCTGACCTTTCTTTTCTCCTACTTCTGGCGCTTCATCAAAGAGGTAGTAGTCTACATCCTTGAATTGTGGCTTGTCCTTTACATATGGAACCATCATTTTATACATTGTTCTTGGAGATGTTCCGGATGTCAGTGAAATGTTGACTTTTTTATCCTGCATCATTGCACCAAGAATGATTTGCATGGCACTTTCGCTCATTGCCTGTTCATTTTTTTCGATAATTAACTTCATTTTAAATTCTCCTGTAGTTGTTTAGATCTAATATGGGTTTTGAAATTTCTAGAAAGAAATCTTGTCTCTTATATATACCTTGTATATCTTGCAGTAAAGAGACTGTTTTTAATAATTCATCAAATCAGTGACTAGTATTAAGCTGCTTCTTCCTGACGGTTGGAAGCAATTACGAATGGTGTGTAAATCAGTGTTGATACAGCAATGATGATCACTGCCTGCCAGATACCACCCATGATATTTCCTGAAGATGCTAAGAAACCGAACAAGCCAACTGGAGTCGTCCATGGAACGCTGATGACAAACAGTGGGCAGAGTCCAAGGTACTGTACGAGGTAGCCCAAGCTTGCACAGGCAATTGGAGCCAGGAAGAATGGTACAGCAAACATTGGGTTCATAACCATTGGGATACCGAAGATGATTGGTTCATTGATGTTGAAGATTCCGCATGGAATAGCTAACTTAGCGATTGCCTTGAAATCATCTCTCTTAGAGAAAAGCAGAACTGCGATAATCAAGCCACCTGTGATACCAGAACCTGTTGGACAGCGCCATCCTGCTTCGAAAGGACTGGCAATAATAGAATACTGAGAACCTGCCTGATAGAATACACCAGAAGCTGAAACACCTTCACCAGCCTGGTAGAGTGCAAGGTTTGTAGCCATCATCTTTGTCATGAATGGAGATGTAACAGCACCCATTACATTTGGACCATGGATACCGAACCACCATAGCAGCTGCATGAGGAATAGAACAACCAGATATCCAGGCAGACCTGTCATGATTTTTTCTACTGGAGCCATCATTGTCTTAATGACATCAAACATTGTCAAGCCGAACATAGAGCAGATATAGCCAACGATGGAAACACATAGAATTGTGATAATTGTTGGGAACAGTACTGCGAATGACTGTGATACGTTTGGTGGAACGGAGTCAGGAAGAGAAATCTTCAATTTACCTGAATCAACAAGCTTGACATAAAGCAATGTAGACAGGATACCAACGATCAAGCCTACGAATAAACCTGTAGCACTTGTATAGGAAGAAGCAACAACGTTTGAAATTGTTACTGTTTCGCCTGCTTCTGTAGTTGTGGAAGCAGATGTGTTGATGAGTGTAACGAATGAAGCAAGAGCTACTGCTGGAACTGTATTATCGTTTGGATGTCCAATGTTTTCTGCATAGTGCATTGCAACAAGTACACAGATAGCAACTGCCATGAAGTTCATGCATCCGTAGTTGGCAGTCGTGAAGATTGGATTTAAAGAGTGGAGCCATCCGAATCCTGGAACGTTAGCGAGAGAAACATAGTAGATAAGTTCTCCTGTCTTAGGGTCTGGTACACCACCAGTCTGACATAACACGAACTGGAATAGAGTACAGAAAGCACCCCAGATGACAACTGGCATGTTGTCGACGAACGCATCCTTAACTGCTGAAAGGACACTGTTCGATTGCATCTTACCTGCCAGGGTAAGAAGGCCATTCATAAATTTTTCTTTCATTTTAGAATCCCTTTCTTTTGATGAGGTTCATTTTGCCAGAAAAAGAAAGGGCTTTCAATAGTGTCTTGACAAGTTGGTACAATGTTTCTAGAGATTATGTGATTTTTTGTGATTTCCCGAAATGTTATTCCGAAATTTTCCGAATACTTTACTTTTTCTTTTCAATCCTTCATACTGTCTCGGGATATTTTGCTCACTTTATAAACTATAAGCGTTTCTGAAAATAATATTACAATCATTTAACTGTATTTGCAGTGCGTATTTTCATATTTATGATATAACATGAATAGTTGTATTTCTGATCTTTGATAGAGTTGTGGGAAAGGAAAATGTATGAATCAGTTACGGAAATATATTCCTTCGATATTGTTATTTGCGTTGTTTGAAGTTGTAGCGATTGTATTATGGCTATGGAAAGACAATGTATTTTATTTATTGAACTTCACCTATATTGGTGGCTGTCTTGCTTTTGGAACTGCATTATTTACTGCAGGAAAACCGCATACACGTCATTTTGTACAATTGGCAGTGGGAAGCTATATGCTTGTCTATCTTGGAATCATTTCAAGAGAAAATATGCAGATGGAAGGATTCTGGTATTATCTTTTTCTTGGGGTATTTGAAGCCGCAACAATTCATTATGCAATAGCAAAGATCTTTGGACCATTGCTTTTTGGTAGAGGCTGGTGTGGATATGCATGCTGGACAGCGATGGTTCTAGACTTTCTTCCATATAAAAAACCACGCAAACCTAGAATAGAAAAGCTAGGAATATTGCGCTATGTTATGTTTGCTTTGTCTTTTACGTTAGTAGCGAGTTTATTTTTAACGCATGTTGCACATTTAGAAAAAATCATGTTTTATCTTTTTCTCATTGGGAATTTACTGTATTACGGTGTGGGAATTGCTTTAGCATATATCTTTAAAGATAATCGTGCTTTTTGTAAATATGTTTGTCCAATTACAGTATTCTTAAAACCAATGAGTTATTATTCTCTGCTTCGTGTCCATTGTGATGAAAGTAAGTGTGTTCATTGTGAAAAGTGTTTGCGTGTATGTCCGATGGATGTAGAAGTGAATAAAGAATCTCGCACACGAAAGAATGGAACTGAATGTATTCTTTGTTATGAATGTACAAAGGTTTGTCCAGTAAAAGCATTACATTGAGTATAATTTTCTTGAAGGAATGATTGCATGGTGCGTAAGAACTATTCTAAGATTGCTTCCTGGTGTTTGGAAAGAAGAATATTTGTATCAATTAAAGATAAGTGTTGATTGATGGCATATTGAATATAGGTATCTCTTGTGTTTTTGGCATAAAGAATACCTTGTCTGCTGATTTCTAATGCTCTTCTTGTTTCTTCAAGATTGCATCCTGCTGCAATACATAGACAAAGAATCTTATCTCTGGATGGATTTTTTGTTCCATTGAGAATGTGATAACAATATGTTCTCTCGATTCCAGAATGTTCTATAATTTCACTTCTGTTGAGATTTTTTTCTTGTATCAACTGATTAAAATATTCATGAAATGCATCGTAAGAGATATTCTGAATCGTTTGGATATATTGTTTTAGAGATTTTGTATCTTGAACTTTGTTGAGTGTATTTTCTAAATCACGTGTTTTCATATGTGTTCCTTCTGTTAAAATGATTGTACATGTTTATTGAAAATTATAAAACGGTTGGAATCGTAAATGAGAATAAAAAAATCGTGAAAGATGAATTGGGGGAACTTTATTACTTGAAAACCTTGGAGAATTATCATCTTTCAGTTTTTGCGTGGCTGCAGCAGCATCCAGATATTCATATTCCTAAGATCATTCAATTCGAAGAAAAGAATGAAAAACTCATTGTCTTAGAGGAATATATTGATGGTATTACACTGGAACAGCTATTGGTTCATGAGATTTCAATGCATGAAAGAAAAGATATTCTGAACCAGATCTTTGATGGTATTTCTTATCTGCATCATGCTGATCCATCAATCATTCATCGTGATATTAAACCATCCAATATCATGATTGATCAAAACCGTATTGTTAAGATTATCGATTATGATGCGGCAAAACTGTATGTCAAAAATCAATCGAGAGATACTGTACTGCTCGGTACGGATGGGATTGCAGCACCTGAGCAGTATGGATTTGGAGCGAGTGATACTAGAACAGATATTTATGCATTAGGCATGTTGATTAAAGAAATGTTTTCTGATGATATTAATATGCTTGAAGTAAGTAATCGTTGTACGAATATGAATCCTGATGATCGATATCAATCCATTGAAGAATTAAAAAGAGCCGCTTCCATACAGACAAAAAAGAAATCCTATATGAATATTCCAGGATTTCGCAGCGATAAGAAATGGCATAAGATTGTTGCTTCCATTGGATATTTTTTCATTGTGCTGATTAGTTTTTCTTCAGAAGTGTTAGTGGGTGACCATGTTGTGACAAATCCTGTCTATTGTTTTCTGGCGCGTCTTACAATCCTGTTCATGGTTCTAGGATGGGTGGATGTCTTTACTGAGTGGACAGGAATATTCAATCATTTCCCATGGATCCACGATAAAAATATCATCAAACGTATTCTAGGATATTCATTTGCATGTTGTTGTGTATTGTTTATGGCGGCAATAATGCAAGGTGTTTTTCAGGCGTTGCTTGGTGTGTCCTGATAGAACACCAATCATTCCTTTCTAACTTTTACAATAAGAAAAAAGAAGAGGTTAGAAAAAATGGAAAAACAAAAAAAGGGATTGGCTATTGCGGCGTTAGTGTTAGGAATCATTGGACTGGCATTATCATTTCTTCCAATCATTAACAATGCGGCGTTTATTTTTGGGGTGATTGGTCTTGTTCTTGGAGTTGTTGCTTTATTTCGTAAGAATCAGAAAGTTCTTACAATTATCGCAATTGTTATGAACGTATTGGCAATGGGAATTACACTTGCTTTGCAAAGCTCATGGTCAAAGGCATTGGATGATGCAGGAAAAGAAATTGATCAAGTCACAGATGATGCAACGGGAAAGAATACAGATTCATTGCTTGGCAGTGTTGTGGATGTACAGCTTGGAAATTTTGAAGCAGAAAGTGATGAATATGGTTTGGTAACTTCTGCGTTGAATGTAACGGTTACAAATCTGAGTGATGAATCTGCATCATTTTCTATCACGATTGAAGCAGTGAATCCAGATGGCAGTAGACTGGCAACCGACTATGTCTATGCGGACAGTCTTGGTGCACAACAGTCAATGAAGCAGGATGTATTTGCATTTATTACTTCTGATGAAGTAGAAGCATATCAAAATGCATCCTATAAAGTACTTGAAGTAAGTAAATACTGACACAAATGAAAGGATGTATGTTATACTATATATAGACTTTACGTGTATACATAATTATTCCTTTCTTTTAGAAAAGCACGGGTTTTCCGTGCTTTTCTATTTGCATAATTGTTTGATTAATGATGGAATGGCTTGTTCAAAGTTTACACCATAGATATTATGATTTTCTTCCTGGAGTGTGAGATGAATGGATTCTTTTACAAAATCACATGCAATCTGAATGGATTCCTGCAGAGATTTGCCATTAACAAGACACCCTGTTAATGTGGAAGCCCAGATATCTCCAGTACCATGGAAGTGCTGTGTTTCTTCTTCTGTGAAATAATAGGTATATGTATTGGTATTTGCATCATATCCATATGCACCAATAGAATTTTCTTGTAAAGAAACGCCAGTCATAATAGCTTTCTGACTGCCAAATTTACATAATTCCTTTAACATTTTCTTGATTTCTTCTTCTGAAAATGATTCTTTATATGGCTGGTGCAATAAAAGACATGCTTCTGTTATATTTGGACAGATGATATCTGCTTTCTCACAAAGATGTTTCATTTCTTCAACGAATTCAAGTGTGAATCCTGTATATAGTTTTCCCGCATCTGCCATACATGGATCAACAATGACAAGTGGATTGCCTTCTGTTGTATCGATGAAGTGCTTTGCGATAGCAATCTGTTCCATGGAACCTAAGTATCCTGTATAGATTGCGGAAAATGTAAATTCTTCTTTTTTCCAGTGAGAAATAATTGGTTCTAATTCGTTTGTCAAATCATGGAATGTAAAACCTTTAAACATTGTATGTGTAGATAATACCGCAGTTGGAAGAATTGCGGTTTCAATTCCCATTGCGGAAATGATTGGAAGTGCAACGGTCAGGGAACATTTTCCAATACATGAGATGTCTTGCATTGTTACGATTCTTTTCATTCTATTTCTCCATGCATCTAATCATATGACAGGAGTATAATAAAAACAATAAAGTAATTCAAATGACAAATATTCAATTACGTACATTAAAAGAAGGCGATGCGAAGCAGCTGGAAGATCTATATGAATCAACATTGAATGAGATGCAGGCAATGATTCTGTATCAGTCATTATTAAAGCATATAACATACGGAATCTTTGATGCAGATATTCTTGTAGGAATTATCCAGATCTATGAAAGAAGTGATGGAACTTATGAAATTGGATATCGTACAAAACACGCATATCAACACAAAGGATATATGTATAGAGGTGTAAAACTCTTACTAGAGGAATGTAAAAAACTGAATATTACGAAATTGTATGCAAGAGTTGATAAAAACAATGTGAATTCTAAGAAAGTGTTAGATAATACAGGCTTTTTACAACAATTTTACAATGGAGATGTAATGTTATACGTGTATGAAATAAAGGGGTGAGACGATGCAGAAGAATATTTATAAAGATGGTTATACATGTAATCGAGAATTATCTTGGTTGAGATTTAATGACCGTGTTTTAAATGAAGCAAAAGACCCTTCCGTTCCTTTGCTTGAAAAACTGAAATCTGTTTATTTTTTCTCTTCTAATCTAGAAGAGTTTTTCCGTGTTCGTGTTGGTTCTTTGTGGGATATGAAAAATGCAAAGATGAGTAAGATAGATAATAAATCTGGCTTGACACCTGCAGAACAGATGGATGCAATTTATCCTGTTGCGAAAAGAGGCTGTAAAAAAAGAGACAAGATCTATGAAGAATTGAGAAAAGATTTGATGCGAGAAGGTATTGAAGATCTTGCGATGAAAGATTGTAGTAAAGAAGAAATGAAATTCTTGAAGAAGTATTACAAGTCTTATATTGCTCCTTTAATTAATCCACAGATTGTTGATACCCATCATCCATTCCCAAATCTGCAGAATCATATTACATATATCACTGCGGATATGAAAAAGAAGGGACGCACATCCTATTGCTTTGTTGCGGTACCACAATCATTACCGCAAATTATTGTTCTGCCACACAAGAAGAAATTTCGCTTTGTTCATGTAGAAGATTTACTGGCATATCAGCTGACTTCGATCTTTGATGAATATTCAGTGAATGAAACATTGAAATTAACAGTTGCGAGAAGTGCATATGTAGATGCAGATGATGAAGCATTTGAAGATATTCTTGACTATCGTAAAAAGATGGAAAAAGTATTAAAGGAAAGAAAAAAGATGAACGTTACAATGCTAACTGTATCTAGTAAACCATCCAATTCTTTTATGAAATATCTTTTAACAAATCTCAAGATTACGAGAAGAGAAATGTTTACAAGTGCTGTTCCAATGAATATGAAGTATGTCTTTTCTCTTGAAAATCTAGTGGATAAAGAAGTTAAAGAGAAAGTTACATATCCATCCTATACGCCAAAGCTATCAGCAGCATTTAACTATAAACAGTCATTGTTTCATCAGGTACAAGAAAAAGATATACTTTTACATTATCCATATGAATCTATGGATCCATTTTTACAGCTTGTCAAGGAAGCAGCAAATGATCCTAAAACAGTCTCCATCAAGATTACAATTTATCGTTTAGCTTCCCGTGCAAGACTTGTGGATTATCTATGTCAGGCTGCAGAAAATGGAAAAGAAGTAGATGTTTTGATTGAACTGAAAGCTAGATTTGATGAACAGAATAATATTGACTATTCTGAAAAGCTGGAAGATGCGGGATGTAATGTTATCTATGGCTTTGAGAGATATAAAGTGCATTCAAAAGTATGTCTGATCACAAAGATCATTGCATCTAAACCAGAACACGTTGCATTGATTGCGACAGGTAACTTTAATGAAAATACTGCGAAATCATATACAGATCTAGCGTATATTACTTCCCGTGCAGATATTGTAAAAGATGTAGTTTCTTTCTTTGCGAATATGGCAATTGGCAGACTGGATGGTAAATATAGTACATTGCTTGTTGCTCCTGTTTCTTTGAAGAGTACAATTCTTTCATTGATGGATCAGGAAATTGCTAAAGGGCAACAAGGTGTGATTACTTGTAAGTTGAATTCTATTACAGATGAAGATATTATAGAGAGACTACATGAAGCATCTTTAGCTGGTGTGAAAGTGAAATTGATCGTTCGTGGTATTTCTTGTATTTTGCCAGGTATTGAAGGAAAAACAGACAATATTGAAATCATTTCCATTGTTGGAAGATTCCTGGAACATTCAAGAATCTATATCTTTGGTTCTGGTGAGAGTGAGAAAATGTATATTTCTTCCGCAGATTTTATGACAAGAAATACTGAAAGAAGAGTTGAAGTTGCATGCCCAATTGAAGATGCTCATGTCAAAGAACAGATCCATCAATATCTTGAACTTGCATTTAGAGATAATACGAAAGCAAGAATCATGAGTAATACAGGTAGATATCGCAAGATCAATCGTGGAGATGCACCAGTGAATTCACAGCTTGCCATGATGCGTTTATTGCCTGAAGCTACAAGTTCGATTCCGGTTAAAAATGTAAGAGAAGATACTGTTGCGTTTAAGACGAGGTATAATCATGAAACTGACAGTAAAAAGTCCGGAGGGAAAAATCATTGAGAAAACAGTTGAGGAAGGTGTTAGCTGTGCACAGCTAATCAAGCACCTTTCTTTTGCTTTTCCAATCCTTGCGTGTAAAGTGAATCATCATTATGAACGACTGAATACACCAATTACACAAGATGCGGAGATTGAATTATTTGATCTTAGAAATTCGTATGCCAATATGAGTTATCAGAATACTTTGATTCTTTTATACTTAAAGGCAATTCGGGATGTGACGAAAGAAGATACAACAGTACATATTGCCAATTCCATTTCAAAAGGTATTTTTACAACGATATATCATAGTGAAATGTCAAAGGATGAACTGATTGTCAAGATTGAAAAGAGAATGCATGATCTAGTGCAGGCTGATCTGCCAATTCTACAGACGAAAAAGAGTAGAGATGCATTATTGAATGATATTGAGAAGCACAATGCGTGGCAGTATGAATCTCGCATCATTCAAACGGCATATGATGTTCGTGAAGCGTTTGTTTCTACTTTAGATGATACCCAGCATTTGTTTTATCAATACTTGTTGCCTTCTACAGGATACTTGTATGCATTTGATTTACATGCGTATCGTAGAGGAATCGTATTACGTTTTCCACATCCTGCCAATCCATTGATTGTTCCAACATTTGAGGAACAGAATCTTCTGTATGAAGCTTTTTCTGAAGAAAAGACGTGGGAAAAACTCATGCATATTCAGAAAGTGAGTGATCTGAATGAAAGAATTCTTTCTGATGATGCTAAAAATATGATTCTTTTAAGCGAAGCACTGCATGAAAAGAAGATTGCAGACATCGCAAAAGAAATTCATGACAAGGCAAAAAAGATCGTATTGATTGCAGGACCTTCTTCTTCAGGTAAGACATCATTTGCCAAGCGTTTATGTATTCAATTGCAGGTGTTGGGATTGAATCCATTGTATCTTGGAACGGATGATTATTTTATCAATCGAAATGATCTTCCTGTGCAGCAGGATGGTACGAAAGATTTTGAAGCGTTGAGTGCTGTGGACGTAGATTTATTTACAGAACAGATGAATGCTTTATTGCGCCATGAAGTTGTAGATCTACCAACATATAACTTTGTAAAAGGGGAAAAGGAATATGGAGAGAGAATTACACAATTACATGAGGATCAGTTGATTGTGATTGAAGGAATTCACGGATTGAATCCTGAACTGACAAAAGGGATTGATGATAAAGAGAAGTTTAAAATCTATATTAGTCCTTTAACACAGTTAACAATTGATAGATATCATCGTATTCCAACAACAGATGCAAGAATGCTGCGTAGAATGGTAAGAGACTATCGTACAAGAAATGTGAGTGCTGCAGATACGATTGCATCATGGTATTCTGTAAGAAAAGGTGAAGAAAAGAATATTTTCCCTTATAATGGAGAAGCGGATGTATTTTTTAATAGTTCATGTATTTATGAATTAGCAGTATTGAAGAAATATGCTGAACCATTATTAAAAAGAATTTCGTATGCATCGGAGCAATATGCAGAAGCACAGAGAATGTTAAGATTCCTTGACTTCTTTGTGACAATACAAGATGATTCTTGTATCGCAAATAATTCGATCATTCGAGAGTTTATTGGAGGTAGTATCATAGCATCATGAAAAAATTATCAGTGAGTATTTTATTGGCATCTATTATGTTAGCTGGATGTTCCAGTGACGGGGTGAGTGGAAAGTATTATTATCAGTCTTACAGTGGTGGATTGAATGAAGATACGTATTTTGACTTGAAAGATGATGGAACTTGTACAATGGTTGCAGATGGTGAAGAAAAGGCATGTACGTATGGAGATGGTGTCATTAGTATTGGTGATCAGTCTGCTTCCTACAAAATCGTTAAGAATGTTATGACGGTTTCTTTCCCTGGAACAGATGGAGAGTCCATGTCATTTGAAAAGAAGTAGCTATCAGCTACTTCAAACATTTGTCATATAAGATAAATAAGAGAATACCAAACAGTGTTCCTAAAGTGTTATTAATTAAGTCAGTAATATCACAGACTCGATTTGAAGTGAATAAGAGTTGTGATATTTCAATTGTGAATGAGAACAATGCGCCATACAGGAGAGTGATCTTGTATGGCTTTCTTAATGTTCTTTGTGCAATAAAGCCAAATGGTATGAATAGCATGAGATTGTATAGTGTTTCTCTGCGATAGTTTCCATATCCATAGATCCAGTCAGAAAATGGAAGAAGGTTATAGTTTTCATACACACCATCAAATGCATACAGAAGATGTGCAAAGATAGGCATAATTGTCCATCCTAGAATGATGCACATATAGATATACAGAAATGTATGCCAGACAAGGGCGTTGTATTCATAGTTCTTCCACGTTGGATATAAGCATTTTATATAAATTGCCAACAAGATAATCATATCTGGTAATGATTTTAAAATCCAATTCATAAACCAAAAGATTATAACATGGTAAGCGCTCAAAACATTAAAATTGATTAAGAAAGTTTTGTGAAATATAAAAGATGCTTGAATTCAATAGTGAAAATGAGTATATTAGACAATGAATTTTGGAGGTGGATATGAATATACTCGAACAGTTTCGATTGTTTACAACACTTGTAATACAGTTCTTAACAGTATTTTATGCATATCAGGTAATTTATATTCTCATTTCGATCATCAAAAGAAAAGTAGCTTCTTTAAAGGATACAGATATTAGAAATCGCTTTGCGATTTTTATCAGTGCCAGAAATGAAGAAGGTGTAATTTCAGAATTATTGGACAGCCTAAACAAGCAAGAGTATCCAAGAGATAAATATGATATTTATGTTGTTGCGGATAACTGTACAGATCATACTGCACAGGTTTCTAGAGACAATGGTGCTATCGTATATGAAAGATTCAATAAAGAAGAAGTTGGTAAAGGATATGCTTTGAATTATCTTTATACAAAAGTTTCTTCTTTGAAGGGTAGAAAGTATTATGATGCATTTGTGGTATTTGATGCAGATAATATTGTTGATCCAGCGTTCTTGAAGGAATCGAATAAAAAGCTTGCGAGTGGTAAATATGATGCATTTACAACATATCGTAACTCTAAGAACTTTGGTACAAACTGGTTGAGTGCAGCATATTCTATCTGGTTCCTGCATGAAGCAAGACACTTAAACTATGTTAGAGATATGATTGGTGCACAGTGTATGATCTCTGGTACTGGCTTTGTGATCACTTCTTCCTTGATGGATGAGAATGATGGATGGCCTTATTATTTCTTGACAGAAGATATTCAATTCTCTGTTGCTTCTACAATCAATAATAAGAGAATTGGCTATTGTGATAGTGCAATGCTTTATGATGAACAGCCATCTACAATGGAACAGTCTTGGAAGCAGAGATTGAGATGGGCGAAAGGTTTCTATCAGATTGATGGGAAATACTTAGGGGATCTGACAAAGGGATTGTTGTCTAAGAATGGAAAGAGATTTACATTCTATGATATTTTGATGACGTGTCTGCCTTGTACATTATTAACTGTGATTATGGTTGCATTTGCATTATGGGGAATTGTTGCGGCTTCCTTTATGCCTTACTATGTATCTTTGGTATTGAGACAGGAAATGATTCAATTCTTGATTGAGATGATTACATATCTATGGGGCAGTATGATGGTGCTTGCATTATTGACAGTTCTTTCTGAGTGGAAAAGAATTCCTGCTTCTACAAGTGAAAAGCTGAAATTTATTCCAATGTTTCCAATGTATATGTTGACGTATATTCCAATTACAGTACAGGCATTATTTACAAACGTTACGTGGACACCAATTCAACATTATTCAACATCACAATTGGCAATGAAAAAATAACTCTTGTGTTTCAAAAGAACATAAGAGTTTTTCTTTTGAATACGTACAATGTCATCTAACTGAAAGATAAGAATGGTAAAATGGGAAAAAGTTGAGTTGTAATATGAAGAAAATATTGATTGTTGATGACGATGAAGTGATTTGTGAAAATATAGAAATTCTTTTAGCAGATGAATATATACCGCTTTGTGCACGGAATTCTATAGACGCAGTAAAGATTCTAATGAAAAATGACATTGATCTTTGTCTGTTGGATGTGAATTTGAAAGAAGAAGATGGTTTTCAATTGTGCAGGAAAATAAGAACACAATATACGATGCCAATTATTTTTATTACAGTGAAAGATGATGAAGATTCTCTTGAAAAAGGAATTTTGAGTGGTGGAGATGATTATATTACAAAGCCATTTTCAATTCGTGAGTTGAAATTAAGAATCATGGCGCAATTGCGCAGACAGTCACTATTTCATGTGAAAAGAGAACGCATCGTTGTAGATGAATGGAAACTGGATGTGTTAAATCATATGTTTTTCTATAGAGATATGCTGATTGATATTTCTAAGACGGAATTCACTCTATTGAAACATCTGA
This sequence comes from uncultured Bulleidia sp., assembly GCA_934725105.1. Lineage (GTDB taxonomy): Bacteria > Bacillota_I > Bacilli_A > Erysipelotrichales > Erysipelotrichaceae > Bulleidia. The sequence goes on along the minus strand of CAKVBD010000038.1, from coordinate 5,013 downwards.
TGCAGAATAAGAACTGTCTTGTTTCTAGACAGGTTTTGTTGAATGACATTACAGAGTTGAATGATACATTTGTGGAAGATAATACATTAACAGTCTATATCAGCAGGTTGAAAAATAAATTAATTCAGGCAAGTTCGAGATGTCCGATTGAAACCATTCGTGGTGTTGGCTATCGATGGAAAGAAGAAAGTGTATGAAGAAGAAAGATATCATTTTGTTTTCCTGTATGAATGTGATTCTTTTTTTCTTCTTTTATTTCGTATCTTTGAAGATGATGAAGATGGAATTTTATTATTTTGTCGGGAATGAAAAAATAGATGTGGATATCGTCCAGCAGTATATGCAATCTGATCCTGACGGAGATTCTATAGAAAAAGGAAAAGAGAAAGTGGCAGCCAGCGGGTATGCAGTAACGGCTGAAACACATATGACAAGAAAAATATCTAAATATCTGATTCCTTGTTTTTGTGGTGGTGCATTATTGAGTGGTTTGGGATGCATGATCTTATTGAAGAAAAACCAAACGGATGAAAAGAAAAAGGATCATTTGCGAAAACAAAATAGTATATTGTTGAATGAAAATGGTGAATTACTAAGAAAATCTGAAGCAAACAAGAAAGAAATGATGCAATATGAAGAACATTTATATCATCAGTTAAAAACACCATTGACAGGATTGAAATTATCTCTGGAAACAATAAGGGAAACAGATGAAAACAAGAATGCATTGACTGTTTCAAAAGAGCAAATTGATAAGATGTCGAATTTAATTACATTATTTCTGAAAGATCGAAAGATGAGTGCCAATCAGATTCGATTTCATTTTGAAAATCAAAATATGATTTATTTGATAAAACAAGCCATACGAGAATGTATTCCTCTTGCGAATAAAATGCAGAAGAAAATTCTTTTTTTACCAAAAGAAGATTGTGTGTTTATGAAATGCGATGATGTATGGATGAAAGAATGTCTTTTGACATTAATTGAAAATTCTTTGAGTCATGGTAATGCTGATGTTGAAATCAAATGTGAAAATGTAGATACTTTTTTTAATATTCAGGTGATGACTAAAAATACATTGATTGATGAAGCAGTATTACCACATCTATTTGAACGTTTTTATACAAATGACAGTCAGCATTTTGGGATTGGTTTACATATGGCAAAGCTAATTGTAGAACAACATCATGGAACACTCTCTGTATATAACGATTTTGATCATACACAGGTTGTATTTGAAATACATCTTCCAATTTTAAGTGGGAAAGAAGCATATGATGTAAGTGAATTGTAAGTGGTAAAACATATCATAAAAACTATAGAAAGTGAGGTAGCAGAATGTGTGCTTTAAGATGTGAAAATATACATAAAATATATGGGAAATCCAAACAAGCAACATATGCCGTGAGAGGAATTTCTGCGGAATTTCAAGAGAATACTTTTTATAGTGTGATTGGAAAAAGTGGATCTGGAAAGAGTACATTGATTCATTTACTGAGTGGTTTGTTGAAAGCAGATCGAGGGGAAATCTTTTATGATGAGCAGCCATTATCAACAATGAATCAACAGCAGCTTGCACATATAAAGAAAGAAACAGGAATTGTTTTTCAAAATTATCAATTACTTCCAGAACTGACAGTGAGAGAAAATATTCTTTTGCCTGCTGTTTTGCTGGATGAAAAATGTGATGAGGAATGGTGTGATGTTATATTGGAAAAACTTCAATTAACAGAAATACAATCCAAATATCCTGATCAGCTTTCTGGTGGTCAACAGCAAAGATGTGCGATTGGAAGAGCCTTTATGAATCGTCCGAAATATTTGTTTTGTGATGAACCGACAGGAAACCTGGATAAGAAAACAAGTGAATCTGTTTTGAATTTTTTGCTTGAAATTAAAGAATTAACAAAACCAACGATTATTTTAGTGACACATGACTTAGATATTGCGCGTAGTGCTGATGTTGTACTGCATATTGAAGATGGAAAATTAGTGAGTAAAGCATTATGAAATATCATCATATATTACGGAAATGTTTCCGCGAGAAAAGTATTACAGCAACAATGTGTCTATCTGTTGTTTTATTGTTTTTTACTTCTTTTCTTTTAGATAGTTTTCAAGCACAGAAACAATATCAAAGACAAATGATTTATGGGTTTCATAATGGAGCAGCTTTTGATATTTCAGAACATGAAGAAAGCAAAATACAAAATCATCTTTCAATTAAGGAGAGTGGAGAGATGATCGTGTATGGAACAATTGTTGGTGACGATTCTTCTGAGATTGGAAATATTGGAACAGTTGATCAGAACTTTTGGGACTTGGAACAATTTCAATTGATTGAAGGAACTTATCCAGAAAAAGAGAATGAAGTTGTAGTGGAATATGCAATGCTGGATTTATTACATCTTCCGTATGAAATTGGAGAAAACATTGATTTAAAAATACAAGTTACTGACGGAACGGTGATGGAAAAATCTTATGTTTTATCAGGAATCATTCAAACATATACAACAAATTGGCTGTGCAATGATCATCCTTTGCTTTCTGTTATTGCAAAACAATGTGATAGTGAACCAATGTATCGACATTTTTTCTTTTCCTCTGCATATAAGAATGAGAATGAAATGAAAGAACTGGATGCTTTGATCCATGAGACAAATAAAAGTGAAATCATTTTTAACGAATACAGTTTTCCGGAACATATCTTTTCCTTTGAACAAATTGTTGAAAATGGTGGAGCATTGGTGGGTGTGAGTGCAGTCAGTGCTTTATTGTTGATATGTATCAGTTTATCAACGATTGCTAAGCAATTGTATCGAAATCGAGTTTTGTTAAGTCTGGGATTGAATAAAAATAAGTTGAATCATCTAATGTTAGTTCAATCATTTCAACAATGGTTGATTTGTTGGGGATGTACTTGTTTAGCAAGTGCAGCGATTTGTATGATGTTTGTTGTTTTTGGGAAAAATATATTTCAATTTACAATGACATATCGACCATTTGTTGTTTCCTTTATTGTGACATTTTTCATTGTACTTGTTATGAATGCAAGCTTGATTGTTTTATTGAAAAAAATGAATGGAATTACTGGTGGAAAAGATTTAACAAGATATGCAGAACAGAAGGTGAAAAGAAAATATCCTTTTAAGTTTGACAAGAAATCTTTTATCGACATTGAAAAAAGAAGAATGAGAAAAAAAGTGGTGTTGAATAGAATTCTATGTACTGGAATGATTGGAATGTTGTTTGTCTGTATGTATAGCATTTCTACTGCATGGCAATTATATGAATGGAATATGGAACATTTAGGATATTCCTATCAATGGAGTACGGATTCTCCAACAGATGGATTAACTTTTCAGCAATTGAATCAGATTCAAAATACAGAAGGAATTGAAACGATAAAGTATTTATCGAGTGCTTCATATTATGGAATGAATGATCAGCTGCTGTATGTTCAGTATGATACTGCACCAAATGATCCATATGTGAAATTATATGAGTCATATAAATATGTGGATTGTAATGAAACAACAGGATTGCCTGTGACAATTGTTATGCTGCCTGAGAATTCTTCTATCTGGAATGATATTGTGGATGTAACAGACAAGGAAGAATTTTATCGTGGGGAATCTGCAATTTGTTTCTTTATGTCTTTGGCGGAAATATCAGATGGTTCCGTTCAAGTAGTAGATTCAGATATGAAGGAGAAAATAACCGGAACGGAAATTGCTTTGCATGATGGAGAAATGCTTTCGTTAAAAGCTGGCGATCATAATATACAAGTGAAATGTGAAAGAGTGATTGATCATTTGAATACAATTAATGTTGATACAAACATTACTCCTGGAACAATATTTGTATCTGAAAAACTATATTGTCAATTATTTGATATGGATTCTTTGAAATATAATGAAGTTATCGCGTATGGAAATCATCATGCTTCGTATGATGTGACAGATAAGTTAATGTCAATGATCAACCGTAGTCAAAGTATAACTTTTAATAATCATAGAATTGAAGTTGAACAAATGGAAAAGCAAATCTATATGAAGATATTTTATATCGGTATTGTAACGGTGATGTTTTGTTTGATTTTCTTGGTACAAATGTATCAGAATCAATTGTATTTCTTTAGAAGTGAAATGGATAGAATCCTTTTATTGTATGAATTGGGAATGAATCAAAGGTGGATGAACAAGATGTTTCTAATAAACTCTCCATTGTTTGCGTTGATTGTATTTCTGTTAGTGAATGGAATTTCTATACCAATTCTTTGGCTTTTATTGACACGTAAAACTTCAATGTATGTTGAATCAGGAGTATCTATATCTCGTGTGATTAAATATGGATTGATTCATACGAATTTGTGGATATTGTGGATACCGCAAGTATTATTTCTGTTAATGTATTTTTATCTATGTCATAAAGCTAAGATATATTTGAATGAAGAAATGAAGAAGATGTAAGTAAATAGCAAGTGATAGAAGGATACAATACAACTTGTTCAGTGACATTGACGGTAAGTTTGCTTTAGAAAATAACTCTTGTGTTTCAAAAGAACATAAGAGTTTTTTTAAACAGTAAAGAACTGTAAAAGAAATATAAAACAGTAAAGAATTGTAAAAAACAGTAAAGAACTGTAAAAGAATAAAAATAATTCTGAATGATAATTTACAAACAAAAAAATCGCTGTTTCCAGCGATTTTTAAATGGTGCGGATAGCAGGACTTGAACCTGTACGCCGAGGGCATCAGATCCTAAATCTGACGTGTCTGCCAATTCCACCATATCCGCATTGCTTAAGTATTCTATCAGAAAAAGAAAAAGAATGCAATATGCATTCTTAACAAACATAGTTTAAATAGTATGGAAGCTGCTTTCTCCACCATGGCCAGTCATGTGCGACGTCTGTTCCCCTGAGTTTTACAGCCAGACATAATGAAATACTTTCATTTTCAGCTTAAATGCTGATTTTTTTATGTCAATTCTTTATATTTTCTGTGTACC
>CAKVBD010000037.1 GCA_934725105.1 uncultured Bulleidia sp. | reverse complement strand
TCTGAAAAGTTTTTTATTTTGTGGATAACTGCTATTGACAGCTTTTATGTTTATTCATTTATCGGTGAATAGTAACCCCTCTTCTGTGCGGCCTTCTGAATATACTCTCTTTATCACCTCTTTGCAAGGATATTTTTTAGATAAAAAGGTTGTTCCATGAACAACCTTTACCTTTTTATTCTACTGTTACTGATTTTGCTAAATTTCTTGGCTTATCAACATTCAATCCCTTTGCTACTGATAAATAATATCCAAGTAACTGCAAAGGAATAATTGCTAATGATGTTGTGAAATATGGGTCTGTTTGTGGAATATATACTGTAAAATCTGCAGTATCTTCAATGGAATAATTTCCATAAGATGTTAATCCCATTAAATATGCTCCTCTTGATTTTACTTCAACCATATTACTTCTTGTTTTTTCAAAAAGTTTTTTATCTGTACAGATTCCTATTACAAGTGTTCCATCTTCAATCAACGAAATAGGTCCATGTTTTATTTCACCTGCTGCATATGCTTCTGAATGAACATATGATATTTCTTTCATTTTAAGAGAACCTTCTAGAGAAACTGCATAGTCTATTCCTCTTCCGATGAAATACATGTCTTGTGCATTTGCATATTTACTTGCAAACCATTGAATTCTCTCTTTATCAGAAAGTACACGATCCATTTTTTCTGGAAGAGTTTCCATTTCTTCAATTAATGTTGTATATCGATTTTCATCAATGATTTCTCTATATTTTCCAAGTTGAATTGCCAATGCGTAAATTGCAATCAATTGTGCACTATATGCTTTTGTTGTGGCAACCGCAATTTCAGGTCCTGCCAATGTATAAAATACATAGTCTGCTTCTCTAGCAATAGAAGATCCTACGACATTTACAATGCCGAGTGTTTTTATATTCATTTCTTTTGCCAGACGTAATGCCGCCAATGAATCAGCTGTTTCTCCTGATTGAGAGATTACTACCACAAGATCATTTTCATTCAAAATTGGATCTCTATATCTAAATTCAGACGCAAGTTCCACACGCACTGGAATTCTGGAAGCTGATTCAATAACATATTGGCCAGCAACGCCTACATGATATGCAGATCCACATGCGACAATAATGATACGATTCAGCTTTTCTGCTGTTTCTTTATCTATCCCCACTTCACTCAGATCAATCTTTCCATCTTTGATGACTGACTTTAATGTATCTTTTACTGCTTTTGGCTGTTCATGAATTTCTTTAATCATGAAATGTTCATAACCATTTTTTTCTGCAGCTTCTGCATCCCAAGTTACTTCTTTTGGTTCAATTTCAACTTCTTCTTGATCTAAATTAAAGAACTTCACACTGCCTTTATTCAATTCAGCAACCTGTTCATTGCCAATATAATAGACAGTTTTTGTATAATTTAGAATTGGAGTAACATCAGAAGCTAGATAGCTTGCTCCTTCAGCAATCCCAATTACCATTGGTGAGTCTTTTCTTGCTGCATAGATTGTTTCTGGATAATCTTTAAACATAACTGCTAATGCGTAAGAACCTCTAATTCTCTGCATTGCGTGTGTTAAAGAATATAATGGTCCTTGATTATATTTCTTTTCATAATAGTCAATCAGTTTTACTGCCACTTCTGTATCTGTCTGTGAGTAGAAAGTATACCCATGACGTAATAATTTTTCTTTTAATTCCTGGTAGTTTTCGATAATACCATTATGAACGCCTATTACATTATGATCATCACTACAATGAGGGTGTGCATTTTTTTCACTTGGTTCTCCATGTGTTGCCCATCTTGTGTGACCAATGCCAATTGTTCCCTTCATTGCTTTTCCATCGTCTGTTTTTTCAGCCAAAGCTTTTAATCTTCCCTTGGCTTTGACAATTTCAGTATCTGAAGTTCCATTACGAACAGACAATCCTGCTGAATCATAGCCTCTATATTCTAATTTTTCTAAGCCCTTCAACAAAATTGGTGCTGCCTGTTGATTACCGTTATATCCAACAATTCCGCACATATAGAAAATCTCCTTTCAAAAAATATTTTTAAATTATATACCTCATGAAAATGTATGAAAATTATTTTTTGTGTAAAAAAAGACTTCACGAACGAAGTCTTTTCGAGATAAATTGAAGAAAAACGCATAATAAAGCCATAATACAACAAGTTGTAAGAAATGGCGTTTTATTAAATATTTGTGTTCTACCTAAAAAGTGATTAGATAAATACATTCCAATTCCTCCAGCGCAAACACTAAAGAAAACAACACAAATACTTGCAATCAAAAAGCATTTTGTAATTTCATTCATCCATATTTTACGATCTGATAAATAGCAGGTAACTGTTAGTAGCATTACTGAAAGAACAATATATAAGTTTCTATAAATATTCATTAAAAATAGACTAGAAATCATCAATAGAAAACGAAATTGCTTTGCATAAGAAATTGAACCATCAATATATTCATGCAATGCCTGTTCTCCATTTTCACACTGTTCTTCTAATTCTTGTATAAACGATTGATCTGTTTTCACATTCAATTTCTTTTCAATCAGAGATACTGATTCTTTTACAATATCTTGTATTTCTTTACTTGTATCTTGAATTGTTACTTCTTTAATTGTGGAATGAATTGCATAATCCATATAAATTCCTGTTATTTTTGTTATGCTTTTTTCTTGTAGCATTTCATTTTGTAATTCAACAAGTGTGTCAATATCTTCACTACCATAATATGTATCAATCACATCATTCATTCTAAAGACAAATGCTTTTCCTACTTCCCATTCTGCTAATGTAGTGCATACACTTTGACGAATACATGTATTCAGTGCTGTCATAACAATTAATATTGTTAACAGCCAATATAATATGTGATTATTTTTCTTCATAAAGTAAGTTCTCAATTGTGTTTTCAAGCCACATCATGCATGCATGTGCTATATCTTTCTGCTCTTCGTCAAATGATCTTAAATTTCTTTTAAATCTAGCATCATTCATATATTCAGGAAAGTTATACTCGATAAATCCTTGCATCGCGTCTACATATTCTTTTCTCTCATATTCAACATTTGCCTGATCCATATGCTCACACCACGTGTCTACCATTTTATTTTCTTGAGCATTATTGGCAGTTACAACTGTAATTGGATATTTTAAATACCCCATATCTGTCAATTTGATAATGGAATCATCCAGCATTGGATAAAAAGCTATAAGGCCTTTTATTCTTAATTGAAAATCCATCAGTATCGAAGCAGCTCCAATTTGTAAATAGCTGCCTCCAGAAAATCCGATCATAACTACATTGCCAGTCTGCAGATTATAACTAGATGCATTTTTCATAAAGTATTGTGTAACGTCTATGATTTCCTGTTGCTGATATGGTGGTTTCTGCTGTCCTAATTTCGTGTAATTAATTGAAACCACACAGCACTTGCAGTCATTCCGCAACGTATCACAGAAAGAATCTGTCATGTCTGCATCTCCATTGATCAATGCACCACCATGCGCAACAACGACTAAACCAACAGGTTCCTCACTATCATATCGATAAAGATTCACCTCAACATTTGAAAACTGCTCTCTAGGAACAAATACTCTTTCTCCAATTAAATTTTCTTTTTTTAATGACTGCTCTACAGGTTTTTTATTTTTCATAAATAAATACTGAACAATCCATAAAACAATTAAAATACCAACAAAATTAATGATTGTATTCATCTTTTCTCCTTTTAGCGAAAAAGACTCCGTAAAACGGAGTCTAATTTTCTTTAGTCTTCAAATGAGTCTGAATCATCACGGTCACTACTTGTACCGATAACATCTTCTGGAAGAGTTGGTTCTGTTTCTTCCTGAAGTCTAGCGTTTCTTTCATGACGTGCATCAATCATTTCTTGAGCAAGCTGATTGATCATTCTTGACGTATCACGGTCAAAGTCTCTACCTGTACCAGCAGGAATCAACTTACCAATCAATACATTTTCCTTCAAGCCTTCCAAATGGTCAACCTTACCCTTGATTGCAGCTTCTGTAAGAACTCTTGTTGTTTCCTGGAATGAAGCAGCAGATAAGAATGAATCTGTTTCTACTGCAGACTTAGAAATACCTAACATGATAGGACCAAACTTAGCTGGAGCCTTACCTTCATCAAGCAAGTCTTCATTGATTGTATTCATGTTATGGAGTGATAATGTTTGTCCAGCAGACAATCCAGAATCACCTGGTTCAATAACGATGACTTTCTTCATCATCTGCTTGATCATAACTTCCAAGTGCTTATCAGAAATATCGATAGACTGAGAAGCATATACCTTACGTACTTCCTTCAAGATATATTCCTGAACTGCAGCAACACCAGCAACTTCAAGCAATTCCTTAGGAGCAATCTGTCCTTCAGTCAACTTTTCACCAGCATGTACTGTTGTACCAACCTTCATCCAAGGACGAATGATCTGTGTAAGGTCACACTTATGTTCAATAGATTCTGTTTCGTTAGCAACTGTAACGATACGACCTGTATTGTTGTCATTGTCTCTAATATCAACGATTTCACCATCAATCTTAGAAATGACAGCCACACCCTTAGGTGTACGTGCTTCGAATAATTCTTCTACACGAGGAAGACCCTGTGTAATATCACCACCGGCAGTAGCTACACCACCAGAGTGGAAGGATCTCATTGTAAGCTGTGTACCAGGTTCACCGATAGCCTGTGCAGCCATAATACCAATAGCTTCACCTTCTTCAACAAGGTTGCCTGTTGCCATGTTTCTACCATAGCACTTACGGCAGATACCATTTTCAGCTTCACAAGTAAATACGTTACGAATCATTACCTTTGCGTGTGTCTTAGCAATTGCTGCAGCCATATCGTCTGTGAGATATGTATCTGCTTCACAAATCACTTCACCACTCTGAGGATCAATGACATCACTAGCAGTATAGTAACCAGAAATTCTATCCTTCATTGATTCAATGATAGAACCATTCTTGTTATCGTAAAGAGCACCATATGTGTCTTCCTTAACGTTTCCAAGCTGATCTGTATATGCCTTAGAACCATCTACTAAATAGCCCTTTTCAGTTCCACAATCTTCTTCAGTGATAACTACTTCCTGAGCAACATCGACAAGTCTTCTTGTCAAGTAACCAGATTCAGCAGTCTTTAAGGCAGTATCTGTAAGACCTTTACGTACACCATGTGATGACATAAAGAATTCAGCAACTGTCATACCTTCACGGAATGAAGAGTAGATAGGGACTTCGATAATACTTGGCTGATAGCCCTTTGTCTTAGACTGGATAGGACGTGCCATCAGACCACGCATACCAGCTAACTGTGTAAAGTGGTTCTTGTTACCACGGGCACCAGATACAGCCATCATATTGATAGGAGACATTCTTGGTAAAGACTTCATTAAGGAGTCACCAACCTGTTCCTTAACATCATTCCAAACTACCTGGAATTGTGCTTCCCATTCTTGAGGTGTTAATAAACCTCTGTCTCTCAAATGGTTCAATACATCAGCCTTCTTACGACCTTCAGCAACCATTTCATCCTTATGAGGAGCAACAGAAATATCAGATAATGCTACTGTCATACCAGCAATCATAGAGTACTGGTAACCAAGATCCTTCAAGCTATCCAATACATCAGATGTTCTTGGAGTATCTGAATCAACAAATCCATTACCATTCTTGTACTTAGCGAAGATTGCCGCAATCAAATTACCAAGATCCTTCTTCTTGAATTCACTATGTAATTTACGAGAAGCAATTTCCTTCTTGATATCTGTTCCCATTGGTACAAAGTCCTCATCAGGTGTACGACGCAGGTTTTCACTTGTACATTCGTTAACATATGGGAAATCTGCAGGCATAGCATTATTGAAAATAATCTTACCAACAGTTGTAATTAAATACTTCTGATTCTGTTCTTCACTGAAGCATGTCTTACCAACAGCGCTTGCTGGTAAAGCAATTCTAGAATGAAGATGAACAACACCAACCTGGTATGCCATTAATACTTCATTTCTATCCTTGAAGACATGACCTTCGTTATCACCATATCTTCTCCATCTTTCAGCTTCAACAGGTTCATTTAATCTATCTAATGCGTCTGCTTTGTTATAGAACTCTTCCTGTGTTTCTTCCATGTTCAAATAGAAGTTACCAAGTACTAAGTCCTGTCCAGGAGTAACGATTGGCTGACCATCCTTAGGACCAAGGATGTTATTTGCACCAAGCATCAATACTTCTGTTTCGGCTCTAGCCATTTCACCTAATGGAAGGTGGACAGCCATCTGGTCACCATCGAAGTCAGCGTTGAACGCAGGACATACTAATGGATGTACACGGATTGCACGGCCTTCTACTAATTTAGGGAAGAATGCCTGAATACCTAATCTATGAAGTGTAGGCGCACGGTTTAAGAATACTGGATGACCATCAATTACCTGTTCAACACAGTCCCAAACTCTTGGATCCTGTTTAGCAATTAACTTTTCAGCTGTCTTTGAGTTTGTAGCAATGCGCTGATTTACAAGTTCGTTGATAACAAAAGGTTTATATAGCTGAATAGCCATTTCCTTTGGTAATCCACATTCGCTCATCTTTAATGTAGGACCGATTGCAATAACAGAACGACCAGAGAAGTCAACTCTCTTACCTAATAAGTTCTGTCTGAAACGACCCTGTTTTCCCTTCAAGGAATGAGACAATGACTTTAATGCACGTCCACCTGCACCTGTTGTAGGCTTAGAACGACGACCATTATCAATCAATGCATCAACAGCTTCCTGAAGCATTCTCTTTTCATTCTGAACAATAATAGCAGGAGTACCAAGTTCCAAAAGTTTCTTCAAACGATTGTTTCTTGTAATAACTCTTCTATATAAGTCATTCAAATCGGATGTAGCAAATCTACCACCATCCAACTGAAGCATAGGTCTTAAATCAGGTGGAATAACTGGTAATGTTGTCAATACCATCCACTCTGGCTTATTATCAGATTTCAAGAAAGCATCGACTGTTTCAAGTCTCTTGATTAACTTCTTACGCTTTTCACCTGTAGCTTTTTCAAGTTCTTTCTGAATTGCTTCATATTCACCCTGAACATCACACTGTTCAAGTAATACTTTGATTGCTTCTGCACCAGTTTGTGCTGAGAATGAACCAGGACCAAACTTGACAGTAGCTTCTCTTAATTGCTTTTCAGATAAGATATCCTTGTATTTCAGATCCGTGTCACCTGGATCAGTAACGATCCAGCTAACGAAATATACAACTTCTTCCAATTGCTTAGGAGCAACATTCAGAAGTAAGCTCATACGGCTTGGAATACCTCTTAAATACCAGATATGTGCAACAGGAGCAGCAAGGTCAATATGACCCATACGTTCTCTACGAACACTGCTCTTTGTGATTTCAACACCACATCTGTCACATACTACACCCTGGTATCTGATCTTCTTATACTTTCCACAAGCACATTCCCAGTCCTTTTGAGGACCGAAAATGCGTTCGCAGAATAAACCATCCTTCTCAGGTTTCTGAGAACGGTAGTTAATTGTTTCAGGTTTCTTTACTTCGCCATAAGACCACTCATGGATCTTTTCAGGTGATGCAAGTCCGATTTTAATCGCTGTAAAATTGTTGATATTCATCTGACTTCATCCTCCTTATTCATCTGAATCAGCATCATCGTCAATACCTACGACTGCTGCTTCTGGAATGTCTTCTTCAAGACCTTCTTTAATTGTTAATAGACCACTTTCTTCAGCGTCATTTACATACTGCTGACGGTTGAGGTCAATCTTTGTTTCTTCTTTCAATTCTTCTTGTTCCATCTGCTTGAGATCCATCTCATTGCCATCATCGTCCATCATACGAACGTCTAATGCAAGAGCCTGTAATTCATGAACCATAACTCTGAATGATTCAGGAATTCCTGGTTCAGGAAGATCTTTACCCTTAACGATAGCTTCATAACTCTTTGTACGTCCGATGATATCATCAGATTTAACAGTCAGGATTTCCTGCAATGTATGTGCAGCACCATAACCTTCAAGAGCCCAAACTTCCATTTCACCGAATCTCTGACCACCATTCTGTGCTTTACCACCTAATGGCTGCTGAGTAACAAGAGAATATGGACCAGTTGCACGAGCATGTAACTTATCGTCGACCATGTGTGCAAGTTTAATCATGTACATGACACCAACAGAGATTCTTTCATCATAAGCTTCACCTGTCTGACCATCATGCAATACATATTTTCCATCTGGAGAAACATTAGCTTCTGCCATGATGTCTTTTAAGTCTTCATTTGATACGCCATCGAATACTGGAGTAGCAAACTTCACGCCAAGGCTCTTCGCTGCCATACCTAAGTGCAACTCTAATACCTGACCGATATTCATACGAGAAGGAACGCCGAATGGGTTAAGCATGATATCAATTGGAGTACCATCTTCCATATATGGCATATCTTCTACTGGATTGATTCTAGAAATAACACCCTTGTTACCGTGACGACCTGCCATCTTGTCACCTTCAGAAATCTTTCTCTTCTGAACGATGTAAACTCTAACCATTTCATTTACACCTGGTGCAAGTTCATGATCTTCCTTACGGTTGAATACACGAATGCTATGAACGATACCAGCACCACCATGTGGTACCTTCAAAGAGTTATCTCTAACTTCTCTACTCTTTTCACCGAAGATTGCTAATAAGAGCTTTTCTTCTGGAGAGATTTCAGACTGACCCTTAGGTGTAACCTTACCAACTAAGATGTCGCCTTCCTTAACTTCAGCACCAACTCTGACAATACCTCTTGCATCAAGGTTTCTACAAGCACTTTCGCTGACGTTAGGAATATCTCTTGTGATTTCTTCAGAACCAAGCTTTGTTTCACGACATTCGATATCATATTCTTCAATGTGTACAGATGTATAGAAGTCTTCTGACTGCATTCTTTCAGACATGATAATCGCATCTTCGTAGTTGTAACCATGCCATGTCATAAAGGCAACAGTTACGTTCTGACCTAATGCTAATTCACCATTCTGCATAGATGGACCATCCGCAAGAATATCACCTGGCTTAACTCTTTCACCATCCCAAACGATTGGCTTCTGAATAATAGAAGTAGATGCGTTTGATCTAGCAAATGAAATCAAATCATAAATTTTTTCTTTACCATTGTCTTCTTCAACAATGATCTTGTTTGCATCAACGTATGTAACAACACCTTCACCTGTACAAACAACAGCTGCACCAGAATAACGTGCTACCGCATGTTCCATACCTGTTCCAACATATGGAGAATGTGGATTGAGTAGAGGAACTGCCTGACGCTGCATATTCGCACCCATAAGAGCACGGTGTCCGTCATCGTTTTCAAGGAAAGGTACGCAAGCAGTCGCAACAGATACTGTCTGTCTTGGAGATACATCCGCAAAATCTACGTCTTCTTTATCAACCATGACAGTTTCACCAGCGATACGAGCAACGACCTGGTCACCAACAAGCTTACCATCCTGAATTTCGTTTACCTGAGCAATAACGTGATCATATTCTTCGTTAGCATCCATATAAACGATTTCATCTGTTAATGTACCGTCTTTTTCTACTTTTCTATATGGTGTTTCAATGAAACCATATTCATTGACTCTAGCATAAGTAGTTAAGTTGTTGATCAAACCGATGTTTGGACCTTCAGGTGTTTCGATAGGACAAATTCTTCCATAGTGAGAGTTGTGAATATCACGTACTTCGAAGGAAGCTCTTTCACGTGTCAAACCGCCTGGACCTAATGCGGAAATACGTCTCTTGTTAGATAATTCTGCAAGTGGGTTTTCCTGATCCATGAACTGTGACAGCTGGGATGAAGAGAAGAACTCTTTAATTGCTGCAGTTAATGGACGTGTGTTTGTTAAGAGTTTTGGTGTCAGGTTAGCTACTTCAGCAATAGACATTCTTTCCTTAACAACTCTTTCCATACGGCTTAAACCAATTCTGAACTGGTTCTGAATCAACTCACCAACAGTACGGATACGTCTGTTTGCGAGCATATCAATGTCATCCTGGCTTCCAACGCCATCAAACATTGTTAATTCATAGTTATATAAAGCATACATATCACTGATTGTAATTGTGTGCTTTTCATTTAATGGATCAATACCAATTAACTGAACTGGATGACCATCTTCTGTATTAACCTTTACTTCCTGTACAGCAGCACCTACAAGCCAAATAGAAACATCCTGGCTCTTTGTTGCTTCAGACATAATTGCTTCTCTTGTAGTATTTGAAATCTTATCTACAGAGAAATCTGGCAAATATCTAGGAATGAGGTATTCCCCATCTTCGTCGCAAAGATCAGCACCATTTTCTGTTGCTCTAGCAACAACATAAAGTCTAGAACCTAGATCCAATACTGCATTGACATTGTTGTTATTTACTTTAACTTCTTGCGCTACGATACCTGTATAGATCTTAACTGTTTCAAATTCAGCAGCAATCGCCTTTGCATCTTCAAGAGTAATGACTGTACCTTCTTCAAGTTCAGTTCTATCTGTTTCACCATCTAGATCATCAGCTAATACTCTGCCAACTAATGCATAGTAGTCCTTTGTAGAAACTTCTAAAGTACATGGATGAGAGAATTTATGAACAAATGGTAATGCCTTTAATGCAATTCCCTTGTTAATTTCATCTCTTAATTCATTTCTTAATTCCTTGTTGATGAAAGTACCCTTCTTAACAAGAACATTTCCATCAGCACCGATAAGATCTTCAGCCATTGTATGATTCAGCATACGATCAAGAATATTTAACTTGTTGCGTGTCTTATAACGACCAGCCTTTGTTAAATCATATCTTCTATAGTCGAAGAATTTTGCATCCATCAAGTTCAATGCACCTTCAACAGTAGCGATTTCATCAGCTCTCTGGTTTTCATACACTGTCAACAAAGCATCATTTGTTGTTTCAGTCTTATCAGCATTTAAAGTATTTTTTACTTCTTCATAATTTCCAAATACAGAAGTATAAAGAAGCATGTAATCATTCTGAAACTTTCTTTCTTCTTCTGGTACAACAACATCATCATGAACTTCCATGTTCAATGCTTTCAGGAATTTTTCCATCTTTGTTGTATCAAAAGCATCTTCTCCCTTTTCTTCATTCAAGCTCATACCAATAGCCTTGAATAAAATTGTGGAAAGAACCTTTCTACGTCTATCAATAGATACATTTAAAATTCTGCCCAATGCTGCCTTCTTATCATCAGACATGAATTCAAGCCATGTGCCTCTTGAAGGGATGAGTTCACATGTATATGTATCTCTACCACTTCTTTCATCTGTAGCAATATCAAAATAAGCACCTGGAGATCTAACGATCTGGGATACAATAACACGTTCTGCACCATTAATAATGAATGTTCCTGTAGGTGTCATTAATGGAAAATCGCCTAAGAATACTTCTTCCCACTTTGTAATTACTTCGTGAGTTTCAGAATCCTCAACTTCGAGTTCCATTTTCGCTCTTAAAGGAGCACAGTAATTTGTTTCTCTGTACTTGCATTCGTTAATTGAATATTTTGGTTCGCCAAATTCATAATCAAGGAATTTCAAGCGGATATCTTTGCTATAGTTTGAAATAGGGTAGATATCATTAAATACTTCCCTGATGCCGTCCTTTAAAAACCATTCATAAGAATCTGTTTGAATTCCAACTAAATCTGGCATTGGTAATCCAGAAGAAATCTTTGAATAATCTCTACGTACAGCTTTATTACCGTAATGCACGTCATGGTATGTTTTTGTTTTTTCCATATAACCATCCTTTCGTAGCACCGCTAAACGCCGAAAAAGGGCATAAATCCCCTACCCATATATTCGACTTTTTTACAATTTACAATAGTAACATAAGTCCATCAACCCGTCAATTTCGAACTTTGCAAAATCCAATATCCTTTATCACGGTCAATAACTTCACAATTGCTAAATATTTCATTTAATTTTTTTACTGCACTTTCTGCACCTTGTTGTTTACGAATGACAATTGTAAATAAACCACCGTCATTCAAATGTGCATATGCATCTTCAAACATTTTATAAATCACTTTCTTTCCCGCACGGATTGGTGGGTTAGAAACAATGTGATCAAATGTTCCTTCCACAGATTCGAATCCATCTGAAACAAATGCATTCAAATCCAAGCCATTCTGTTGACTGTTGATTCCTGTTAGTTCAACAGCTCTAGGATTTACGTCAACAGAGACAACAGAACAGGAAGGGTTTAGTTTTTGTATGACAACACCAAGTGTGCCATACCCACATCCCATATCCAAGACCTTTCCTTCGATTGGTTCTCGGCATACAGATTTCAGTAATACTTCAGAGCCATAATCGATCCCTGTTTTTGAGAAAACACCATTATCAGTTGTAAAGGTGAATAAGATGCCCGAAAACCGGAAAGAATGATCCTTCCGGTTTTTTGGCAGATTTCGGTTGTCGGTATAATAATGTGCCGTATAACTAAATCCTTTCTAGTTGTCGAAAAGCCGAACAAACATTCGGCCTTTCAAAAATCTTTTCTATTTTTGTTTTTTGAAATTAATTACTTAACTTCAACAGCAGCGCCTGCATCTTCAAGCTTCTTCTTGATTTCAGCAGCTTCTTCAGGAGCAATGTCCTTCTTGATTTCAGCTGGAACGCCATCAACAAGCTTCTTAGCATCAACAAGTCCAAGACCTGTGATTTCTCTAACAGCCTTGATAACTGCAACCTTAGTAGCACCTACATCCTTTAATGTAACTGTTACTGTGCTTGGTTCAGCAGCAGCACCTGCATCAGCAGCAGCTGCAACAGCAACTGGAGCAGCAGCAGAAACGCCATACTTTTCTTCGATTGCTTTTACGAGTTCATTGAGTTCAAGAATTGTTGCTTCATCTAAATATGCAAGAATTTCATCTTGTGTTAACTTTGCCATTTTAATTTTCCTCCTTAGGCAGCTGCTTCTGTAGCAGCTTCTTCTTCTTTTGGTGCTTCTTCAGCAGCTGGAGCAGCAGCTCCATCAGCTGGTCTTGCTTCAGCAACAGCATTTACTGCACGAGCAAATGATGTAACAGGAGCGTTCAATACAGATAACAACATACTGAGCATGCCTTCTCTGTTTGGCAGTGCGGAAAGTTCCTTGATAGTATTTGTATCAACTACCTTACCTTCAACGATACCTGCCTTAAGTACAAGTGCTTCGTGCTTCTTAGCGAAATTAGCCATTACACGAGCAGCTGCAGTTTCATCTTCACCGAATGCGATCGCATTTGGACCTGTTAAAGAATCCTTCAATTCACCGAAACCTACATTTTCTGCAGCGATAGAAGCTAAAGTATTCTTATATACCTTCATTTCTACGCCTTCAGCTCTTAATGCACGTCTGAGTTCTGTAACTTCAGCTACGCTGAGTCCACGATACTCTGCGACAACAGTGGAACCTGAATTCTTGAACTTGTTTTCGATTTCAGAAACAACAGTCTTCTTACCTTCTAAAACAGTCTGATTCATTCAATCACCTTTCTTTTCTAGTTATCGCATACGCATAAATAAACCCTCGCGGAATTCACGAGGGTTAAAAAGTTTGTTTTATTTAATAACTTTCATTCACCTCGGTAACATAATTAAGCATCCGCCGTTACTGTCTATGGTATTTGATAACGCGTGATTATGTTACCACATATTTTGCTTGTGTCAATAGAATTTCGCTTTTTTATGCCAAAAAGTCGATTTTTGTATTACAATAGCTTCTATGAGAAAAATTACAGAAGGCTACATGCCATATTTAGATTACAAAACATATTATCGTATTGTTGATGGTGGAGATAAAACGCCAATTATTTTGATTCATGGAGGTCCTGGATCAACACACAATTATATGGAACTGTTAGACTGTATTGCCGACAGTGGGAGAAAAGTGATTTCTTATGATCAGATTGGTTGCGGAAACAGCTATTTAGATGGCCATCCAGAATTATGGAACGCTGATACATGGATAGATGAACTTATCACATTGCGTAAACACCTGCACTTAGATGAAGTATATCTATTAGGACAGTCCTGGGGTGGAATGCTGATTATACAGTATCTGATTGAAAGAAAACCAGAAGGTATTAAAGGTATTATTCTTTCCTCCACATTACCATCTTCTTCTCTGTGGGCGCATGAACAACACCGTTTAATTTCCATGATGTCAAAAGAAGATCAAGATGCAATTGCATTTGCCGAAAACAATAATATCTGGAATAAACCAGAATATCTAAAAGCAAACGATGCATTCATGAAACTACATTGCGCAGACATCAAAGACACTGATCCTGAATGCTTAACACGAGAAAAGAAAAGCGGAAGTGAAGCATATTTATACGGATGGGGCCCAAACGAATATAATCCAACAGGTTCTTTAAAAGATTTTGAATATACCGATCGTTTACACGAAATCAAAGTACCAGCGCAAATTATGTCTGGAACAAACGATTTATGCACTCCACTTGTTGCTAAAACAATGTTTGATCGCATCCCTAATACAAAATGGGAATTGTTTGATGGTGCAAGACATATGTGTTTTGCAGAAGATAACAAACATTATTGTGATGTATTGTTAAATTTCATAAACTCTATCGAAAAGTAACTAAAATAAAAGCTTATCATCTCGGATAAGCTTTTATTTTACTCAATAATTTCTAATTCATGAGAATAGTGATTTAACACTTCATGGCCATCTTCTGTCACAAGAATCAAATCTTCAATTCTAACGCCCATTGTTTCTTTATGATAAATACCTGGTTCAATAGAGAAGACATTACCAGGAACAACAATATCCTGAAATCCCTGAGAGACATCGCCATATTCATGATCTTCAATTCCAATAAAGTGACCAAGTCTATGTGTGAAATCTTTCCCATATCCGCCAGCTGTAATAACATCTCTAGCTTTTGAATCAATATCACAAAGTCTAACACCAGGCTTTACATATGCTTCCGCATCCTCATTTGCCTGACGTACAAGATTATAGATTCTCATCTGCTCATCTGTTGGTGTGCCTTTAAAAAAGAATGTTCTAGTCATATCAGAACAATATTCATGATATTTACATCCAACATCAAACAGCACTGCTTCACCTTCATGAAGAACAGTTTCATCTGGCATATGATGAGGATCAGCCGCATTCACACCAAACGCAACAATTGGAGAGAAAGAATATGCTTCTGCACCAAGTTTTTTATAAATATCCAGCATTTGATTCGCAATTTCAATTTCAGTCATTCCTGTTTTTGGAAGCTTTTTAAATTCTGTCATCGCAAGATCGTTGATACGGCTGCTTTCTCTTAATAGAGCAATCTCTTCTTCATCCTTGATCGCTCTTGTATGATCTACCGCAAGAGAACCATTAATGAATTTTGATGCGATTGCGCCATCAATCATAGGCAGCAAGAATCTAGCTGCCAACGTTTTATCAACACCAAGTGCCTTATTTGGATCAACATCACACTTCAACAATTCAGCAACAGAATCGGTATCTGTAATCATTTTCTTTGTAACGCCAAGATCTTCATCAAAACGGAATAGTTCATTCAAATAAAGAATTGGTTTTTGTCCTTTTTTAATTAATAATCCAAGAAATCTTTCACCCGCAAAGATCCATCTTCCAGTTAAATAATAAATGGCATAAGGATCTGTAATCAGCATTTGATCTGTATCTAGTTTTTCTAATACACGATTCATTCTTTTTTCATCTAGCATAGTTTAATACCTCTAACTAATCTGATTATCATTATAGTCACTTCTATCAAAAAGACCACACATTTTCAGTGTGATCTTTTCTTGGGAGAAAAATTTTATGAAAACTGATTTCAGATATCTCTATCTGATGTTTATATACTACTGATGGAATGTGTTGAAATTATGTAATAACTGTGAAAGAAGCATGAAAAAAAGAGAAACCGAAGTTTCTCTTAGTTGGATTATTCAACTGTAACGTTGATACCAGGACCCATTGTTGTGGATACTGTGATCTTCTTGATATAAGCACCCTTAACAGAGTTTGGCTTAACCTTGTTGATCTGATCAAAAAGAGCCTTAAAGTTTTCGTTTAATGCTTCTTCAGTAAAGGATACCTTACCGAACATTACATTAACGTTACCATCTTTATCAACACGGTATTCAACTTTACCCTTCTTGATTTCATCGATAGCCTGAGCTACGTTCATTGTAACTGTACCTGTCTTAGGGTTAGGCATTAATCCCTTAGGACCTAAAACTCTACCTAACTTACCTAACTGGCCCATCATGTCTGGTGTAGCTACGATAATATCGAAGTCGAACCATCCACCCTGGATCTTTTCAAGCATGTCAGCGCCACCAACATAGTCAGCACCAGCATTCTTAGCTTCTTCTTCCTTAGCACCCTGTGTGATAACAAGAACCTTCTGGCTCTTACCTGTACCATTAGGAAGTACCATAGCACCACGGATGTTCTGGTCTGCCTGTCTTGGGTCTACATTTAAGAAGAATGAAACTTCCATTGAAGAATCAAACTTTGTGGAAGAAATCTTCTTAGCAAGTGTGATTGCTTCCTTGTAATCATATGTTTTGCTGCGATCTACCTGTGAGAGAGCAGCTGCGTACTTCTTACCTGCCATGCTTATTCACCCTCCACTACGATGCCCATGTTACGAGCTGTACCAGCAATAATCTTCATTGCTGCTTCTACATCATTTGCATTTAAGTCTGGCATCTTGTACTCAGCAATTTCCTTTAACTGAGCCTGTGTGATCTTACCAGCCTTAACTGTGTTAGGTGTACCAGAAGCCTTCTGGATACCTGCAGCCTTCTTTAAAAGAACTGCTGCTGGAGTTGTCTTAAGAACGAATTCGAAAGACTTGTCTTCATAAGCTGTGATGATAACTGGAACGATATCACCTTTTCTGTCCTTAGTCTGATCATTAAATGCTGTACAGAACTGAGGCATGTTGATTCCTGCTGCAGCTAGAGCTGGACCTGGTTTAGCGCCACCAGCTGGGAACTGAAGCTTAGAAATTTTTGTAATTTTCTTTGCCATGTGGTTTCCTCCTATTTAGAAAATCCGCATGCAGTGGTCATCGAAAGTTTACTTCTTTCTCCCACGCATACATAAAAGATGCACTAATGTGCTCAAATATACTACTTCACCGCTTCTTCTCTGTCAAGAAAAAAAGGCACATTTGTGCCTTATTCTACTACTTTTTCGATATCGTTATAGCTGATATCTGTTGCTGGTGTTTCTCTTCCAAACAAATTGATCAATACATCTGCTGTCTGTGTCTGATCATTCATTGTAGAAACAGTACCTTCCATATTCTGGAATGGACCTGTCAAGATCTTAACAGTATCACCAACTGCAAAATCAACAATGACTTTCTTGTCAGATTGACCCATTCTTCTAAGAATGGATTCCATTTCATCCGGAGAAACAGGGAATGGCTTTGCACCGCCACCACTAGATCCAATAAATCCAGTTACACCTGGTGTGTTTCTAACAACATACCAAGCTTCATCTGTCATCTTCATTTCTACAAAGACATAGCCAGGGAAAAGATTATGCATCTTTTCAATCTTCTTATTTCCCTTGATTTCAATTTCTGGTTCTTCAGCAACTAAGATTCTGAATAAGCAATCCTGAATTCCCATGGATTCAACACGCTTTTCAAGATTATCTTTAACACGATTTTCATGACCGGAATATGTATTTACAACATACCAGCGCTTTACTTCTTCATCGTTTAATAAATTTGCATTTTCCATTTCTGTCATATTCTTATGCTCCAATACCAATTAACTTCAGTAAGAATGTTACGCCAAATTCACAAAGTACAAAGAAAATTGCGAAAAAAGCAGTAAAAAGAATTACTTCACCTGAATTCTGTAGAATACCAGGATTATTCTGTCCATCACTCTTCCAGTGTGGCCATCTTACTCTCTTAGCTTCTTTACGAATACCACTGAATGAAAACCAATGATCTTTCTTTTGGTTATTTACTTTCTTTTTTTCATCTGTCATATGGAAACCTCCTATTTTGTTTCCTTATGGAGCGTCACTTTTCCACAATGTGGACAATACTTTCTAAGCTCCAATCGTTTGCCATTGTTCTTCTTTGACCGATGTGTTGTATAATTTCTACAAAGACACACTTCACAAGCCAGGATAGCTTTATCTTCTTTTGCCATTACGAAAAACTCCTTCAAATGCTTTAATACTCTATCACATCAAAGCAATCAAAGCAATTAATTTCATACACGTTGCAGCGTTTTATTGATTGCACAAGCTCTACGAATTGTCTTTTTCACCTTCTGCAATTTTCCATCATATGTTTTGCGACTCATATGCAATCTTGCACACCCTTCCTCATATGACATTCCCTCATGCCACGCATATAATACATCCTTTTCTTTTACATCCAATGAGCCCAACGCTTTATCCACTTGTTCTTTACACTCTATAAAAGCAAGTCTGTATTCCGGCATGGAAAGACTATCTGAAGTAGCAACCGTTTCAATCATTTCACACTCATCCGCAATCAGCTTATCTAAAGACATCACGAATTCTGAAGGAACACTTCGATTATGGATCGTTCTCGTAATGAAATTCGTTAATTTACAATCTACAAGATATTTTGTATAGGTAACAAAAGATGCCTTCTTGTCATCTCGATAGGAATCCATTGCTTCATATAACGCTAAAAGTGCTTCCTGGTACAAATCTTCTTTGTATGACTGTGTATGTGAATTATAACCTGTTCTTTTATACACCCATATTTTCAAGTACTCATTCATCTCATTTTTAATACATTCCCTGGCAATCAAACTTCCAGAGTGATACAGATATAACAATTCATAAATATTTGTGTTGTTCATGACATTTTCCTCTTGTATAAGCATTTTCACACAAGAAAAACAAATATTTGTGTCGTATCGCAGTTCAATTTTTATAGAAAAAAGGTAGTTTTCGCTGTGGAAAACTACCTTTTATAAACACTATATTGTTGAAAATCAAAGTGGATTTCTTGCATTGAAGATTCCATACATCAATACTCCTGCAGATACAGAAGCATTCAATGATTCAATCTTTCCAACCATCGGAATCTTTACAACATAATCACACTTTTCTCTAATCAATCTAGAAATGCCTTTTCCTTCATTTCCGATAACGAGTACACAATTGAAATCATAATTCAATTGACGATAATCCTGACCGTTCATATCTGTACCAACGACCCACCATCCATTTTTCTGAAGTGTTTCAATTGCACGAGATAAATTAGTAACTGCTGCACATTTCACAGTATCAATGGCACCTGCAGAAACTTTCGCTACTGTTGGTGTCAAGCCAACCGCATGTGTTTTCTTGAAAATAACACCTGTTGCACCAATAGCATCTGCACTTCTTAGAATCGCCCCTAGATTATGCGGATCTTCTAACTCATCTAAAAGAATCAATAATCCATGTTCCCCATTTTCAACATGCATGATTTCTTCCAAAGAATATGTCTTGTAGTCATTCACTTCTGCTGCAACACCTTGGTGTCTATCACTGCCTGTCAGTTTTGTCAGATTCTTTTTGTCTGTTCTTTTAATACGAACATGATTTCTTTGTGCAAGAGATTCTAATTCCTTATCATTCACTGCCAGAATGATTTCTTTCACTTCTTTATGTTCCAGAAATAACTGTCTAACAGGATTTTTCCCATAAATATACATATTACTTTTTCAATGTAAGAACCTTTTGAAACAGTTCCTGTATCCTTTCTTGTTTTCCTTCTAACTGCAAATAGCCAAAAATAGCTTCAAAACCAGTTGAAATACGATATGTCTGTACATCTGTACTCTTAGGCGTTGCACCCGTATTTGCATTTCTGCCACGATGGAATACTGCTTCTTCCTCTTCTGTAAGAATATTAGCTTCATGCAAAGCATCATAGAAAGCCGCCTGCGATTTTGCACTCACCATCGCAATGCTGTCTTTTTGTAATGTTTTTCCTTTTCCTTCGCCATTTTCAATTAAATATTCTCTTACGATCAATGACCATACCGCATCACCAAGGAATGCTAATGTTCTGCCTGAACAACTGTTTGCATTCATTACATTAAACCCTTTGCGATCAAAGCATTACGATACTGATCCGCACCATCCCAGTCTTTATTTGCCTTTGCTTCATTCCACTTTGTAAATAAAGTTTTGTCTTCTTCATCTAATACAACTCTATCCACAACGATACCAAGTACAGAAAGCATCTTCACTACAGAATTTCTCAATCCAATCACTGTATTCCAGTCTGGTTCCTTTGTACGTAAACCTTGGTTGATTTTCTTTACAGTATCAAAAATAACTGTATATGCATTTGGTGTATTTAAATCATCGTCCAGCTGATCCAAGAACGAACGATAGCTTTCTTCGTCATAACCATCAAAAGATACAGAAGCTAATTGTGATTTAATATCAACCTGTCTTAAAGGATTCAATACTTTATCCAATTCTTTTCTAGCAGTTTCTACTGTCTCTTCAGAGAAATTCAATTCTTTTCTATAATGAACAGAACTCATCAGCCATCTTGTCAAGTTCGTTCCTAACTTTTCAACAATGTCCTTTGCCCACAATGTATTGCCTAAAGATTTACTCATCTTCTGGCCATCAATGTTAATCATCGCATTATGCACCCAGAAATTTGCCAATGCATTATGATGTGTGCATTCTTGTTGTGCAGCTTCATTTTCATGATGAGGGAATTTCAAATCCATTCCACCACCATGGATATCAATATATTCACCCAGGTTCTGGTTAATCATAACAACGCATTCCGTATGCCATCCAGGTCTGCCTTTTCCCCATGGAGAATCCCATTGAATACCTTTATCTGTTTTCTTCCACAAAGCAAAGTCATATGGATTCTTTTTACCATCATTCACTTCAATTCTTGCGCCAGCTTCCAACTGATCTAATCTCTGATGAGAAATTTCACCATATTTAGGATCAGCTTCTACAGAAAAATACACATCTCCATTCTCAGAAACATATGCACTTCCATTATCAACAAGTTCTTTAATAAAGCTGATAATACCATCCATTGTTTCTGTAACTCTAGGTGTAATATCAGGTACTTCTGTATTCAACATTTTTCTAACATCCTGATATGCATCAATGTATCTTTGTGCAATAACTGCTTCTGTTGTATTTTCTTCAATTGCTTTGTTGATGATCTTGTCATCTACATCTGTAAAGTTTGAAACATACGTAACACTATATCCTTCTGCTTCAAACAAACGTTTCAACACATCAAATACAACCATTGGTCTAGCATTACCAATATGTGCATAGTTATAGACTGTTGGTCCACAAACATACATATCTACATGACCTTCTTTAATAGGTTTGAATTCTTCAACATTCAATGTTTTTGAGTTATACAGTTTAATCATACTTTTTGCCATTAAGGCGGCCTTTCTTTCCGCCTTCACAAACCAGTAATGAAATTACTGGCAAATCTTGCCT
>CAKVBD010000036.1 GCA_934725105.1 uncultured Bulleidia sp. | reverse complement strand
CTAAAAGCTCCTTCCGAGTGAGATCATTATCCCACACAAAGGAGCTTTTCAATACCACGGTCCTATTTGACGCTTACTCTTATACCATATTGTTTGGGTGTGAATAATATAGATGGATTTATGTGTTTTGTGATGATAAAAATAAGGAACTATGTAAATTACACAGTTCCTCTAAAACTTTCGTTTTGTGATGTGTATCTATATTACATTTTTGGAAACCAATTGTCAATAATTATTTTCAAAAAATGAAATGTTGTAGATATCGTATCACATTGATCATAGTAAGTAATATTTTTAAGCATTCTTTGAACAAATGAGTTTAGTAACAAAGCTGATTTTTTGTGAACACCATTACTAGTTACAATTCGCGTGTGTACATATAACAATGTTACAATTTGTCGTATTCTGGCGTTACTCATTTTCTTTTCACGAGTTATATCAGAAATAGTCTTGATTTTTGATAGTGAATTAAGAACTGCGTAAGAGGCAGGCTTATTCGGTATATTTGGTGTTAAATCGTTAAGCACGCAACTGCTATGTGCACATGCATTGCGTAATTCTTTGGATTGAAGAAGCATGAAATACATTTTTCCCATCTTTTTATTATTGAATCTTGAAGAACAAAAACGATAGAAATCTACAAGTCTTCCAAATGGAATAATTTCTAAAAATACCCAAAGAGGTATTTTCAAAAAAGAATTACATGGATAATTTGGCAGAATAATATCATAAGATTTTGTTAAATCAGAGCAATAAATAGAATTTTTACATCTTTCTAACTCTCCTTTTAGAATGCTATATTGTGTTTCAGAAAGATTGTTAATGTAATCGTTACAAATTGAATAACCATTTTCTTTATTTGATTCTGCAGATCGTAAAAGTTCCATTTTGACATAATGTTCAATATCTAGTGATAGTTGAATTATTACGTATCTTAAATTCATATCAATTATTGCCATATCTTTTAGATATGCAAAATCTAATGAAATATATTTATTTTGACCATTTTCTGTTTTTTTAGGAAAATTTTTTCTATAAGAAGATAGTTTAAACAAATTATTATTATATAGCAAATAGTTTTTTGCATCATCTTCAGTTATGTAATTAAATGTAATTTCTTTATCTTTAAGATGCTGTATTTGATCTTCGGCAGTTAACAATGGCTTTTTGATTTTATCATTTATCATCATAATCATTCTCCGTAATCATATTGTAAATGAAAAAAATAAAAAATTGGAAAATACTTTGGAATCAGTTATGAAACATAGTAGAGAAATAAGAAAATGTAGATGCTGTGTATAAATGCAATTTTAATATCATAATGGCAAGTGAAAACTTTTTAATAAGTTTCAATGCATATTTGAATATTTTTCATTATCTTCCTGTTGGGTTATAGAATTGTAAAAATAAACTGTGTCGCATCAAAACCAAACATAAAATTAAATATAAATTTATCTGTTTAGACATTTACTTTTTTTGATTTTTTATTATATCTCATTATTTTGTTCATTCACAAGAATGACTAATCTGAAACTGTGCAATTTCAGATTAGTCGAATTAAATTTATGACAAAAATATTAACTTATACATTAAATGATATTTTAGAAACATTAGTTGAGAGCTTAAACTTTTTAATAACATTTAACATTTGCCGATGAAGTGACATCTTTTGAATATGTCACGCCGTAGGCTCCGAATGTTGCGTGGCCGGTAACTGTTGCATAAACATAGCCTTTCCATGGAGAATTTTCAACAGTAGTGATACTGTATGTTTCCCAACTGATAAATCCATATGCAACGCCATCTTGATTAGCTCTTTTCGAATTGACACTTAAAACAGTATAATTATCCATATTTGTAGTAACGTTGAGTGTTACTTTGATTGTGCACATCAGTGAAGGTCCTGCTAAAACATCAAAATAACCATATCTATTTTTTGTGACTGGCATATTGCTTGCAACAGAAATATCTTGATTTTCAAATGAAAGTTGTGTAACAGTAAAATTACTTGCGATATCGTGCACATTTTTTACACCTTTAGCAATTGTTTTCTCATTTATGACATCAGGATATTTGTTAATATCGATTTGAACATTATATTTTTCGGCTTCCCTTTTTAATGCATAAAAATAATCATTTTCATCAAAAATGTGACTTTCTGCGTGAATATAATTTGTTGAAACAAGAAGTAAACAAAGCGTTATAAGTAGTTTTCTTAGCATATTTGATTTTCCTTTCGTGAAATTATGTGCACATTATTTCTGAATGAAGTTTAATATAATTGACGTAAAAATAAGTGAAAAAAAGAATAAATTGTTTCTGTGTAGAAAAAAATAAAATATTTTTTTTGGAAACTGTTATAAGATAAATCTATGAAAAATGAATTGATAGTAATCATGATTGATGATAATGAAGAAGAATTGAAACAAACATTTTTACATTTAAAGACAGTTGTTCCTATGGATCAATATGATTTAAATGTATATCAATCTGTTGGATTTCATGATGAATTGCTGCGGATTCATGCGGATGTATGTATCATTGATTTAAACATGAAAGAAATGGATGGATTTCAAACAGCGCGCATTATTTCAAGTGTATATCCAGATACGAAAATCGTTTTCTGTACAAAACATAATAATCTTGTTTTTGAAACATTTAAGTATGATGTTTTTTGTTTTATTAGAAAAGATCATCTGCTTGAAGATCTGAAAAAAATGATCAAGAAAATAGGGAATGAATCTCAAAAAATGTATCTAATTGATCAAATTCAGTATCCATTACGTTCAATCGTGTATTTTGAAGCATCTCATAATTATTTGCTTCTGCATATGCATGATGGAACAATCTTGAAAGATAAGAAACGATTGAAAGAAATAGATGAAAATACGTTAGATGGATTTGGAAAAATATCGAGCAGTTTTATTGTGAATTTTAGATACATCAAAAAGATGGAGAGAGAAAAAGTAACATTGGTGGATGGAACAAATTTATATATCAGCAGAGCAAACAAGCATCGCATAAAGGAAAAATATAGTTTGTATATCTTGGGTGACTGTTATGGATAAGGTTGTAGAATGTATTCTTTTATGCACTGTATTTTTGTTTTATGTGAGTATTCTTGACTGTAAATTCTTTTTGAAGAGTGTTCTATCGTTGTTTTTAAGTGCTTTTGTTACAAAATCTTTTATTTGGGGAAATGGTGCAGTGAATCAAGGGTATCTATCATATTTGTATATTCTGATTGCGACAATAGTATTAATGATTTCTGGGAAGAAATGGAAAGAATCTATTTTTTTAGCAATGATTTTGAATTTTGTGTTCTATTTCATCCATAATCTGTGCATTATTTTTTTATCCATGCATTACTACTGGGGTATTCAATGTGGCTTGTTGTTAAAGGAACATCTTGTTTTGCTTGTTGTGCTGGAAATAGTATTTTTTATTCTGAGTGTGATACTGGTTGCGTATTTTGTGAAAAAGAATGTATTTGACATGGACCATGCAGCTTGTTTCTTTGTGACTTCTATCAGTATTGTGCTTTGGGTTTTATCAAATTATGTTCATTTCTTGAAATTTGCTGACTATGATTTGTTTTCTTTATGTATTTCAGGAGTCATACTTGTGACAGGTATTGTTTCACAAGTGTACGAGCAGAAAAAAATAAAAGAATTAGTGAATGAAAAGGATCTTGCATTGAAATATCAATGTGAAAAAGATGTATTGCTGAAAGAGTCTTATGAGGAACTAAGAACATTGAAACATGATTTAAAACATGTATTGACTTCGCAAATGGATCCAGATGCAATTTCTGCATCTCTTGATCATGCATTTGTACCAATTGAAACAGGGTATCCATATCTGGATGCAATTGTGAATGCAAATTACATCCGCGCAATCAGAGCGAATATTAAATTTGATACATACATTGAAAGAATCGAAAAAATCAATATCAATGAAAATGATTTGACAATATTACTTACAAATATTCTAGATAATGCAATTAGACACACAGAAGGGAAAAAAGAGATTCTATTTGAACTTTACAAAAAGAATGGCTTTTTGATGATTGTATGTACAAATAGTATTCAGCATCAGATTTTAGATGAAAGTGGAAATATAAAAATAAACCATTCATCTAAGAATGGCTATGGAGTGAAATCAATCAATAAAATTGTTAAAAAATATGATGGATCCATCAAGTATTCACAAAGTGAAGATACTTTGGCATGCAGCATTGCGATTTATAACGGATAAGCGCTATTGCTTATCTTTTTTGTGTTCCTGAATATAAATATCACATACCCAACCAATTTTTAGACAAGTAATTGAAGCAGTGATAATCAACCCAATTTCAGCAACGAATAATAATGCGGCTAACATAACAATGTCCTCCTTGTAATCTAATTATATTTATTTGATGTGAATCATCAGCAGTTTAAGGATAATTGGTAAAAAGATAGAAAAAAACCTCTGATTTCTCAGAGGTTAACCTCACTCGATAATATCATTAGTTCGAATGAGTATTTGTAGGCAGGGGTAGAGAGAATCGAACTCCCATCAGCGGTTTTGGAGACCGATGTACTACCATTGTACGATACCCCTAAAATAAAAGTGACGAGTACGGGATTCGAACCCGTGAGTGCCGCCGTGAAAGGGCGGTGTGTTAAGCCGCTTCACCAACTCGCCAGTGCTCAAATAATATACCATAATGATGTATACTATGCAATACTTTTTTTTAAAACTTTTTTTTTTTTTTGAGGAAGTCAACAATTGTTCAGGTATGAAAAAAGCTCATGTTTCCATGAGCTTTTTCTATGGTGACGAGTACGGGATTCGAACCCGTGAATGCCGCCGTGAAAGGGCGGTGTGTTAAGCCGCTTCACCAACTCGCCAGCGCTCAATTAATATACCATAGACTATTACTATATTGCAACACTTTTTTTAAAAAAATTATTCGCGAATTGTATAATAGCTGATATATTTCTTGAATGCTGAAGGAATTGCCTTTGTCTGCAGCTCTTGTTTATTTAGCAGCAGGTAGTCTTTCTGTTGTAAATGTTCAATCTGTTCTACTGTGATTTCATAGGCATGCATATGCCACTCTAGATGTGTAAATATATGTTTTGCATCTTCCAGGCGTTTGATATGTGTTGGATGAATGTTATGCTTTTCTACTTCCTGAATAACTTCTTTTTTGTTTAGATGTGCATCTACACCGATAAACTCATATAATCCAGCAAGTAAACCCTTGTCTGCTCTTTTATGAATGAGGAACTGATCACCATCTCGAATAATGAATAGTGTTCTTTCAATGATCTTCCTTTGATTGAGTGCACTGCGATAAGGAATGGTATCTGTTGTTTCATGAAGGTGTGCTTTACATGTATGTTGTAAAGGACAAATAGAACACTTTGCTTCTCCATTTGGAATGCATATCGTTTCTCCAAGTTCCATAATGCCTTGATTGAAATTAGAGACAAAAGAAGGTGTACTGTCTTCTTGGAAGCATTCTAAGATTGTTTGTTCCATTTCTTTTTTTAATGTATCACTTCGAATATCTTCTGTAATTTCGAAGTAGCGTGCTAAAACACGCATGACATTACCATCGACTGCAGCAGCAGGTAATCCATATGCAATAGATGAGATTGCACCTGCAGTATATGGTCCAATGCCAGGTAATTTGAGTAATGCCTTATAGTCTTCTGGCAGCTGAGCGTTGTATTGTTCAACAAGTGCAATTGCACATTTTTTTAGATTTCGTGCACGCGAATAGTATCCTAATCCTTCCCATAGGCGCATTAAAGCATCTTCCTCACAATTCGCAAGATCTTGAATTGTTGGAAGCGTCTGCTTGAATAAAAGAAACTTTGGCTTAACAGCTTCAATACGTGTCTGCTGAAGCATGATTTCACTCAGCCATACATCATATGGATTATTTGTATCTCTCCATGGGAGCTGTCTTTTATTCTTTTGATACCATTCTGCAATCGCTTTTGCATCTTCGTTTTGTATAATATATTTCATCAGATATTTATTATAACTTGATTGTTGTTCGAATCCAAATGAACTATAATATTTTACATGCGAGCGTAATTCAATGGTAGAATGTCAGCTTCCCAAGCTGAATACGCGGGTTCGATTCCCGTCGCTCGCTTTGGATATAAAATAACCGCATATTTATGCGGTTTTATTTTTCTGTGGAACGAAATTCAAATTTTTGACTGTTTGTGGCATTTGTTTATGAATTCCATCATGCTGCTGTCTGTATCTTTCAAAAGGTGCGCATAGGTCTTCAGCGTTGCCTCTATGTCAGCATGTCCAAGCCTCTTGGATGCTGCTACTATGTTCACAACGTTGTTGATCAGCCACGTTGCGTGACTGTGGTGCAGACAGTGAACTGTTACCAGATCTAAACAAAGCCAGGTGCATCCTGGCTTCTTTTTTTATGAATTTATGATAGAATTCTGTGCGAAAGCGTGGAATGATATTGGAACGAAATTTTCAAAAACCTCAAAAAATCAAAAGAGTGAAATCGCTTATTTATGCGAAAAAATGAGGTTTATAGGATGCGTAAAACCCTATTAATCAATTTCCGTCGCACGCTTTTATACTTGAGGGGAAAATATATGTCACAAACAAAGGATATGACAATTGGCAATCCTTCTAAGCTGATTCTTGCTTTTGGAATGCCATTACTTGCTGGAAACTTATTACAACAGCTCTACAACATGGTTGATACGATCGTTGTTGGTAGAGGGGTAGGTGTGGATGCTTTAGCTGCTGTTGGTGCTACAGGATCGATTAACTTTCTTGTACTTGGATTTATTATGGGTATGGCACAAGGTGTTTCTATATTAGCTGCACAATTTTTTGGATCTAAAGATTATCAAAGATTGCGAAAATCCATTACGATGAATATCTATATATCCATTGTTGTATGTGGATTAATGACAGTACTATCCTTATTATTTACAAAGGATGTACTTTTATTAATGGGGACTCCAGAAACTATCATGAATGATGCGGTAAGCTATATTCAAATCATTTTCTTGTTTATGAGTGTTTCCTATGCATATAACTTCTTGTCTGGTATTTTACGTGCAGTAGGGGATTCAAAAAATCCAGTCATTGCGATGGTGATTGCATGTATTATCAATGTTGTATTAGACGTTGTTCTTGTCATGTATGTTCATATGGGGGTTGCTGGAGCAGCATATGCAACAGTGATCGCACAGGCATTCTCTGCGATATATTGTTTATGGAGTTATCTGAAAATCAAAGAATTGCGTATTGAAAAACAAGACTGGGAATTAGATCTTCCATTATTAAGAAAGTCATTCTTCCTGTCTGTACCTGTTGCAATCATGAATTCTATTACTGCTGTTGGTGTTATGGTATTGCAGGCTGGTGTAAACAGCTTTGGAACCCAGCATATTGCCGCATATTCTGCAGGCAGCAAAATCATGGTTCTTCTAGAAACGGTTGGCAGTACATTTGGATTCGCATGTGCTACGTTTGTTGGTCAGAATCTTGGTGCTGGTAAAACGGATCGTATCTTAAAAGGCGTAAATGAAATTGCATTTGTGATGGGTGTATTTCATATTGTATTTGGTATTGTACTTTACTTTTGTACGAGAACATTCCTTGGATGGATGATTGGAAGCAGTGAAGTAGAAGTAATTGAACTAGGGGTACAATATATGAGAATTATGTATATCTTCTTGTTTGTGCTTGCGCTTTTATGGGTGTATCGCTGTTCTTTGCAGGCAATGGGAGATACAGTTCTTCCAATGATATCTGGTGTCATGGAATTCTTTTCCAGAATTATTTTTACAATGACACTTCCAGGACTCATTGGATTTGACGGGATTGCCTTTTCTGAAGTATCTGCTTGGTGTGCTGCGTGTATCGTATTGATTCCAGCATTCTATTATCGTGTGAAAAAGGCAAAAGAATATAGATTATAGAAGATAAAAACCAGATATGCTGTTCATATCTGGCTTTTTTCATCTAAAAAAGAGTCCGTAGACTCTTTAAAGCATTAACATGGAGATGATTTCTAGGATGAATCCTGCGACTAGACCGCATATCCATGTAACAAATAAGATCATCATGTTATCTTTTATGTTGCGATTGACACGGAAAAGAATCAACATGCCACTGCCGGCATTGACTAATAACCCAGCACATACCGCAGGGAATGTAATCACACCTTCAAGATACATCGTTGTTAATAATATTGAAGACGCACAGCTTGGAATCATTCCTACAAGGGAAGAAACAAGAACGGATTTGTTTGGATGAGAAATAATAAAGTTATATAACGTTTCTTCACCAAGGAGTGAAACGATACCATTGAAGATAAATGTAATCACAAATAACCAGATCGTAACCTGAATCGTATGCATGACACTGCTGTAAAGAATGCCATGAGAATGATCATCATGTTCCGCTTCACAGAATTCATTGACATGAATCATGTTGTGTCTGCTGAAGAGATCTAATAGATATCCAGCTGCTAAGCCAACAATGAGTTTTACACCTAGGATTGGTGCAATGACATGAAATGGTGTCTGCTTTGATAACATAATGGATAGCATTTCATCAGAACTGCTTAAGTAGACTGCGACAAGTGTACCTGCAGAGATTACACCTGTTGCATATAAGGAAGAAGCTGCTCCAGCAAAGCCGCAAGAAGGCAGCAATCCAAAGATTGTACCTGCAAGTGGGTTTAATCTACGATGTTTCTCTAAGAAACGTTCCATTTTATGCCCAGCTTCTTGTTCCATCCATTCAAGAATCAGATAGATAATAAATAAGAAGGGAATAATTTTTAAAACATCTTCAAATGTATCTAATAAAATATTTAAAATTAGTTCCAAAGGATATCCTCCTCAATGCCATCTGTATAGATAACAGTATAATTGCCAACTTTCTTTCCTTCGTGTCCTTGCGTCTTGTCATCTTCTGTAATCCATATTGCATTACATTTTTTACCAGATGCTTTACTGTAAGTTTCAAGAAGTTTCTTTCCTTCATCAATATCTAAAGTAAATAACGATGTAGATAGACAGTCTGCTACGGCAGAATCTTCTGTAATAATTGTGACAGAACGATACAGACGAGCAGGGTACATTGTAGAAGGATCTACGATATGTGGATATACATTTCCATCTTCTGCCTTGTAGTAACGCTCATAGTCACCACTTGTAACAATACTATTTGCTTCCTTTAAGGAAAGTACAACAAGTCCATTTGGATATTTTCCTTCAGGATCTCCATCTGGATCTGTAATACCAACAGTCCAGTTTTCGTTATCTTTTTTCCCGATGAGTCGAATGTTTCTTCCGACATTTAATATGCCGCATTCCATACCGTTATCCATCATTGTCTGTGCGGCAAGTTCTGCGCCATATCCTTTTGCGATACCGCCAACATCTAAAGAAACATCTGGATCTGTAATAAATACAGTTTTGTTTTCTTCATCGATCTGTACTTTATCCCATCCTTTATGTTTGCTTGCTTCTTCAAGTTCTTCTTTACCTGGGAGTTTTCCAAGTTTACCTTCTTCATTGAGCTTGATGCCTTCTTCACGATAGTTGTGCCATACTTTTAATAGAGAACCGATTGTGATATCGAATTCTCCATCACTGTAGTCATAGAACTGTTTTGCCATCTTTA
Organism: uncultured Bulleidia sp.; assembly: GCA_934725105.1. GTDB lineage: Bacteria > Bacillota_I > Bacilli_A > Erysipelotrichales > Erysipelotrichaceae > Bulleidia. The sequence goes on along the minus strand of CAKVBD010000036.1, from coordinate 12,329 downwards.
ACATATCAATGATGACCTGATCAACTTCAACTGGCTGCTTTCCAGCATTGTCATTGATTGTTTTTAGGTTGTTGATGCCATCATAATTGTTGTAGATATCAAACAGTTGTGTGTAGTTCTGTAATAGTTTCTCACTTGCTTTGAAATGGGATACACATAAGTCGTGATCTGTAGAGTATTCTTTGAATGAATACATTGTGTCAAATACTTCTGTTAGAGAAGTGTTTGCATAGGAATCTGATACTTTCTTAGAAGATTCCGGTTTTGTAGCACATCCAGCACAAAGTGTGAGTGCTAATCCTATTTTCGCTAATATTTTTCTCTTCATAACAGCCGCTATTCTAGCACGATTATGCCTGAAACGCTAACAGTTCAATCTCCATTCAATTGTTCAAATATTCACAAGTTGAAAACCACGAAAATTTCACAAACTTTTAAGAAAAAGCGAGAAAACGTTTGCAAATGATGCTAGAATATTAGAGATTTGTTAGGAGGAGACGACAACTATGTCATTATTTACAGGTCCGATGCATTATCACCTAAATGGACATAAAGATCTGACAATGGATAAAGAAGTATTAAAGTCCATTGACCCTGATTATGTCTATATACCACTTGTAAATGGTAATGCCCCATGCACTCCATGTGTACAAGTTGGTGATGAAGTTAAAGTCGGCACAAAAATAGCTGAAAGAAACGATCGATTCTTTCTGCCAATTTTCTCTCCAGTATCAGGTACTGTTACTGCAGTAGAAAAATTCATGACATCTTCAATGACACAAGCAGATCATTTGAAGATTCAAAACGATCACAAACATACTGCTGTTAGAGCTTTTGCAGCTTTCGATTATGAAAAAGCTACCTGGGAAGAACTGCTTGAGTTCGTTAAGAATGCAGGTATGCTCGGTTTAGGCGGTGCAGGCTTCCCTACGTACGTGAAATATTTAAAGCCTGAAAATGTTGATTTATTTGCGGTAAACGCTGTTGAATGTGAACCATACTTAACAGCTGACTACAAGAACATTGAAGAAAATCTGAACTTATTAAAGACAGGTACATTGGCTTTATTCAAGCTTTCCAAGGCTAAGAAGGGTTGCATTGCAATCAAGGAAGACAAGAAGAAGCAGATTGAAGATCTTAAGAAGACATTCGAAGGAACTCCAATTGAAATTCGTACAGTTCCAAACATTTACCCAATGGGATGGGAACGTACACTTGTATATGAACTAACAGGTAAGAGATATAACATGCTTCCTATTGAAGCAGGTATGATTCTCAACAATGCTTCTACAGCAATTGCATTGGGTAATGCAATTGACAATGGCATGCCTATTACACATAAGTATGTAACTGTTAGTGGAGACGCTTTAAAGGATCCAAAGAACGTATATGTTCCAGTAGGTACAAAGGCACACGAAATTATTGAAGCTGTTGGCGGATATAAGGATGGTGTTGATAACGTATTATTGATTGCTGGTGGACCAATGATGGGTAGAACAATTCCAAATGATGCATTTGTAATTGCACCACAGAATAATGGTTTAACAGTATTAATCAATAAGGAAGAGGATGAAGTTGCTTGCTTGCGTTGTGGCAGATGTACAACAACATGTCCATCTGGATTACAGCCAGTTCGTATTGCGGCTGCTGGTAAGAGCAAAGATGAAGCTACATTGAATAAATTACATGTTATGGATTGTATTGAATGTGGTTTATGTACATATATTTGTCCATCTAAGATTGCGGTTACTGAAAATGTCAGACGTGCAAAGAATTTCATTCGATTACAGGGAGGTAAGAAATAAGTATGAAGTTTACATTTAAACCTTCTCCAAACTATCGTAATGAACAATCTACAACACATATTATGCGTGTTCTTACAATTGCACTTCTTTGTGTATTTGTATTCTCAGCAGCATGGTATGGAATGAGATTCTCATTTGCATATGGTTTAAGAGTAATTTTGATGGGTGTATGTGCAGTTGTGGCTGCAGTACTAACAGAAGCTATTTATTTTAAGATCATGGGATCTAAAAATATCATGAAGGATGTTTCCAGATCTTATGGCTGGGTTACAGGCATGATCATTGTATTAATTACAAAGATTGATGTCAGCTACTATGCAATTTTCGTTTCAACTGTAATTGCAATTGTATTCGGTAAGCTTGTATTTGGTGGTTTTGGTCAGAATATCTTTAACCCTGCAGCATTTGGCGAAGCTTTGATCATGAACAGCTTTGGTGCAAGTGTTGATGCTAAGGTTACAAGTGAAGTATTATCTGGTGCAACTCCATTAACATCTATGGCATCTCAAGGCTGGGCTTCTAATCAGACAGTTGTTTCTGGTGTTGTCAGTGATCTTGGTGGATTTGGTTCTATGCTTTTAGGTAACTATGCAACTGTTATTGGTGGCAGCTGTGCATTGTTATTGATTATCTTATTAGCTTGGCTCATTTATATGAGAGTCATTGATCCTAGATTATCTATTACATACTTTGTAACTGTATTCGTTGTATCTTTGATTACAGGTTTGATCCATGGTGCAGGTGTTGAATTTGCTATCTTCAACTTACTAGTTGGTGGTGTATTGTTCTGTGGCGTATTTATGATTACTGATCCAGTTACAACACCAGTATCTATTCCTGGTAAGATTTTGTTTGCAATCTGTGCAGGTTGCTTAACATTATTGATTAGATGGAAGGCATCTTTACCAGATGGAGCTTTATTCTCTATCTTATTAATGAACATGCTTACTCCAGCAATTGATAAGCTTTGTGATGGTTCCCAGATCAAGGATGCAAAAACAATTCAGCGTAAAGTTTGCATTGTTTCTGCAGTTGTATTAGTTATTACACTTCTTGTTGGTGGTTTCTTAAAGAACACTGAAGCAGAAAGTGCTAGCGTTGCAAATCACGAAACAGCAGTTGTTGAAACTGTGAATGTAGAGTAAGGAGGCGGACAACATGGATAAGAATTCAAGTATGTATAAAACAGTTCTTCTAGGTGTTGTCAGTGCTTGTGCAGGTTTACTGTTATCTGCAGTTAATGCTGTTACAGCTCCAGTGATTGCTGATAACGCATTAAAGCAAGTACAATCAACTCTTGAAAACTTCTTCCCTAATGGAGAATTTACTGACGTAACAGACAAATATAAGACAGATGATACAGAACTCATCGATGGTGTATATGAAGCAAAGGATGAAGGTTATGTCTTCACACTTCATAACACAGGTTACTCTTCCGATGGATTCAAGTTTGCGATTGCATTCGACAACGATGGTAACATTGTTGGCTACGAAGGTCTATCAAACTCTGAAACTGCTGGTAAGGGTGATAAGTTATTCAAGGATGACTATGCAAATCAGGTCATTGGTTTAACTTCAACAGATTCTGTTCCTATTATTTCTGGTGCAACTGTAACATCTAAGGCTGTCAGTGCAGCAGTTACAGAAGCAGAAAGTGTGTATAACGAAATCCAGGGTATCGACTTTGACGCAGATGCAGCTGCAAGTGCTGCTGAAAATGCAAGTGCAAAATCTGATGCATCATGTACAGACAATGGTGACGGTACATATGGATGTAAGGTAACTGGATTCGCTGGTGAATTAACAGCTACAATCGAAGTCAAGGATGGCAAGGTTGTCAGCGTTAAGGATCTCAAGGGCGATGATGATGGCGATGGTGTTGGTGATGACTGGTTCACTGATGCTTCAAGCTTAGAAGGTGTATCTAGCGCTGATGAAATCGACGCTATGACAGGTGCTACAGTTACATCTAACGCAGTTAAGAGCATGATCCAGGCTGCATTAGATTCTGCAAATGCTACAGCAAATGCATGTAGTGATAATGGCGATGGAACTTTTGCCTGCAAGGCACAAGGATTCGCTGGTGAATTAACAGCAACAATTGAAGTCAAGGATGGTAAGGTTGCATCCGTTAAAGACCTCAAGGGTGATGATAATGGTGATGGCGTTGGTGACGACTGGTTTGAAGATGCATCTAGCTTAGAAGGTGTATCTAGTGCTGATGAAGTCGATGATCTTAGTGGCGCTACATTTACAAGTGAAGCAGTTAAGACAATGATCAATGCTGCTTTAGCATCTAGCAAGTAAGGAGGAGAGAAACATGAGTGAAAAGAAAACAAAAAAGCAAGGCTTCTTCTCTAAGATGCTAACAGATAACCCAGTATTTGGTTTATACCTTGGTATCTGTTCAACATTAGCTATTTCAACTTCAATCAATAACGCACTTGGCATGGGTGCTGGTGTTATCTTCGTATTGGTATTAAGTAACGTTGTAGTTAGCTTGATTGCTCCAATTACTCCAGATGATATTCATATTCCTGTATACATTGTAGTTATTGCGACATTAGTAACAATCTTACAGATGTTCTTGAATGCATATGCAGTTGACCTGTATACAGCATTAGGTGCATTCTTGTCATTGATCGTTGTTAACTGTATTATTCTTGGTCGTGCTGAAGCATATGCATGTAACCATAATGTCAAGGATTCTGCTAAAGATGGCTTGATGATGGGCTTATCTTACACATTGTCATTACTTGTAATGTCATTGATTAGACAGGTTCTTGGTACAGGTGTTCTTGAGTTAACAAACCCATTTGCTGGAAGTGCAGTGATTTTCTCAATCAGATTGATTCCTGAACAGTTCATTATTCCAATGTTTACTGGTGAAACAGGTGCATTCTTCACATTTGCGGTATTAGCTGCATTGATTGCTTTATACAAGAACAAACTTGCTGAAGCTGAAGCAGCAGCTGAAAAGGCAGCGAAAGTTGCCGCAGCAAAGGCAAAAGCAGCACAGCTTGCTAAAGAAAAGGCAGCTAAGGAGGCAGCTTAAGTATGAACATTCTAGCGTTATTTATTTCCGCAATGTTGATCAACAACATTGTATTAACTAAGTTCTTAGGTATGTGCCCATTCATGGGTGTATCTACACATCTTGATTCTGCAATTGGTATGGGTGCAGCTGTTATCTTCGTTATCTTTGGTGCATCTGTATTGTCTTACTTCTTGTATTACTTCGTATTAGTTCCATTAAATCTGGAATATATGCAGTTAATTACATTCATTCTATTGATTGCAGCTTTCGTACAGTTCGTAGAATTATTCGTAAAGAAATTCTCACCTGCACTTTATAAGCAGTTAGGTATCTATTTACCATTAATCACAACAAACTGTACAGTTCTCTATGTTGCTCAGGATAACATTACACAGGGATACACACTTGTTCAGACAATGGTTAACTCCATTGCTACTCCAGCAGGTTTCATGTTAATGCTTGTCATCTTCGCAACAATCAGAGAAAGATTAAATCAAAACAATGTTCCAAAGGCATTCCAGGGTAATCCAATTGCTTTCGTAGTAGCTGGTATCATGGCAATCGCTTTCTCAGCTCTTGCAGGTCTTGTATAAGATGGTAAGAATTATAGTCGCAGTTGTATTGGCTGTAGGACTATTCCTGTTGAATGTTGTTTTGCTTAGACTGAATAAGAAAACTCCTGTTCCAGAAGGATGTGAAAATCTCACGCCAGATTGCAGTGCATGTGGTATGAAAGACTGTGCAATGCGTGGAACATATGAAAAGAAGAAAGAGGCAGAAAATGGCAATTGTTAAAGCATTAGTTTTGATGCTTGTACTTGGTGCTGTACTTGGTGCAGTATTAGGCTTTGCATCAAAGAAGTTCTATGTTGAACCAGATACTAGAGTAGATGATGTATTGGCAATGCTTCCTGGATATAACTGTGGTGGTTGTGGAAACCCTGGATGTGCAGCTATGGCTGACAAACTTGTCAATGGCGAAGCTACACCAGAAGGCTGCAAACCATGCAAACCAGAAGCGCGTGAACAGATCAAAAAGTATCTTGCTGAACATGTTCAAAATGCGTAAGCATTCAAAAGAGGGAAATTTTCCCTCTTTTTTTTGGAATGTTATCAAAATTTGTGAATATGTATTATATGAAGAGAAAAATTATTTTGAAATGTATATTGTGTATGAGCTGTATCTGCATGATTGTTGGAATCGTTTTTGTAATGATACAGTCAAAAATCGATACTTCATTATCTTTACAGGAAGTCTATATTGCGAAAAATGATATATTGCCTAGAAGCTGTATTGAAGAAAAAGATGTATTTCTTGTGCGTTATCCGAGTGTATTTATCGATCATAATGTCGTTACGAGAAAGAAAGATATCATTGGGAAATATACAGATATTCAGGGAAAGATTCCTGCTGGATCTTTGTTTTATCAATCTATGCTGATCGATGCAGAAGATATTCCTGATATTGCATCTAGCTTGTTAAAAGAGCATCAGGCAATCTTTCAATGCGAAGTAGATACTGCGATGCTAATGAACTGTGTCAGGGATATGAGAGTAAATGTGCTGTATACAAAAGAAGAAGTGACAAATCTTTTGATAGAACATGCTCGTATACTGGCAATTGAAGATATTGCAGGAAAAGATATCACAAGTGAAGATAGTACTGGAGTAGCACATACAGTTGTATTGGCAGTGGATCAGGATGATGTACTGTATTTGAATTCTTTGAAAGATGGGGTGTTTGAAATTGTGATTACTTCTGATACATATGATACAGATTTAGAAGCAGTTGTGAAAAAATAAAAAAAGAAGCTTTTGAACAAGCTTCTTTTACTTCAGGGCGACTAGTGGGACTCGAACCCACGAGTGCTGGAGCCACAATCCAGTGTGTTAACCAACTTCACCATAGCCGCCACAGTGCTTAACTATTATGCCATAGATACTATAAAGAATGCAATAGTTTTTTTAAACTTTTTTTGATCTATACTATTACTATTATTTTTATGGAGGTTTTGTATGTCATTTGAAAAAGCAAAAGCATATCTTGAAGTAAAAGGATATGCGTCTCATATTATTATTCCAGATCAATGCAGTGGAACGGTTGAAGAAGCAGCAAATGCTTTAGGTGTACAGCCATGTGAAATTGCAAAAACGATTTCTTTGCTTGTTCATGAAAAAGTAATATTGATTGTATGTGAAGGAAATGCAAAAATTGACAATCATAAATATAAGCAGACATTTCATATCAAAGCAAAAATGATTCCGTTTGATGAAGTTGAATCACTTGTTGGTCACGCACCTGGTGGTGTATGTCCATTTGGAATCAATGAAGGCATTGAAGTGTATTTAGATGAAAGCTTAAAGAAATTCAAGACAGTGTATCCAGCATGTGGTAATAGTCAAAGTGCAGTAAAGATGTCATTAGAAGAATTAGAAGATGCATCAGATTACGTATCCTGGATCGATGTTTGTAAAGAATGATATAATTTCTGCATGGAGATAACGATACAGGGAAAAGAATTGACGGTTACAATCAAAAGAAAACGCATGAAGAATATAGTCTTGCGTCTGGATAATGATGGAAATGTAATGATCAGCTGTCCACCTCATGTCAGCGAAGAAAGAATCTATGCCTTTTTGAAAGAAAAAGAAACATGGATCATTCAGGCGAGAAATCGTCAAATGCAAAAGCAAGAGAAAGTGAAAACAGGCATTGATGGTGTTTCAGCAACATGGATGGGAAAAGAATATCCAGTGAAGTTTGTAGAAGCAAAAAGAAATACAATGTCTTTTGACGATGGTGTGATCGTATTTCATGTGAAAGATAGAAGTGCAGAAACAATTGAACAGACGTTTTATCATGAAGCGAATAAATACCTGTTGTATCTGATTCAGCAGGAAAGAGGGTTTCTAGATGAACATATCTGCAAAAACAATGGAAAGCCACTGCCTCGAATTCATATTAAATATATGACAAGCAGATGGGGTTCCTGTACACCGGCAAAATCAAATATTTCAATTTCTTCCAGATTGATTCATTTCCCACATGCATGCTTCTCATATGTACTGCTACATGAATATGCACATATTCTTGTGGCAAATCATTCAAAGGACTTCTATGCAGTTGTAAAAACATATATGCCAGACTATAAGAAATACAGTGATTACTTAAATCATTAGGAGAAAGAAACATGGATAAAACGATTTGGAATATTGGAGAAAACTTTTTTAATGGAGGCATTCTCTACTTTATTATTCGCAGTATATTGATTCTTCTGATTGCATTTGGCATCGCAAAAGTTTTATGGAAACTATTTGCAAATGCGGCAAAAAAAGATGATCAGAAAGAAATGACATTACGATTTACAGGAAGAGTTGTGCGTGCAATCATATACAGTATTGCTATCTTTTCTGTTTTAGGTGGAATTAAACCGTTATCTGGACTGTCGAGTGCAGTTTTAGGGGCAACTTCAGTGATGTCTGTTGTTGTAGGTTTAGCTGCACAGGAATCATTTGGTAATTTTATTGCGGGTTTCTTTCTTGCGATGTATCATCCGTTTAATGTTGGAGATGTCATTTATCTGAAAGATAAAGATATTTCTGGAAGTGTGATTGGAATTACATTTCGTCATACAGTGATCAATACGGTGGAAAATACAAGAGTCATCGTTCCTAACAGTATTATGAACAGTGCAATCGTTGAGAATCGTATCAGCGATGAAAAGGGATATAAGAAAATCATCAGTTTTGACATTGGCTATGACAGTGATATTGATTGCGCAGAACAGTTGATCTATGAAGCTGTATTGCATACAGAGAATGTCATTGATGTTCGAAGTGAAGAAGAAAAGAAGCATGGTGTACTTCCATTTGCGATTCGATTAGAGGCATTTGATGACAGTGGCATTCGTTTATTATTCCCATTGTATACAAAAGATTTTTCTTCCTCATTCCAGGCAGCAAGTGATGTCAGAAAAAAACTGTTAAAATCATTTAGCGAAAATCATATTGAAATTCCATACCAGAAAATTGAAATTATCGAAAAGAAATAGAGGATTGAAAATGAATCTATTTCTTTTTTCATAAATTCATAAAAATAGTTAAAAAAGTAAACGCTTACACTTGAAGTATTTTATAGTTTTTGTAAAATGTAATTAACAGATGATTTTGAATTTCTAGATTGGAGTATTTATCATGAAGAACGTAAAAGTTGTTTTCATTGTACAAAATAGAAACACAGAAAGGGTTGTTTTCGGCGGGGAATTCAATCATCACGAATATTGGTTTTAAGATGGAGCTTTCATGTGTCCATCTTTTTATTTAAAAAAATTGAATGAATTATCTAACAGGAGGAAATCATTATGGATCAGGTAAATCAGGAATTTTTTGACGCAGCTGCCGCTGGTGACTTCGGCAAGGTTTGCGCACAAGTATCTAAGGGAGCAGATGTCAATGTTAGAAATGGTGACGGACGTACTGCGTTAATGAGAAGTGCAAAAAGAGGATATGAAGATATCGTTCGTTTCTTATTAGACAATGGTGCTGATACAAGAGCACGTGACAAGAATAATAAGACTGCTTTAATGGGTGCTGCCAAAAAAGGTCACACAGAAATTTGTAGAATGATCGTTCATGCTGGTGGAGACGTCAACTCACATGATAATAAAGGACGTACAGCATTGATGAGAGCTGCGCTTCTAGGTGAAACAGAAACAGTTGAATATTTGATTTCTAAAGGTGCAGATGTTAACGCTACAGATGAACAAGGTCGTACAGCATTAATGGAAGCTGTAAATGCGTATAAGGATGACGTGATCGAAGTATTATTGAAGAATGGTGCAGATGTGAATGCTGCGGATAATAAGGGTTGTACAGCATTGATGAGAGCTGCATACATTGGTATTCCAATGCTCGTTCATTTATTACTTGATCGTGGTGCAGATAAAGATAAGAAAGATTACGAAGGCAATTTAGCAATTCATTATGTTCGTAAAGAATGTCTAGATGATCTGAAGGATCTGTTAAAGTAAGAGGGTAAGATCATGAAAGACTATTTAGCGAATGAAGTAAGAAATGTTACTGTTTTAGGACATTCTGGTGCAGGTAAGAGTTCATTGATTGAAGCTTGTCTTTTTAAGACAAAAGCAATTGATAAAGTTGGAAAAAATAATGATGGTACAACTGCTTTGAACTTTGATGCTGAAGAAGGTAAAAGAGGTGTTTCTGTCTATGCACATCTAGCACCTGTTGAATGGAAGAATAAGAAGATCAACTTCATTGATACACCAGGTTATCTCGACTATGAAGGTGAAGAAGATACTGGTTTAACAATGGGTGATAATGCATTGATCGTTGTCAGTGCGAAGGATAGTTTACAGTCTGGAACAGAACGTGCATGGAAGAAAGCTGTTGTACAAAGAAAACTTCCTACAATCTTATTTGTAAATAAATTAGATGATGAAAATGCAGACTTCTCTAAAGTTATTGAAGACCTGAGAGAAAAGTTTGGTAAATCTGTATTCTTGTTTGAACTTCCAATTATCAAAGATAGAAAAGTCATTGGTTCTGTAAATATCTTGAGAAACAAGGCTTGGTACTATGATGATCCTGCAGAAGCGAAAGAAGTGCCAGCTGAAATTCAGCCTAAGGTAAAAGAATACTATGATGAAATTGCGGAAGCAATTGCAATGAGTGATGATGAATTGATGGATAAATTCTTCTCTGGTGAAGAATTTGATGAACATGAAATTGCCAAGGGATTAAGAATTGGTGTTCGCTCTGGTGATATTCATCCAGTATATTGTGGTTCTGCATTGAATCTAACAGGTATTGAAAGATTGATGGATCTGATTACTGAATTTATGCCTTCCTATGCTGAAAAGGGACGTGTTCAGGCATTGAATGATAAAGATCAGACAATTGATATGGAAACAAATGAAGATGAAGCATTATCTGCATTTGTATTCAAGACAATTGTTGACCCATTCGTAGGAAAAATTTCCTACTTGAAAGTAATGTCTGGTGTATTGAACAGTGATTCACAGGTATTTAACTCAAAGAAAGATACACTTGAAAAAATCAACCAGATCTACGTTATCAATGGCAAATATCAGATTGGTGTTGGTAAGCTGTTTACTGGTGATATTGGGGCAGTTGTCAAGTTATCTGTAACTGAAACAAACGATACTCTTTGCACAAGAAGCAGAGTTGTTCATTATCCAGATATGGAATATCCAGTTCCAATGTTAGGATACGCAATCAAGCCAAAGACAAAGGCAGATGAAGACAAGATGTCAGCAGCAATCAAAAATATGATGCAGGAAGATAAGACACTCCGCTTTGTCAATAATGAAGAAACACATGAACAGGTTCTTTATGGTATTGGTGAACAGCATATTGATTTGATCCTTTCTAAATTGAAGTCTAAATACAAGGTTGAAGTTACTACTGCAGAGCCTACTGTACAATATCGTGAAACGATTCGTGGTAAAGCAGAAGCACAAGGTAAGTATAAGAAACAGAATGGCGGCGCAGGTCAGTATGGTGATGTCTGGGTAAGATTTGAACCAAGTGATGATCCTGATGGAGAAATGGTATTTGCGGAAGAAGTATTTGGTGGCGCTGTTCCTAAGCAGTTCTTCCCTCCAACAGAAGCAGGACTTCGTGACTGCATGAATCATGGTGTATTGGCAGGATATAAGGTCGTTGGTGTTAAGGCTACATTGTATGATGGTTCTTATCATCCAGTAGACTCTAAGGAAAATGCATTCAAGGAAGCTGCTAGACTTGCATATAATGCTGCTATGCCAAATGCGAAACCAACATTATTGGAACCAATTGGTAAAGTTACGATCGTTGCACCAGAAGATTACACAGGTACTTTGATGGGAGATATTACAAAGCGCCGTGGAATCATTATTGATATGACAACAAATGATCATGGTGATCAGGTAATTCAGGCAGAAGTTCCATTAGCTGAAATGTTAACATATGCTACAGAACTACGTGCAATGACACAGGGACGTGGCAGTTACGTTTCTAAGTTCGATCGTTATCAGCCAGCACCAAAGGAAGTTGCTGATAAGGTAATTGAAAAATCAAAAAATAAATAACCAGCAAAAATAAATGAAAAAATAGATCGATGAAAGTAATCAACGATCTATTTTTTTAGGAAAATGTTCCCAAATTTGTTCCCAGGTTTTTCTAAAATGGCTTATTTATGCTTCAAAACAAAATAAAAAAAGTGCCCGAGGCCGGACTCGAACCGGCACGGTGTCGCCACCGGGGGATTTTGAGTCCCCTACGTCTACCAATTCCATCACTCGGGCATTTGAAACTGCTTATTTATAATACATGAATCTGATTCAAAATGCAATTGAAACATTGCATTCATTTTATGTTTTCTCTAAAAGCTGAACTGAAAAGTTAAATTCCACTTTCGTATGTGCGAAATAGAATTTACTATTTCACCAACTTCTAGTTGATTT
>CAKVBD010000035.1 GCA_934725105.1 uncultured Bulleidia sp. | reverse complement strand
CAGCACTGTTTCTGCACAACTAATTTCAACTTTTAAATTTTTCTTTTGAAAGTGGAATTTAACTTTTCAGTTCAGCATTTTATGATATTCATCAAAGCGTGTTGCGTGTTATAATAGTCATGTTATTGGAGGAAAACAATATGGCATTTGAAAAATTAAAGAATTTTATCGCACCATTAGATGATGACGATGATGAATATGAAGATGATGATAATCAGTACGAAGAAAAGGAACAGGTTCTTCAGTACAAAGAAAGTGAAACAAAGCCAGTTTCTTCTTATGAAGCTACAAAGACTTCAGTAAATTCAATTCCTACAAATGCATCTATGGTTTTATTTGAACCAAGATCTTTTGAAGAAGCTGAAGAAATCGCAAAGCACTTAAAGAATAGAAAAGCATGTGTTGTAAACCTGCATCGTTTACAGAGAGAATATGCACAAAGAACAATTGATTTCTTGACAGGTGTTGTATTTGCATTAGATGGAACAATTCAGAAGATTGGTCATAATGTTATTCTTTGTACTCCAAAGAATGTAAATGTTACAGGTGACATTTCCCTGGAAAGCGATGATGACTAATCGTGATGATTATGATTCATTAGTTGCACATTTATACGATCTTGAAGAAAAAAGCAATACATGGCATAAAACAATGCATTCTTCTTTCTTGAACGAAGAAGAAATTGCTTATGTCAGTAAATTGTTTCCACCATCAAATCACATACAATATGTTGGTGGATATCCAGAAGCGCGAAAAAAGAAAATCGTTTTTCTCTATGATGAGGAAGATGATTTTTTTGATATCACGTGTATTTCCGCAAGAGTAGATCAAAGATTTCGTAAAATTTCTCATAGAGATATTTTAGGAGCATTGATGCATCTGCAGATTGATCGTCATTCTTTTGGGGACTTCTGGATTGATGAAGATCATATTTATTTGTATACAAATGAATCGATGGCTAGATTTCTAGTAGACAATTTAACAAGGATCAATCAGTTGAGCGTTCATTTTCATGAAATCCAGGAACATCCATCACAAGTATTTCATACGAAACGAATGACTACGATTATTGCCAGTGAAAGAATTGATGCCCTGGTTGCGGGAATTGCTCATATTTCGCGTAGTAAAGCGAAAGAAATGATCCAGCAAGGTCTTGTACAAGTGAATCATATCACGCTTGAAGCTGGGGATAAGATGTGCGATAATAACGATACGATTTCTATTCGTGGATATGGTCGTTTTAAGTATCTTGGCGTTATCAAGCAGACAAGAAGCAATCGCATCCTTGCAGAAATCGAAGTGAGTATATAAGAAGGGAAATCATCATGAGTACGCAGAAACCAACATTCAGAGTCATGAAAAATGGATATGACCGATTTGCGGTTGATGATGCAATTGATCAATACGCCCAACAGATCGAACAGCTTCAGAAGAAGTTATCTTTGTATCAGCAGCAGTTAGTTGAAACAACAAGAACACTGGAAGATATGAAGCAAAGATATCAACAGATACTCACAACTGAGCAGTCTCGTCAAGAAGCTGCTGACAATATCGCTCGTCTTTCGCTTAGAGAAGCAAATGAAATTATTTCTACTGCACAGAAAAATGCAGATGAAATTATTCGTGAAGCCATTTCAACTGCTAGATTAATATTAATTGATCTAACGAAATTATATTCTCAGGCAACAGATGTGAAAGGTGATATGAAGAAACAATTAGAACAATTGCTTCAACAACTGGATGATTTCAGAATTCCTCAGATGCCAGATATGAGATGGCTTGAGGATGCGGAATCTAAACTGCGTTGATTGAGGACGCGCTTTTGAAAACGGAATTTATTAGAGAGCTGTGGCAGCTGAAAAACAGCAAGGAAGTTTTCGAAAAGACATCACCTCATGAACAGTCGTATATCCTGCGATAAAGGATCCAACAAGAGTATGTATAGTTGTATCTATGCATAAACTAAGGTGGTACCGCGCTTACAGCGTCCTTAGAATGAGGACGCTTTTTATATGGTGTCCTAAGAAGGAGAAGAAGTCATGGACTACAAACAAACATTACACATGCCTCAGACTGATTTTGAAATGAGGGGTAATCTTGCAAAAAAAGAACCTGGCATTTTAAAACAGTGGCAGCAAAACAACTACTATCATGAAATTCTAAAGCATCATGAAGGTGAAAAAGCATTTATCTTACATGATGGTCCACCATATGCAAATGGTAATTTACATGCTGGTACAGCGATGAACCGTTCTATTAAGGACTTTATCGTTAGATCTCATGCAATGTTAGGATTTTATACACCATTCTTTCCAGGATGGGATACACATGGTTTACCAACAGAAAATGCAATTCAGAAATTAGGTGTTGATCGTAAGAAGATCACTGCAGCTGAATTCAGAAAGAAGTGCGATGAATTCGTACATACACAGATTTCTCAGCAGATGGAAACAGAACAGCGTCTAGGTCAGGTTGCTGATTATGAACATCCATATATTACACTTTTACCTGAATTTGAAGAAAGACAGGTCAAGACATTTGGTAAGATGGCAAGTGAAGGCATGATCTTCCAGGGATTAAAGCCTGTTTACTGGTCACCATTCAATGAAACTGCGGTTGCTGACTCTGAAATTGTTTATCGTGATGTCAAGGATGCTACAATCTATCTTGCATTCCAGATTGCTGATGGCAAGGGCGTATTAGACAGTGATGATTATTTCGTTATCTGGACAACAACACCTTGGACAATTCCATCTAACGAAGCAGTATGCTTAAACGATAATCTTGAATATGCTGAAGTACAGACAGAAAAGGGAAAACTCGTATTCTTAGCTAAGTTTGTTGATCAGCTGCTTGCAAAGTTCAATCTTGAAAACCAGGGTGTTCTAAGAACATTCAAGGGTAGAGAATTAGAAGGTATTACATACCATCATGTTGTATTAGACAAGGAATGTCCAACATTACTTGGCAAGCACGTTACAGATGAAGATGGTACTGGTGTTGTTCATACAGCTGGTGGTCATGGTTTAGATGACTTCCTTGTATGTGCTAAATATGGTATCGCTCCAATCAATACTGTTGATTACCAAGGTAATATGAATGAAGAAGCTGGCAAGTATCAGGGAATGTTCTTTGAAGATTGTTCTAAGGCTGTCATTCATGATATGAATGAAAAGGGATGTCTATTAGCTGTTGAAAATATCACACATAGCTATCCTCATGATGATCGTTTGAAGAAGAAGGTTATCTTCAGAGCTGTTAAACAGTGGTTCTGTTCTATTGATAAGCTCAAGCCACAGCTCTTAGATGAAATTGATAACAAAATTACATGGCATAACTCTTTTGGTCAGAAGAGAATGCATAATATGATTGCTGATAGAGGTGACTGGTGTATTTCTAGACAGAGACTCTGGGGTGTACCAATTCCTATCATCTACAATGAAGATGGTTCTCCAATCATGGAACTTGAAGTATTTAATCATATTGCTGAATTGTTTGGTAAATATGGTTCTAACTACTGGTTTGAACATGAAGCAAAGGATCTTTTACCAGAAGGATATACAAATCCAAAATCTCCAAATGGTAAATATACAAAAGAAAAGGATATCATGGACGTATGGTTCGATAGTGGATCCAGCTGGAATGAATTACAGGCTAGAGGATATGATTATCCATGCGATCTATACTTTGAAGGCAGTGACCAGTATAGAGGATGGTTTAACTCTTCATTGATCGTTTCTACTGCAGTCAATGGAACAGCTCCATATAAGGAAGTTCTTTCTCATGGCTATGTTGTTGACTCTAAGGGTGAAAAGATGAGTAAGTCTGTTGGTAATGTTGTAAACCCAATGGATATCATCAATGTTAATGGTGCCGATGTATTTAGACTTTGGGCTATGACATCTGACTTCAAGGAAGACTTGAAGCTTGGACCAAGCAATATTAAACAGGTATCTGATCAGTATCGTAAGATTAGAAATACATTCCGTTTCTTGTTAGGTAATATCAATGCAAATGATTTTGATCCTAAGAAGGATATGGTTGCTTATGATGATCTTACAGCTGTAGATCAGTACATCTTAGTGAAACTGAATGATGTAGTCAAAGAAGTTCGCAAGGATTGTGAAGAATATGACTATGTTGATACTTCTAAAGTATTGATGAACTTCATGGTAAATGAATTATCTTCTTACTATTGTGACTTCACAAAGGATATTCTTTACTGTAATGCATTAAATGATACAAGAAGAAGACAGGTACAGACAGTTTACTGGAAGTGTCTGGATGCATTGGTTAAGCTTTGGGCTCCATTCCTCTGCTATACAACAGAAGAAGTATGGATGCATTTCAACAATGATGAAGCTGAATCCGTTCATTATTGTCATTTCCCTACAGTAAAATCTTATGCAAATGCAGATGCATTGAAGGAAGAATTTGCTTCCCTGCTTGATGTTAGAGCTGATGTCATGAAGGCATTGGAAGAAAGCAGAAATGCTAAGACAATCGGTACAGCACAAGAAGCTGAAGTACAGTTAACTGTATGTGAAGAAGATGCTGACAAGTTAGGTGAAGGCTTGAATGGAAGCTTGGCACAGTGGCTCATTGTTTCTAAGGCAACAGTTGAAGTTGGCGCAGAAAGAAGTGTCAAGGTTGTTAAGGCAACAGGTACAAAGTGTCCAAGATGCTGGAATTACTCTACAGAAGCTGATGAAAATGGACTTTGTCCAAGATGTCAGGCTGTGATGAAAGCTGAAAAGTAATTAAAACACAAAAAACAGATGAAAATTCTCATCTGTTTTTTTAATACCTGTATTCATCTTTTCTAGTCACCAGGAAATATATAGAAATTGTTAATGCAAGTATTTCTGCACAGGCAGTGGACAGCCAGATTCCATTTGGACCAAACAGCTGTGGTAATACAAGAATACATGTTGTTTGAAATAATAATGTACGAACAAATGAAATACATGCAGATATCTTTCCATTGTTGAGTGCGGTAAAGAATGCACTTGTCATTGTATTCAACCCAGAAAATAAGAATGTAAAGCAATAGAGAGAAAATGCTTTGACTGTGATTTCAAGTAACTCTGTAGAATATCCAACGAACAGCTGTGCAAGATATGGAGAAAAAAGTTTACAAATGACTGTAATCAATACAGAACTGATTCCAATGAATATATAGCTCTTCTGGAATAGGTTTTTAACTTCTGAGGCATTTTCAGCACCATAGTGATAGGAAATAACAGGACTGATTCCAACAGTGTATCCAAAGAATATTGCTACGAAGATAAACTGTGCGTACATGAGTACACCATATGCCGCAACACCATTCTCTCCAAGATATTTCAACAATTGCATATTAAATAACATGGATACTAAGGAAGAAGAAATATTTGTCATGAATTCAGAAGCACCATTGGATGCTGCACGTATGATAGGAAATGCTTCCAGCTTTGTTGGGACAATTCTTAATAGTGAACGATTCTTTTTCATGAAGTAAATGACTGGAAAGAATCCACCAATACTTTGTGAAATGCCTGTCGCAAGTGCAGCACCAGTAATCCCAAGTGGAAATACCGCAATCAGAATAAAATCAAATATCATATTGCTGAAACCAGCAGCGAGTGTTGTGTATAGACCTAGTTTTGGTTTTTGGGCTGTGATAAATAAAGACTGGAAGAGTGTCTGCAACATGAATGGGACATTAAAAATCATATTGATTTTTCCATATAGTACACAATCATCAATCATTGCTTCTGTTGCACCTAACAGGTAAGCAATTTGTTCCATAAAGCAATAGCCAATAATAGAAGTGATGGTTCCAAGAATGATCGTAATGGCAATCATCATTGTGAAATAACGATTTGCCTGTGCAGCTTCTTTTTTCCCTAACTGTAAAGAAACTAAAGCAGATCCACCTGTTCCAAAAACAAATCCAATCCCTGAAGTAATCATGATAAATGGCATAATGAGATTCACAGAAGCAAATGCAGTCTTTCCAACATAATTGGATACAAAGAATCCATCCACAATTCCATAGATAGAAGTAAATATCATCATGATGATAGATGGAAATGTGAAACGAATGATTTTAGAAAATGTAAAATGATCTTTTAACTGGATGGCCATAATATATCCTCTAATTCTTCTTTATATGTTTCTTCTAATGAAAGGTATGTATCAATGTCACACAGAGCTTTTAATGCTTTTTCTTCTGCTTCCATCAATGCAGGAATGAATGTATCGGAAAATTCTTTTCCTTTTTGACTTAACTGAAAATATTTCTTTTTTGTATTGGATGGAATACATTCAACATAGCCTTCTTTTTCTAGTGAATGAATTGCTGAATGTACGGTCTGTTTTGGAACTAAGAGATATAATTGCAATTCTGATTGTGTGAGTGGTTTGTTTTCTAAGCGAAGATAATAGAATATCCAGAAATCAGTCAGTGATAAATGATTCTGTTTTGCATATGTATAGTAAATCAGATTTGTCTGCTTGAATACCTGGTTGAATCTATATAAATGATTCATATGGACCTCCTGTACAAATAATAGTCTGATTTCAGACTAAAATCAATAGACAGACAAAAACAGATGTGCATGAAAAAAACGAGCCATTGTGACTCGTTTTTAATTAAAGTTCAATCTTTTTGAATTGTTCCCAAGGAAGATCTTTCTTTCCAAAGTGACCGTAGTTAACTGTTTCGCGATAGATTGGACGTCTAAGATCTAATTCATCAATGATGTTTTTTACAGAGAAATCAAAGTTCTTTAATACAATTGCCTGTAATTCATCATCTGTATATTTACTTGTTCCAAAGGATTTTACATATACAGAAATTGGCTGCTGCACACCAATTGCATAAGACAGTTCTAACTGACACTTATGTGCTAGACCATTGGCAACTAGATTCTTACAAACGTATCTAGCATAGTAGGCAGCAGAACGGTCGACCTTTGTTGGATCCTTACTGGAGAAGCATCCACCACCAATAGGGGCATAGCCACCATATGTATCCACAACAATCTTTCTGCCTGTAGTACCAGAGTCTCCCCAGGAGCCGCCAAGCACGAAGGAACCGGATGGGTTGATGAGATATTTTGTATTTTCATCAACAAGAGATGGATCGATGACTGCATCAATAACTTGTTCCTTGATGCACTTTCTGATTTCTTCCTGTGTTACATCAGCAGTATGTTGTGTGGATACAACGATTGTATCAACTCTTGTAAGCTTTCCATCAACATATTCAGCTGTGACCTGTGTTTTACCATCTGGTCTTAAGAATGGTGTTTGTCTTCTGACTTCTTCCAGCTTTTTAGCAAGTTTATGTGCTGTGATAATTGCATAAGGCATCAATTCTTCTGTTTCATCATCAGCATAACCAAACATGATACCCTGATCACCTGCAGAGATTTCATCATGTGCTACTGCACCATTGATTTCACTAGATTGCTTGTTTACTTTTACAAGTACATGATATTCTTCATCATAACCGATTTCTTTCATAACCTGTAAAGCAATCTTTTCATAATCGATAACTGCGTTTGTTCCTGCTTCACCATAAACAAGAATCAAGTCATCTTTAATTGTTGCTTCCACAGCCATATGGCTTGTTGGATCTTGACGTAAAGCTTCATCAAGGATGGAATCTGCGATCAAATCACAGACTTTGTCTGGGTGTCCACTTGTGACAGATTCAGACGTAAAATAAAATTTTGGCATAAAAAAACCCTTTCCTTTCGTTTGTCTTTTTAACGTAGAATGAAAGAGATCGTTTTTACTCTTTCTTAATCGTTACCAGCTGTACCACCTTATTTCCTTTTTTTGAAAACAGGTTGGTATGAGGCTTATAGAGCTAGTCCTCTAACCTCATTCTTGATTAAAGACAAGTATATTTAAACATGATATAGATAATTAATCAAACGACACATTATGCATTGTGTATTTCATTTAAGATTTTTTATGTCAAAGAAATGTTATAATCTTTTCCATGGAGGAACATATGAATATTCATTTAAAGTCTGAAACAAAAGAAGCAATCAAAGCTTTTTCAATATCTGGTATTATTATTGTTTTATTTTATTTAATTATTTCAAATTTAGATATTCTTGGTGGTGCTATTGGATCTGTTTTCCATGCATTGCTTCCATTTATATTTGGTATTATTCTGGCATTCCTTTTAATGCCATTAAGAAATCTTGCGGAAAATAAGCTGTTAAAAAATACAAAGTTTTCTAAAAGAACAAAGAGATATATCGCTGTTGCAATATCGATTGTTGCATTATTAGGCATATTGATTGGTTTCTTTTCTCTACTTGTTCCACAGGTTATTTCTTCTATTTCCATGTTCGTTGGCAACTTATCCAATTACATTACAAATGCATCAAAGCTGATTCAACAGCTAGGTGGTAAAGATACAGAACTGATCGACACATTAACAAACCTGTTAATGGATGGCGCAAGTCAATTAGCAAAATGGATGACAGGGGCTTCTGGTGGTTTCACAAAGCTTGTCAGCTATGTTGGTGATATTGTGACACAAGTCATTAATTTTTTGATTGGTATCATTATTGCATTATATCTATTATTAGATTCTGAAAAATTTATATTACAGATGAAGAAAGTGACATATTGTATTGTTCCTGAAAATGTTGCTTTAGATCTTACCACAATATTCAAACTGACAGCGGATATGTTCTATAAATTTATTTCTGGTAAAGCAATTGATTCATTGATTATTGGAATTATCTGTTATGTAGGATGTAAATTATTAAACATGCCATATTCTGTATTGATTGCCTTGGTTGTTGGCGTAACAAATATGATTCCGGTATTTGGACCATTCATTGGTGCTGTTCCTTGCTTAGTGATACTTGTTATGATTGACTGGGTGAAGGCTGCAGAATTCCTTGTATTTGTGGTAATTCTTCAACAGTGTGATGGAAACATCATTGGACCATATATCTTAGGAGATGCGGTTGGCTTACCTACATTATGGGTAATGTTCGCAATCATTATTGGTGGTTCTATGTTTGGTGTTGTTGGTATGTTTATTGGTGTTCCGACATTCGCAGTCATTTATACATTAGTCAAACAGGCAGTACATCATAAATTAAGACAAAAACGATTGAATTTTGATCCAGCAAAATAAAAGACGCAAGTGCGTCTTTTTTCATATCAAAAAAACAGAAGGGGATATCCCTTCTGCTTTAGTCAAAATCAAATAACATTTCTTCGTATAATGGCAGTTTATAGAAATTACGTGAAGCAATCTGTTCATAACGATCAATGTATTTACGAAGTTCTAGCATTGCAGGAACAACTGTATAGTAGATCTTCTTTCCACATTCAAAGTCATCACCAGTTTCATTTGCTTCTTTCCAGAGTGTTGTCATTTTCTCTGTAGCACTGTATGTGTTATCAATGAGTTCAGATAACTGTTCCATTCTTGTTTCAAAGAATTTAGGACATTTCTTTGCTTTTGAAGCAGCTTCAGCATAGAAATCAAATTCAGCACTCATTGCTGGAAGGATATCTTTTCTTCCCATTTCAATTAATGTTCTTACTTCAATATCCATCATACGATCATACTGTTCTGCCATGATGAGTCGATTCGCATGAAGTTCCTTTTCAGAATAAACACCATTGCTTGTAAATAAATGAATGACTTTAGGATCATTTAAGATTTCTGTTGCTTCAATGTAACTGCTGACGTTTGGAAGACCTCTTCTAGCAGCTTCCTTTTCCCATTCTTTAGAATAGCCATCTCCAGAGAATAAGATACGTTTATGTTCATGAATCAACTGACGGCAGATATCTAATGCCTTTTCACGAATATCTGCTAAGTATTTAATACCTTCTAATTGATCAGCAATATCATTCAGGCTTTCAGCCATGATTGTATTCAATACTGTATTTGTAAAGGAAGCAGACATGCTTGATCCAAGCATTCTGAATTCAAATTTGTTACCAGTGAATGCAACAGGGGAAGTTCTGTTACGGTCTGCATTATCATGTGGAATATAGGATAGACCACTGACAGGGTTGAATTCTGTATTTTCTTCTTTGGAAGTTTTGATCTTCTGGTTTGTATAGATAGAATACAGGATATCTTCAATATAAGAGCCAAGGTAAATAGAGATGATTGCTGGTGGAGCTTCATCTGCACCTAAACGATGGTCATTTCCACAACAGGATGCAGAAAGTCTTAATAGAACAGGGTATTCATCCACTGCACGAATAAATGCACTGATGAATGTTAAGAAACGAATGTTCTCTGCTGGTTTTTTACCTGGATCAAATAAGTTTTGACCATTGTCAGTAATAATAGAATAGTTATTATGTTTTCCAGAACCATTGATACCTTCAAATGGTTTTTCATGTAAAAGACAAGCAAAACCATATTTCTTTGCAGTCTTTCTTAAAATATCCATTGTCAGCTGGTTCTGATCAACTGCGATATTTCCTTTTGAGAAAATAGGTGCCAGTTCAAATTGTCCTGGAGCAACTTCATTATGTTCAGTCTTTGCATAGATGCCAAGTTTCCATAATTGTTCATTCACTTCTTTCATGAATGCCTGGACTCTTGGTGGAATTGCACCAAAGTAATGGTCATCTAATTCCTGACGTTTTGTTGAAGGTGTACCGAACAATGTTCTTCCACAGAGTTTTAAATCTAAGCGTCTCTGGAAGTATTTTAAGTCAATTAAGAAATATTCTTGTTCTAAGCCGACGGAGATATCGCAGCTCTTGACTTCTTTATCTCCTAATAAATTAACAACACGTGTTGCGGCTTTTGAAAGTACTTGTAAAGATTTGAGAAGTGGTTCTTTTCGATCTAATGCTTCACCATTGTAGGATACGAATACTGTAGGAATACATAATACATTGTCCTTAATGAAAACAGGGGAAGTAACATCCCAATATGTATAGCCTCTTGCTTCAAATGTAGCTCTTAAACCACCGGATGGGAAACTGGATGCATCTGGTTCACCCTTGATCAGCATTTTTCCTGAGAATCTTGAAATTGGCTGTCCATTTGCACCTGGTTCAATGAAAGCGTCATGTTTTTCAGCTGTGCCGCCTGTTAATGGCTGGAACCAGTGAGTGAAATGTGTTGCGCCATGTTCCATTGCCCAGCGCTTCATCGCATGTGCAATTGCATCCGCAGTTTGACGGTCAAGTTGTTCTTCATTTGCCTCTGTTGCTTTCCAGGAATCATAGACTGGTCTAGGAAGTCTTTCTTCCATTTCAACTTCAGTAAATACGAGTGATCCAAAATCTTTGTAAGTATTTTCCATGAAAATTCTCCTTTTCCACGAAAATTTTAAAGAAAAAATTAGTTTTTTTCAATAATTTTATAAAAAAGCGCAAAAAAATATAAAAAAAGCAGAAATTTTCTGCTTTTTGATTAGAAATTTATATTTTCGTAACCGAATGGTGTAGATTCAAGTAATTTTACTGATCTCACTTCCTCAACTTCATCAATCAAGATTGCCTGAACACCTTCTGAAATATCTGCACTAGCCATTAAGCATCCAGCACATGCACCTGTCATTGTAACTGTAACGACACCATCCTGGAAGTCTACAAATTCCACATCACCACCATCTGCCTGTAAATATGGACGAATCTTATTGAGTGTATGATTAATACGACGAATGAGATCTTCTCTTGCGGGCGTTTCAGCATTTAACATTGCTTCCTTGTTTTCTTCACTTACTTCTGTAAAGTTATTTTCAGGAGCTGGAATCTCATGACCTTTGATATTGTCTTCGATTTGCTTGTTGATTCTTTCTTCTTCACTCATTTTTATGCCTCTTTTCAGAGAATAGTTTACCAAATTATGAGTGGCATGCAACTGATATGATTTTGAATGTGCTATACTTAACCGTGGAGAAAACATATGAAGTATAAAACAGGAATGATTGTTGAAGGAAAAGTAACTGGCATCCAGCCGTATGGTGCATTTGTGAATTTAGATAATCAAAATGCTGGCTTGATTCATATTTCTGAAATTAGTGACGGGTTTGTTAAAGATATCAGTAAATATGTACAAGTTGGAGATCATGTGAAAGTGAAAATCATTGATTTTGACAAGAAACACCATCAGGCACGTCTTTCTTTAAAGGCTTTAAGCAAACCAAGAGTAAGAAAAGCAAGGAGACAACATGTCTATCAGGCACCGTCTTTACCATCAATGAAGCTTGGCTTTCAATCCATTGCTTCTCATATGGATGCATGGGTGAAAGAAGCTGAAGTTACTATTCTACAGAAATAATGAAAGGGCAAATGCTCTTTTTATTATACTTTAAAACAACATAAATAAATCAATAGCACGCTATTGACAGTATGCTATTGAAATGCTATATATTACAACGAGGTGGTTATGGCAAAAATAGTAGATATCGGATTTCGTATCAAAAAAATCAATGATTTACTGTGTAAAAAAGCAGATGAAACGATGCAGAAGATGGGCGTAACATTTTCACAACATCATGCACTTGTGTATTTGCATCATCAAGAAAATCAGACAACGTCATTGAAGAATATGGAACATCATTTTCATGTTTCACAGGCAACAATGGCAGGAATTGTAAAACGATTAGAAGAAAAAAAACTAGTCGATGCATTTACTTCAGAAAATGATAAACGCGTCAAGATGGTTGTATTGACAGAAAAAGGGGAAGAGATCTGTCAAAAAAGCAGAGCCTTGATGCAAAAGAGCGAAATGAAAATGCGTTCTTTGTATTCAGAAGAAGAGATGGAGAAGTTTGATATCTATCTCGATCGACTATTAGAGCAATTGAATCAGGAGGAGAAATAATGTTAAAGACATTTAAATCATGTATTGGACAATACAAAAAAGCAACGATCTTAACACCAATCTTTACGTCTTTAGAAGTATTGATGGAAGTATTGATTCCTTTTATTACAGCTTCATTAATTGATAAAGGAATTAACAGTGGAGATATGTCAGCTGTCATCAAATATGGACTCATTATGCTTTTATTAGCATTTGTTTCTTTATTTTGTGGCTTTATGAGTGGAAAGTATTCTGCAGAAGCTTCTACAGGATTTGCGGCAAATCTAAGAGAAAAGATGTACAAGAATATTCAGACATACTCATTCTCTAATATTGATAAATTCTCAACAGCAGGACTTGTTACTAGACTAACAACAGACGTAACAAACGTACAGAACGCATTTATGATGATCATTCGTATGGCAATTCGACCACCACTGATGCTGACAATGTCAATTATCATGTGTTTATCAATTTCACCATCCCTTTCTATGGTATTCTTAGTCGCAATTGTTTTTTTAGCAACGATGATTATTTCTATTCTTCCACGTGTCAATAAAGTGTTCTCAGAAACATTTTCAAAATATGATGATTTAAACGCTGAAGTACAGGAAAACGTTACAGGTATCAGAGTTGTAAAATCCTATGTGCGTGAAGAGTATGAAAAGCAGAAATTTTCTAAGGCTGCAAATACGCTAAAAAAATTATTTGAAAAGGCAGAGGGCATGATGGCTCTTGTTGGACCAATCATGAACCTGGCTGTGTATGGCTGTATCGTAGCATTGAGCTGGTTTGGGGCACATCAGATCGTTGGTGGAACATTAACAACAGGTCAATTGACATCGATGTTCTCCTATATCATGGCAATCTTAATGTCATTGATGATGTTAAGTATGGTCATCGTTATGATTACAATGTCATTTGCTTCCGCAAAGAGAATTGATGCGGTAATCAATGAAGTAGCTGATATTCAAAATCCTGCACAGCCAGTGATGCAAGTTGCAGATGGTTCCATTGATTTTGATCATGTGAATTTCTCTTATGCTTCTGGCAGTGGAGAAAATGTATTGAATGATATCGATTTACATATTCATTCTGGTGAAACGATTGGTATCATTGGTGGAACGGGTTCTGGAAAGAGTACATTTGTTTCATTGATTTCTCGTTTATATGATGTTACGAAAGGGGAAGTCAAAGTTGGCGGGGTCAATGTCAAAGACTATGATATCGATACATTGCGTAATGAAGTATCTGTAGTTCTGCAAAAGAACGTTCTATTTTCTGGTACTGTCTTAGATAACTTAAGATGGGGCAATGAAAATGCGAGTGAAGAAGAATGCTGGAAAGCCTGCGAACTTGCATGTGCGGATGAATTCTTGAAAAAGAATCCAGATGGATTGCAGGCACGTGTTGAACAAGGTGGTAATAACTTCTCTGGTGGTCAGAAGCAGCGTCTATGTATTGCTAGAGCATTATTGAAATCACCAAAGGTATTGATTCTCGATGACTCTACAAGTGCTGTTGATACCGCAACGGATGCTAAAATTCAAAGTGCATTCCAGACAGAAATTCCTTCTACAACAAAGATCATTATTTCTCAAAGAATTTCTTCTGTGAAAAATGCTGATCGTATTATTGTGATTGATAATGGTAAGATTTCTGGATTTGATTCTCATGAAAACTTATTGAAGACAAATACAATCTATCGTGAAATTGAAGAAGCACAGAATAAAGCTGGTGGCGATTTTGATAAGCCACAGATGGACTAGGAGGTGAAATGGTATGCCAAGAGGACAAATGAGACCTGTAAAGAAGGTTAAAAAAGGTACATTTACACGTGTTGTTAAATACATGTTTCAAGATTACATGCCACAGATGATCTTAGTTGTTGCCTGTATCTTTATTTCTGTATTTTGTACATTACAAGGAACATTATTCCAGAAGACTTTGATTGACTCCTATATTCTTCCAATGCTGAAGAGTGGTTCTACAGACTTTGCACCACTTGCTTCCGCAATTCTGAAATTGATTGGAATTCTATCAGTTGGTGTTTTAGCTAGTTTCTTCTATAACAGAATCATGGTAACTGTATCACAGGGAACAATGGAAAAGATGCGTGAAGAAATCTTTTCACATATGGAAACTTTACCAATTCGTTATTTTGATACACATTCTCATGGAGATATCATGTCTGTATATACAAACGATGTAGATACAATGCGACAGGTTATTTCTCAGACAATTCCAAATGTCATTTCTTCATCAATTACAATTGTTTCTTCTTTTGTATCTATGATTCTTTTATCCATTCCATTAACACTTGTTTCTTTAATGATGATTGGATTGATGATGATTGTAGTCATGAAAATCGGAGGGAAATCTTCTAAATACTTCATGGAACAGCAGAAATCACTAGGTCAGCTGAATGGATATGTAGAAGAAATGATTCAAGGTGTCAAAGTTGTTAAAGTATTCTGCCATGAAAAAGAATCTGTGGAAGGATTTGAAAAGAACAATGAACAACTAAGAGTTAGCGCAAATAATGCAAACAAGTTTGCGAATATCATGATGCCTATTATGGGAAATCTTGGAAATATCTCTTATGTATTGATTGCGGTCGTTGGTGCTGGATTATCTTTGAGTGGATTAACAGGATTGACACTTGGTACACTTGTATCATTCCTGACATTGAATAAGAACTTTACAATGCCTGTCACACAGATTTCTCAACAGGTTAACGCGGTTGCAGCTGCAATGGCAGGTGCAGAAAGAATCTTTGATCTATTAGATGAAAAGAGTGAAGATGATGATGGTTATGTAACGCTTGTCAATGCAATTGAAGATGCTGATGGAACACTGCATGAAACAGATCATAGAACAGGTGTATGGGCTTGGAAGCATCCACATCAGGCAGATGGTACGATTACATATCGAAAGCTTGAAGGAAAGATTACAATGGATGATGTTGATTTCTCATACGATGGAAAGAAAACAGTACTCCATAATGTAACGCTATATGGCATGCCTGGAGAGAAGATTGCCTTTGTTGGTTCAACGGGTGCTGGTAAAACAACGATTACAAATCTGATCAACCGTTTCTATGATATTGAAGATGGAAAAATCAGATATGATGATATCAATATTAACAAGATCAAGAAATCTTCTCTTAGAAAATCTTTGAGTATTGTTTTACAGGATACGCACCTGTTTACAGGAACAATCATGGATAATATCCGTTATGGAAGACTCGATGCAACGGATGAAGAGTGTATTGCGGCTGCAAAGCTTGCAAATGCAGATGGTTTTATCAGAAGACTTCCTGATGGATACAATACAGAAATCAAAGCAGATGGCGGTACCCTTTCTCAAGGAGAAAGACAATTGTTGTCTATTGCTAGAGCTGCAGTAGCAGACGCTCCAGCAATGATTCTAGATGAAGCAACTTCATCCATTGATACGAGAACGGAATCTCTTGTACAGAAGGGTATGGATGCTTTGATGAATGGAAGAACAACATTTGTGATTGCTCATCGATTATCTACTGTTCAAAACTCTGATTGTATTATGGTACTTGAAAATGGACGTATCATTGAAAGAGGCAATCATGATGAACTTATCGCAAAGAAGGGTAGATATTATCAGTTGTATACTGGAAATGCAATTGGAGAAGAATAACTGCACGAATTTCGTGCAGTTTTGCTTTATAATGGAAACATGTTAGAAATATTTTGTGCAATATATCCAGAAGCAAAGCCTTTGATTGAAGCATTTCATCTAAAGAAAGAAATGAATACAGTATTTGATCAGTTCAGTAATGAAGAACATACAATACGATGTACATTAACTGGTGTGGGAAAAGAAAATGCCAGTGCTGCTGTAACAATGACATTGATGCATTCTTCGCATCCATTTGTTCTTTCTTATGGATGCAGTGCGTATTTAGATCCAAAAGCAACAGGTTTATTTCAAGCTTGTTCGATCTGCGATATCGATACAGGAATTGCATATTATCCTGATCTATTGATTTCAACAGGCTGTAAGGAATGTGGCTTTTTTACAGGGAGTCAATTATTGCAGGATGATATCAATCCAAGAAGTACATTACCTGCACCATTTCATTTAAAAGAGTATTTAGAAGATATGCATTGTAAATATCCATCCTATTGCTTATATGACATGGAATCCAGTGCTGTCTATCAAAGTGCAAATCGATTTGTGGGACCTCATGAAATGATGTTTCTTCGCTATACTACAGATCAGGATGCAAGAAGTATTCATGCAGATGAAGTTTATAAAAGATCAAAAGAAAATATTCCGGTTTTAAAAGAAATCATCCAAAAGATTTTTGTATTTCACAAAGAAGAAGAAAAAGAAATGGATGTAGTGGTACAACAGTTCAAAGATAAGATCCATGCCTCAACAACGCAGGCAAATCAGATTGATCAAATCGTTCTGTATTGTATGAGTGCAGAGATTGATTATGTATCGATTCTACATGAACTTTTAAGACAGGATATTCAAGAAAAAGAAGATGGAAAGAGAGTATTGAATGCATTTCAAAGAAGATGTTGTGGTGAATAAATTCTCACATATTTATATTGAAGAAGATATTAAAGATAGTTCGATGACAAAAAAGATTACATCGTTTTTTCCACATGCTTCAAAAATTATCATTCATGATTATCGTGATGTATTTAATCGCAAGAAGCAGTCGCATGCACATCAGAAATCTTCACAGAATCTGATTCTAGCTAAAAAAAAGAATGATTTTCTATATTCTGCTTCTCCTGTATGTCAATCGTTTGATTATGCAAATTTCTATTACACAACAACAATGATGAATTGTATTTATGATTGTGAATATTGTTTCCTGAAAGGTATGTATCCTTCTGGTAATTTAGTAATATTTGTGAATATTGAAGATTTTCTGAATGAAATTGAAAATCGTTTAAAAGAGCATTCTATTTATTTATGTGTATCTTATGATACGGATATGCTTGCATTGGAACCAATCACACAATATGCAAAGATCTTAAGTGAATTTACAGAAAAACACCCTTCTCTTTGTATTGAAATACGAACAAAAGGAACATATTCACAAGACTGGAAGAATGTATGTGTGAGTGAACGCGTGATTTTAGCTTTTACGCTTTCTCCAGAATATGTCATAGCGCACTATGAACATGGAACACCAGCATTAACAAAGAGAATTGCAATGATCCGGGAAGCAATGGCGTCAGGATATCCTGTACGCTTATGCTTTGATCCGATTATTGCTTTTCAGGGGTATGAAAAAGAATATTTAGAAATGGTACGACTTGTGAAAGAAAGTATTGATTTGAAAC
The DNA here is from genome assembly GCA_934725105.1 of uncultured Bulleidia sp. Classification (GTDB taxonomy): domain Bacteria; phylum Bacillota_I; class Bacilli_A; order Erysipelotrichales; family Erysipelotrichaceae; genus Bulleidia. The sequence continues at coordinate 5,229 of CAKVBD010000035.1, read as the reverse complement.
AAGTGAAAGATATCAGTATTGGATCATTTCGTATATCCAAGAATTATCTCAAAGATATGCGAAAGCAATATCCATCCAGCAGTGTTTTACAATATCCATATGTCTGTGATCATGGATTTTATCATCTAAGAGATGATATCCAGGAAAAAGTGGAACATACGGTCTTAGATGCACTGGAGGAAGTCAAAGATAAAATTTATCAATGGGAGAATGAATAAATGAAAACGGCAATCGTAACAGGAGCATCTTCAGGAATTGGCAAAGCCATTGCGGAAGTACTTGTAAAGAATGGATATGAAGTATATGGCATTGGTAGAAACTTTACAGAAGGTGTAAGGTTTCATGCTGTTGTATGTGATTTACTAGATGAAAAACAATATCAGGCAATGATGCATTCTTTGCCAAGAGAAATTGATGTTTTAGTGAATAATGCAGGATGTGCATACTATGGAATGCATGAAACGATGAGTGATGCTAAAATTCACGAGATGATCAAATTGAATCTTGAGATTCCAGAACGGATGAGTCAGCACTATATAAGAACATTGCGTCTTAGACAAGGGATGATAATCAATGTTGCAAGTATTACAGGAACACACCCATCACCACATGCTGCGTGCTACGCAAGTACAAAAGCAGCCTTGATTTCCTTTTCAAATTCTATATTTGAAGAAAATCGGAAACATGGTGTCAAGGTAACGTGTTTGATTCCAGATATGACGGAAACAAATCTATATCGAAATGCAGACTTTCAGGCAGATGAGAGTGATGGATGTTGTCTGTATCCGGTAGATATTGCCAATGTTGTTGAACAGATTCTCTTGCAGAGAAGTGGAATTGTTGCAAAAGAAATCATCATTCAGCCACAATTTCATCGCATTCAGAAGAAATAGACAGTGTTGAATTAACATTGTCTATTTTTTAATCAAATTTAAGAAAAAATGTATTTCTTCAAAATGTTGTATTTTATCAGTAAAAAATGAAATTCTTACAGATAGAAGCGTTCACGTAGTATCTGTAAGTGCGTTTATACGTATGTTATAATAATGCAAGAAATAAAAAAAAAGGAGCGTGATCCTCTTGTCTATATATTCATTTGGTTTAACATTTTCAAATATTCGTTCATTCATTGTAATGCTGCTGGACATCTTTGTGATGTGGTTTATTTTTTTCTATGCATTGAAAATTGTTCGTTCAAATCAAAGAACGATTCAGATCTTTAAAGGTATTATCCTTGTCATTGTCATCGATGCATTAGCAAAACTGCTTGGATTAAAATCTTTGGAATACCTGGCAGATATGTTTATCAACTATGGATTTCTGGCAATTATTATTATCTTTCAGCCAGAAATTCGTTCATTGCTTGAAAAGATTGGACAATCCAATATTTTCTCTCGTATGACAACATTAACAGGAAATGAAAAGGAAAATCTTGTAGAGCAGATCGTTACTGCAGTGATGCTTTTAAGTAAAGATCAGACAGGTGCTTTGATTTCCATTGAAGAAAGTCAGTCACTGGATGCATATGTTGCGACAGGAACAAAGCTGAATTCTGATGTTACGGCAGAATTATTAACATCTATCTTTGTTACAAGTACACCATTACATGATGGTGCAGTTATTATCCAGGGAGATAAGATTGCGTGTGCTTCTGCATATTTTCCACCAACAAATGCAGATCTTCCTTCTCGTTTTGGTGCGCGTCATAGAGCTGCCATTGGTTTTTCTGAAGTTACAGATGCGGTAACAATCGTTGTTTCCGAAGAAACAGGTGCAGTATCTATTACAGAAGGTGGAAAGATTATTCCTATCAAGGATAGAGAATCACTAAGAGCATACTTATATAAAGCAATTGTTTCCAGCAATAATGATAAGTCGTCAAAGAAGTCAAATGGTGATGATGAAGATACACGTGGCATTCTTTCTATGTTGAAAGTTAAGAAACAGTCTGCACCTCAAACAAGTGAAGATATCATTCATGATGAAGTACAGAAAGATGTACAGATGATTCATCAGCTGGCAGATGAAGAAGCAAAAGCTGCTGAAATTAAACTGCCACATAAAAAGAAACGTCCAGCACCATCTTATCCAACACAGGAAAAAAAGGTAGTTCCTCAACAGGTAACAACACAAACGAAAGTGCAGCCAGTTGCGAAAATGACACCTGAAGAAGTCAAAGCAGCACGTGAGAATGCATATAATCAATATAAGGTACAAAAAGAAACAAAGATTACACCAATCTTAAATGAAGAAGATCGTCAATTTGATACAAGCAAATTAGACATTTCTAAGATCGTTGGTTTTAATCATGAATTGGAAAAAGAATTTAAAATGGTTGAAAAGCTCGACAACACATCCAAGAATGATTCTAAAGGAGGTGATCGAGAATGAGCAAAAAGAACACAAATTTAGAAAATAAAACAGAACGTGCAAATCGGATTGCGGAACAATCTAAGAAAGTGAAAAGAACATATGAAAAAATGGAAGATTTTCTATTTAGAGTATTACGTGCTTTCTCAACATTCTTAGATAAGGTTCTGTTCAATGAAAAATATAGTAAGGTAGTTTCATTGCTTCTTGCGGTTCTGTTATATGCAATTGTGAATTACAATGCATTATCTACTTCCTTCCAGTCATCTCTGCGTTATTCTAAAACGTTATCTGATGTAACGGTTCTATCAAAATATAACTCTGATACGTTTGAGATTTCAGGATTGCCTGAAACAGTAGATGTTATCTTGACGGGAGATGCCGCTAATGTAACTTCTGCCGCAAATGCAGAAAATGGTACGGTCATCTGTGATCTGGATGGATTAACAGAAGGAGAACATGAAATTAAACTGACAACAGAAGGCTATGGAAACAATGTCAATGTTGTGGTGAATCCTACAAACGTCAATGTTGTGATGAAGAAGAAGACAACGCGTCAGTTTGATATTTCCTATGACTTTATTAATCAGGATAAGATGGAACAGATCTATTCTGCAGGTACACCTGAATTTGAATATACAAAGATCAACGTTCGTGCTTCTAAGGATACATTAGATTCAATTGCCTTTGTTAAGGCCTTAATTGATGTCAGTGGTCAATCCGCAGACTTTGAACAGGATGCAACACTTGTTGCATATGATTCTACTGGTAAACCAGTAAATGCAGATATTGTTCCAAATACAGTGCATGTGAAAGTTCCAGTGACTTCTCCGAATAAATCTGTCAATATTCAAGTACAGGTGAGTGGTGAAGTTCCGGATGGAAAAGCTATTGATTCGATTACAATGGATCAGCAGACAGTGACAATCTATGGTTCCGAAACAACACTTGCGAATATTGATCAGGTCGTCGTTACATTAGATGCAAGTACGTTAACAAAGGATTCAACTGTATTACGTCCAATTGTTTTACCAGCTGGTGTAACAAGTGCGACAAATACACAGGTTACAATGAACATTACGCTTGCTGATGCGGAAGAAAAAACAATTGATGATATTCCAATCAATGTCATTAACAATAACAAGCATTACAAGGCTTCTCAGCCAGATAATAAGACAACAACATCTGTCACTGTAAAAGGTACAAAGAATAACATTGATAAATTAACGGCAGATGATATCAACGTATATATTGATATGAAAGATGTGCAGCCTGGCTTGCAGAAATTTGCATTGCAGATTGAACAGCCAACAGATGGATTTGTTGTATATACATTGAATGAATCAGAATATGAATTAAATGTTTTAGGTGAAACAAGTGACGCAGACCAGAGCGAAGGAGGAAATGTCAATAATGACTAAATATTTCGGAACAGATGGAATTCGTGGAAAAGCAAATGAAACTTTGACAGCGGATAGAGCATTTCAGGTAGGCAGATATCTAGGCTACTACTATTCAAAAGAAGGCAAGAAAAAGATCGTTATCGGAAAGGATACAAGACTTTCCAGTGACATGCTAGAAAATGCATTGGCAGCTGGTATTGCTTCACAAGGGTGTGATGCTTATCTTGTTGGATACTGTCCAACACCAGCAATCTGCTATCTGACACACAATGAAGACTTTGAATGTGGTGCAATGATTTCTGCATCTCATAATCCATTCTATGATAATGGAATCAAGGTATTCTCTAAGGATGGTATTAAATTAACGAGTGATGTAGAAGATCTGATTGAAGACTACATTGATGGCAAAGTTACACTGGAATACGCTACAGGAGAAGCAATCGGTAAAATTGTTCCTTATGAAAGAGGCATTGAAAACTATTTGAACTTTGTGTGTGAAGAGTTTGATATTGATCTGCATGGTGTGAATATCGCTATGGACTGTGCCAATGGTTCAGCAAGTGTAACTGCTGAAAGAGCACTGAAGATGCTTGGTGCAAATGTATATGCAATGCATAATGAACCAAATGGTATCAATATCAATACAAAGGCAGGTTCAACACACCCACAGATGTTCCAGCAGTACATGAGAGAACATGAGGGTGAATATGATCTTGGATTGACATTTGATGGAGATGCAGACCGTCAGATCCTTGTTCGTCCAAATGGAGAACTTGTAGATGGCGACTATATGCTTTATATCCTGGGCAGATACTACAAAGATCAGAATACATTGACAGGCAATACAATCGTTACAACAGTCATGGCAAATCTTGGTCTATGGAAAGCAATGGAAAGAGACGGCATCAACGTTGAAAAGACACAGGTTGGTGACAAATATGTCTATGAACAGATGTGCAAGCATGGCTATATCGTTGGTGGGGAACAGTCTGGACATATCATTCTGAAGCACCACGCAACAACAGGAGATGGTTTAATGACAGCTTTGTCTATTCTGAAAGTCATGAAGAGAACAGGCAAGACAATTGATGAATTGTGTGAAGGGTTAACAATCTATCCACAGCTGTTAGTGAATGTTAAGGTTGTAGACAAGACACAGGTATTGCATGATGAAGAAATCAATGCAGCAATTGCATCTGTAGAAAAGGAATTGCATGGCAATGGAAGAGTTCTTGTCAGACCAAGTGGAACAGAACCATTACTGAGAGTCATGGCAGAAGCAGAAACAGATGAGATCTGTGATAGAGTTGTTGGCAAGATTGCAAGACTTATTCAGAGTAAATATGGAGTAGAAGAAGAGTCATAATGATTCTCTTTTCTGGCGCTCCAAAATTGGATGAGGTGTCAAGAAATTGATTTTCAAATAACATGAGGAATTGAATGAATTTCAACACCT
>CAKVBD010000034.1 GCA_934725105.1 uncultured Bulleidia sp. | reverse complement strand
AGGCAAGATTTGCCAGTAATTTCATTACTGGTTTGTGAAGGCGGAAAGAAAGGCCGCCTTAATGGCAAAAAGTATGAATGAAAAAAAGAATGAACAAAATGATGATTTTCTAGATTTTTCTACAATCAAAGAAGAAGTGAATGACGGACCTAGTGAAGAAGAATTTACACGTGCCATGGATCAGATGAGTAAGACCGACCGTGATATTTTTGAAGATACAGGGATTATTCATATTGATCGTGATATGCCTGCAGAAACACAGGCAATGCATGTCATTTCTTTACAGAAGCAAAATGAAAAAAGAAAAAGAAAAATAGTATCCATTATTGTTTGTTTTATGTTATTTGGTGTTGTCGTGGCGTTTGGCGGTATCTATCTGAAAAGTCATCAGAAGCAGTTAAAAGCAGTCAATGATACTTCAGATGAACAATCAGTCAAGAATGCAATTGCTTTAGATGAAACAACATTTCCGGATACATTATTTCGTACATATATTCAAAAGAATTTTGATAAAGATGGAAATGGTGAACTCAGTGGAGAAGAGCTTTCTAGTGTGATTGCAATCATTGCACCAGAAGATCCATCTTTAACAAGTCTACAAGGCATTGAATACTTTACAGAACTGCAGACACTTACATTTTCTAACACAGGAGTAACTTCTGTAGATCTTACAAAGAATACAAAATTAACATTTATTTCCTGTGAAAATACACCGGTAGTAAATATGATATTGCCAGCGGATTCTTCCATGCAGTGTCAAGTTAACGAAGATGGCACTGTTTCAGCATGTAAATAAGACCACTTTACAAATATTTTACAAAAACTTTCGAGTGAGAAGATAGAAGGAGAAGAATTTTACACTTAACATGTTCTTAACAAAGAGGAAAGATTATGAACGAAAGTGTAAAAATCGTGTTTGGATTGATAGGTGGACTTGCATTATTTCTATATGGAATGAATAGCATGTCTGATGCTTTGCAAAAAGCTGCAGGTGAGAAGATGAAAAAGATTCTTGGTTTTTTAACAAAGAATCCTGTCATGGGTGCACTTGCAGGTGCCTTGGTTACTGCTGTATTGCAGTCATCTAGTGCTACGACAGTTATGACGATTGGATTTGTTTCCGCAAATCTGATGACACTGCCACAGGCGATTTCTGTTATTTTTGGTGCCAATATTGGTACAACAATGACAGCACAGCTCATGGCTTTTAAAATTACAGACTATATTTATCCAATTATATTTGCTGGATTTATGATGAATTTCATCTGTAAGAATGAAAAGATGAAAAATATTGGTTTAGCAATATTCTCATTTGGATTGCTGTTTGAAGGTATTGAAATCATGGGTACAGTCATGAAACCATTGGCAACAGCACCATTCTTCTTAGAAATGATGGATAAAGTAAAAGATATTCCCGTTCTAGGTGTTATCTTAGGTGCAGGTATGACACTTGTTGTACAGTCATCTTCCGCAACGATTGCGGTATTGCAGAACTTTGCTTCTCAAGCAGGACCTGATGGCATCCATAGCGTCATTGGCTTAACAGGTGCAATTCCTATCTTATTAGGAGATAACATCGGTACAACGATCACTGCTTTATTAGCATCTATTGGTCAAAGCAAGAATGCTAAAAGAACAGCAATTTCACACAGTATTTTCAATATCACAGGCAGTATTGTATTTCTAACAGTTATCCCTTTATTCGCTAAAGTCGTAATGATGATTTCTCCACAGGGAAATGAAGTGGATATTATTTCTAGACAGATAGCAAATGCGCACACATTATTCAATGTTGTATGTACACTTGCATGGCTGCCACTGATCAAGTTGATGGTAAAGATTGTTACAACAATCATTCCAGATGGAAATGAAACTGTAAAATCAACGTCACAGCCACAATATCTAGATGAACATGTCATTGATCAGCCACTTGTCGCAATGTATCTTGTTTCTGAAGAAACTTCTAGATTAGGTAACAGTACAGTAGAAGTATTACAGAAATTAAAATCAGCATTACATCATGGCAAAGATTCAAAGCAGTTTGCCGCATTCCATGATATGCGAAAGCAGGTACATGACTTACAGGAAGAGATTGCAGACTATATTACGAAAATGTTCTCCAATGCATCTATTACAGAACAACAGGCAGAACAGCTTGCAGGATACTTATATGTATCCAATAACCTGGAAAGAATCTCAGATCGCTGTAGAGATATTGATCATATCTTGAAAGAAACAAGTGCAATGAATAAATCATTTTCTATGATGGCAAGTGAACAGATGGATCATAGTATTGATCGAGTGACAGATCTATTAAGAAAATCGATGCATGCAATTGTGACTGGGGATAGAGAATGTGCACAGGAAGTTATTCTGATTCGTAATGTACTGAGAAATGAAGAAAGAAAATATCACAAATCACATCTAGAACGAGTCAAGAGTAAAGAATGTGATCCATCTTTACAGGTCAGCTATTCTACTTTACTTGATAATCTGGAAAGAATCGCGGATGCATGTGCCTGCATTGCAGAAGAAGCAAAGGACCATATCCAGCTTCTACAGCTGAATCCAGAAACATATACAGAAGACGTACAGACACAAACCGCATAAATAAAAGCAGGGAGTTCATTAATCTCCCTGTCATTTATTTTCCAAGTTGTTTTGCACGTGCAATACATTTCTCATTTGCATCATGTACAATTGTTTCCAGATTATCTTTCTTGAACTGTTTGACAGCTTCAATCGTTGTGCCACCTTCAGAACATACTTCATCAATGAATTCGTCTAGTGGTTTATCTGCATATTTCTGTAACAGTTTGCCAGAACCGATAACGGTCTGTACAAGTAAAGATCTTGCAACATCTTCGTCGATGCCTCTTTTTTTCGCATCTTCTAAAATACATTGTACAAAGTAATAAATATAGGCAGGTGTAGAACCATGGACGGCAACGATATCTTCCATCTGTTCTTCTTTGACAGTTTTTGTGACGCCCATCGTAGCGAACAGCTGGAATACAAAGTCATAGTCATCTGCTTTGCAGTTTTCTGATTTACATAATGCAGTTGCACCTTCATTGATCTGTAATGGTGTATTTGGCATAGAACGAATGATTGGTGCATTGTTCAATCTGGATTGCAAATGCTGAATGGAAACACCTGTGACGATGGATAGTAATGTATGAATATCATAGTCTTTGATTTCATCTAATACTTCTTCAATCTGTTGAGGTCTTACCGCGAGTAAAACAATATGAGAATTTTCAACAAGTTCCTTCAATGAAGAAAGATTGTCAAAGCCTTCAATACGACAATCGTTTTTTGCGTGTTCGCTATGGTCATATACCGCAATTTTATAGCGTTCAATATATTCTTTTCTAACTGCACCACGTGCAATGGCTGTTCCCATATGTCCGAGTCCAATGATACCAAGTGTATATTTTCTTGTGATTTTCATAAAAACTTTCCTCACTTATCTAGTATCTATTTTACCTTCTTCTTTCGCTTTATTCTATGCGAATATGACAACTCCATGTAAAATAATAGGTATGTATATTGTTGAAGTGTGGATCGAACATCCCGTTCGTTCGTTAGATCAGACATATTCCTATCTTTCAAATGTTGAAATTCCACAAGGATGCAGAGTTTCTGTTCCTTTTGGCGTGAAGCAGTTAACAGGCTTTAGTGAAAGCTGTACGTATACAGAAGAAACAGAAGAACAAATCAAACAGAGATTTGGATTTTCTCTTAAATATATTTCAAATATTATTGATGAACAGCCATTGATCAATGAAGAGCTGCATGATCTTGCCTTATGGATGAAACAACAGACATTATCTACAACGATTTCATGTTTTCAGGCAATGCTTCCATCCATTGTAAAACCACTTGGAAAAGATAAACATCGTGTGAAAGAAAAATGGGTGAAATTATCAGATGAAGAAGTGAATCTGACACCAAAACAATTGCAGGCATATCTTTATGTTCAACAGAATGGAAAAGTGAAATATTCTACGCTGCGTGAAATGTTTAAAACAATTCCGCATACACTGGTAGAAAAGAATGCATTCATTTTATTTGAAGAAGAAAGAGATGCCAAACCCATTGAAAATGAAGTCATGGATGCACCATTTGCATTGTTGGATAGTCAAAATAAGGCAATGCATGAAATTACGGATACAGATGATGCGGTGTATCTTTTACATGGGGTCACGGGCTCAGGTAAAACTGAAGTTTATCTGCAGCTTGCGATGGAATGTTTAAAGCAAGGAAAACAAGTATTGATTCTTGTACCAGAAATCGCATTGACACCACAGATGATTGAACGTGTTTCTTCACGCTTTCATAATGCACTGGCGATTTATCATTCTGGTTTAAATGCACAGGAAAAATATGAACAGTGGAAGCTTGTAAAAAACAACCAGGCACGGATCGTAGTAGGGACAAGAAGTGCTGTATTTTTACCATTTGATCGATTAGGACTGATTGTAATGGATGAAGAACATGATGCATCTTACAAGCAGGATGTACAGCCTTGTTATCATGCACGAGACATTGTGATACAAAGAGGGAAATACCATCGCTGTAAAGTCATTCTAGGTTCTGCAACGCCTTCGCTAGATTCCTATGCAAGAGCATTGCGACATGTATATCATCTTGTTGAAATCAAAGAAAGAATCAATCATTGTTTTGCGGATATTACATTAGTAGATATGAAACGTGCAATGATGCATGGAGAATCTTTTATTCTTTCCGATACATTAAAAAATAAAATGCAGCAGCAGTTAGCATTACATAAGCAAATTATCTTGCTTTTGAATCGCAGAGGATTTCATTCACAACTGCGATGCAAATCATGTCAGGAAGTTATTCGCTGTCCACATTGCGATATCGCAATGAGCTATCATAGAGATATTGGAAAAATGAAATGTCATACATGCGGGTATGAAATGTATGTCCCTAGAATCTGTCCACATTGTGGAAGTGGAGATGGTTTTACAACGTTTGGCTTTGGAACAGAAAGACTGGAAGAAGAAGTGCATCAGATGTTTCCAGGCGTTAAAACATTACGCATGGATGCCGATACAACGAGTCGAAAAAATGCACATGCGAAAATATTAAAAGCGTTTGAAAAGCAAGAAGCTGAAATTTTATTAGGAACACAGATGATTGCCAAGGGACTGGATTTTCCAAATGTAACGCTTGTTGGAATCATCAATGGAGATGAGGGATTGAATCGTACTGATTTTAGAAGTGCAGAGGCAACATTTGATTTACTGATGCAGGCAAGCGGCAGAAGTGGAAGAAAAGAGACTAATGGTGAAGTTGTCATACAGGTATTTGATCCATCTCACTATGTCATTCAATGTACGAAAGAGCAGAACTATGAGAAGTTTTTTATGCATGAGATGCAGTTTAGAAAAGCAGGGCAATATCCTCCATATACGTATCTCATCGCAATTACAGTATCTTCCACACAACAGAATAAAGTGGATCATACTTCATTGTTGCTGATGCATCATCTACAAGGAAATTTTAAAGTCATCGGTATTATTTCTCTATTAAAGAAAAAAGATCTATATCGTCAAAGAATCTTATTAAAAGGGAAAAATCTAGATGAAATGAGAAAGCAAGTCAAAGATGTATTAACAGATACAGAAATGGATATCAATACAGTACGTATTGATGTCAATCCATTGACACTGGATTAAAGGAGTTTTATGAGTGCAAGAAGTGAAGCATTGAATATTTTATATAGAATTATGCATGATGACGGATATGCATCTTTAATCATGCGTGAAAGTAAAATCAAAAAAGAAGAGATGGCATCCGTAACAAATATTGTATATGGAGTATTAAGAAACTATACATATCTTGAATATCAATGGAGAAAATACGCAAAAAGGACAAAACTGAAAACAGCACTTGCGATTGATATTGCGGTATTTGAAATGTTTTTTACAAATGAAAAAGACTATGCAATCCTGAATGAAGTGCATGATCTTGTAAATACACATGATCAAAGCTTTGTGAATGCCATCCTTAGGAAAGTACAGGCAAATGGTTTACAGACAACTATAGAAAAAGAAATTCTTTATTCACATCCAAAATGGATCATTGATATGTGGAACGCACATTATGGTGAAGAAACAACGCTCAAGATTCTTGAAGCAGATCAGAAGATTCCAAAGGTCTATGGAAGAATGAATCCATTAAAGATAACGAAGGAACAGCTCATGCTTGATCCATCGATTCATTTTATCAATGCAGAATCATTCACGATGAATCAATCCATTGTTGCAAGTGAGTATTTTAAAAATGGACAGGTACTGATTCAAAATCCAGCTTCGATCTTGCCAGTCAAATATCTAGATGTGAAAGAAAACATGCAGGTATTAGATATTTGTGCTGCTCCAGGTGGAAAGACACAGCTCATATCCAGCTATATGCAGAATACAGGAAAAGTGATTGCCTGTGATCTTTATGAACATCGTTGTCAACTGATTGATCAGTTGATGGAAAAGTGTGGAAATACAAATGTAGAAACTAAAGTGAATGACGCAACAAAAGTTTCTTTTGAAGAAGAGAGTTTTGATCGTATCTTATGTGATGTACCTTGTTCTGGATTAGGGGATCTTTCTCATAAGCCAGAAATCCGTTATCATTTAAAACCAGAAAATATTGATGAAATTATTCATACACAGAAGAAGATCCTGGAAGTTTCTTCCTTATATCTGAAAAAAGGTGGGATTCTTGTATATTCTACATGTACATTAAATAAAAAAGAGAATTCAGGACAAATCAAAAATTTTTTGAAGGAACATCCAGAATTTATTTGTGTTGAAGAAAGAACAGTCTTCCCATTTGAAGAACATTATGATGGCTTTTACATCGCAAAGCTGACAAAAAATCAAGAATAATATGGTAGAATAGGTGTGTATGCAAACAATATATGATTTAACATTTAAACAAATGCAAGAAATGCTGGAAGCACATGGACAGAAAGCTTATCGTGCAAAACAGATTTTTTCTTGGCTATATCGGAAAAGAGTATCCTCATTTGATGAAATGAGTGATCTTCCGAAATCTTTTATTGAACAGTTAAAACAGGAATACTCCATTGAACCACTGAAGGAAATCCAAAGGCAGGTTTCTCATGATGGAACAATTAAGTTTCTAGCGGAATTACAAGATGGTTCTAGTGTAGAACTTGTTTTAATGCACTTTCAGTATGGTGATTCTTTATGCGTAACATCTCAGGTTGGCTGCAATATGGGATGTTCATTCTGTGCCTCTGGTCTATTAAAGAAGCAGCGTGATTTAACAGCGGGTGAAATCGTTGGAGAAGTCATGTTTGTTCAAAAACAGTTAGACAAAGAAGGTAGAAGGGTTGATAACATTGTTGTGATGGGTACAGGAGAACCTTTTGATAACTATACGAATGTCATGAATTTCTGTTCTATTGTAAACTCAGATCTTGGTTTAGCAATCGGATCAAGACATATCACAATTTCAACTTGTGGAATTGTTCCAAAAATTAGAGAATTTGCGCAAGGCCATTATCAATACAATCTTGCAATCTCTTTACATGCACCTACAAATGAACTGCGTAGAAAATTAATGCCAATTGCCAAAGCTTATCCATTAGATGAACTGATGCAGGCATTAAGAGAATACAGTGAAGACAATCATAGACGTCTGACATTTGAATATATTCTTTTACATGGTGTGAATGATTCTGATGAAATGGCAATCACATTAGCAAATCTAGTTCGTGGAATGAATGCATATATCAATTTGATTCCATACAATCAAGTAGATGAAAATGGATATATTGGTGTCGATGATAAAAAGGCATTGCATTTCTATGACATCTTGATGAAGCATGGTGTAAAGGCTACACTTCGTCAGAAGCATGGTGATGATATTGATGCTGCATGTGGTCAATTACGTGCAAAACATGAGAGGAATAAACAATCTTCATGAAATATTATGGAATTACAGATAAAGGGCTTGTGAGAAAAAATAATCAGGATTCTTATGTCATTGCGACGAATGAAGCAAATGACATTTTTGCGATTGTTGCAGATGGAATCGGTGGTAATTTTGGAGGCGATATTGCTTCTAGAATGACAGTACGTTTCTTTTCAAAAGTATTTTCTGAAACGGAACAATTCACAAGTGAGGAAGAAGCTAGAAAGTGGATCACTTCAGCTATCAACGCATGTAATTTACAAATATTTGAATATGGACAGACACATGAGAATCTAAAAGGCATGGGCACAACATTCTGTGGTGTCATGATTACTTCCTTTGGAAAATTGATTGTAAATATTGGTGATTCTCGTGCATATGCATTATATGATCATTCTAGATTGACACAATTGACAACGGATCATTCCCTTGTGAATGATATGCTGATTCATGGAGAATTGACGCCAGAAGAAGCAAAAACATATCCAAAGAAAAATATACTGACAAATGCACTTGGTGTTTGGGAAAGTGTACATGCAGATATTGATCTGCATAAGGAACATATGGATGGTATTTTATTATGTTCTGATGGGTTACATGGATATGTTGAAGAAGAAAAAATGAAATCCATTTTACTGGATACAGATATGGATCCATCATTGAGTGCTCGAAAACTAATGAAGAGTGCATTGGATGCAGGTGGATATGATAACGTAACAGTCATATTTATTGATATGGATGGTGAAGCGTAATGACAAATCGTAAGAATGTTATCGCAGATCGTTATGAAGTTGTTTCTCATATCGGACAAGGTGGTATGGCCGATGTTTTTCTTGCGGTCGATACGATACTGAATCGTCAGGTTGCTATCAAAATCTTAAGAGCTGACTTATCTACAGATGCAGTCAGTATTTTACGTTTTGAAAGAGAAGCACAGGCAGCTGCAGCTTTAGCGCATCCAAATATTGTTGAAATCTATGACGTTGGTGATTATAAGGGACATCACTATATTGTCATGGAATATGTTACGGGAAAGACATTGAAACAAGTCATTCGTTCACGTGGACCACTCGTGAATGAAGAAGCTGTAGATATTATGAAGCAATTGTGTTCTGCAATTTCAGAAGCACATAGTAGAGGCATCATTCATCGTGATATCAAACCACAGAATGTCATCGTTAAAGCAGATGGTTCTATCAAGATTCTTGACTTTGGTATTGCGACAGCGAAAGGTTCGATGCAATTGACGCAGGCAAACAATGTTATGGGAAGTGTGCATTATCTTGCACCTGAACTTGCAAAGGGAGAAGCAGCTTCTCCACAGTCAGATATCTATGCTTTAGGAATTGTGCTGTATGAAATGCTTGCGGGAGATGTACCGTTTAAAGCAGATCAGGCAGTACAGATTGCTTTAAAGCATATGCGAGAGCCAATGCCTGATGTACGATTGATCAATGCATCTGTTCCACAAAGTATCGCAAATGTAATTACACGTGCAACCGCAAAAGATCCAAACAATCGTTATGGTTCATGTCGAGAAATGCTGCAAGATATTTCAACCTGTTTAAGACCAGAACGCTTGAATGAGAGAAAACTTGTATTGCATGAAGATATTCAGAAGCAGAAAAAAGAACAGACAAATGTAAAGGCAGAACCAGCTAGAGGGAAACATACAAATTTCACATCTTCTCATACATATGAAACTTCTTCTCATGGAAAAGGAAAAAACTATACAAAACTTGTTGCGACGATATTTGGAATTGTCGTTGTTGTGGGAATCATTGCAGCACTGATATTTAATTTCCTGCCACGCAATACAAAAGTTCCTTCTATTCAGGGAATGAGTCTGCAAGATGCTGAAAAAGCATTGCATAAGGCCAATTTAAATATTGATGAATCTAATATATCTTATGAATTGACAGAAGAGACAGAACAGGGAATTGTTATTTCATCTTCTCCTGAAGAAGGCAGTGAAGTTGGCAGTGACACTTCTATTTCTCTTGTCGTATCTAGTGGCATTGGCGTTACATGTGATGATTTTGTTGGACAGAATATAACAGATGTAAAAAAACAATTGAACAGTCAATATCCAAATCTAACTGTAAATGCAGTTTCAGAAGATTCTATGAAAACGGGTGGAACCATTCTTCGTCAGGAAAAGCTGCAGGCAGGAACATTATTTGATCCATCCAAGCCAAATGAAATCACATTGGTATACGCAACATATCCAACGATTACGATTCCAGATGATATTATCGGTATGGATGTACAAAGTGCACAGCGTGAACTCGAACGTATGGGGGCAGTTGTAAGAACAAGTAATCGTGATACAACACAAATGAGTCAGGAAGAATTAGACAGTATTACGCCTGGTGTCGTTATTTCATGTGATCCAGCATATGGCACATCTTATACGCAGAAAGAAAATAACTATATTACACTGTATTATTACTAATCATAAGAGGAAGAATGAAAGCAAGAATAGTAAAAATCGTTTCAAAAGAATATACATTAATGGATGAAGATGGGAATACTTTTGACAGTATTCTGACAGGGAAGATTCGTAAGCAGCGTGTACCTGTTACAGGTGATATTGTTGAATGCAAAGAATCCCATGGCAGATATGTCATTGAAAAAATATTGTCAAGAAGAAATGAAATGATTCGTCCAAGTGTTGCGAATGTTGATCAGGTATTGATTGTGATGTCTGTTAAAGATCCTGACTTTTCAACAGCCTTAATTGATCGTCTATCAATGCTGATTATGAAAAGCGGTATTGAACCAATGCTGATCGTTACGAAAACGGATCTTGGAATCAGTGAAGAAGTTGAAGAAAGAATCCGTGAATATGAAAGAGGACCAATGAAAGTCATTCGTACTGCGAAAGGCTCTTTGAATCCTGCAGTTTCTTCTTTTCTAGAAGGAAAGATATCTGTATTAACGGGGCAATCAGGAGCTGGTAAAAGTACATTGTTAAATCAGCTGGATCCAACATTCCATTTAGCAACGCAGGAAATCTCAAAAGCGTTAGGCAGAGGAAAACATACAACACGTCACAATGAGCTACATAAGGTAGCTGGCGGGCTTGTTGCGGATACGCCTGGTTTTTCATCCTTGGATTTTGCACATGTGAATGCAAATGAACTGGGAAATTACGTGCCTGATTTTCTTCCATATATTGGAAAATGCAAGTTTAATGACTGCATTCATGAAAATGAACCAATGTGTGCTGTCAAGCAGGCAGTAGAAGATGGTTTGATTCCGAAGGAAAGATATAAAAATTATTTACAAGTATTACAAATGATTCATGAAAGAAGGGAAAAATTCTAATGATTATTGCGCCTAGTGTATTGTCACTTGATTACAGTGATACAAAAAAACAACTTGATGAATTGAATGCGTCTGGTGCTGAATGGATGCATTATGATGTGATGGATGGAAACTTTGTACCAAACTTATCCTTTGGACCAGATATTCTAAAAGCATTCTGCAAAGCTTCTCCATTATATAAAGATGTACATTTAATGATCAAAGATCCAATGTACTATGCAGATGTATTTATGGATGCAGGTGCGGATCTAGTTACATTCCACTATGAAGCTGTGGAAGAAAAAGATATTAAAGTACTAGCGGATAAGATTCATGCACGCAATAAAAAAGCTGGTATTTCCATTAAGCCGGATACACCAGTAGAAGTATTGCGACCTTACGTAGCTGACTTTGATCTTGTATTGATCATGTCTGTAGAACCAGGCTTTGGCGGTCAGAAATTTAGAGAAAACGCACCTGAGAAGATCCGTGAAACAAAGGCATTGATTGAGGAAATGCATTCTCATGCACTTGTTGAAGTAGATGGCGGCATCAATGATGTTACTGGAAAACTTTGTAAAGAGGCTGGTGTAGATGTACTTGTTGCAGGCAGCTATGTCTTCAAAAATGATATCAGGAAAGCTGTGCAGTCTTTATGCGAGTAAAGATTGCTTTAAAGCTGGCAGATAACATTATAAAAGAAGATTGTGATTATATTGGAGCAGACAAGGGTGCTTTGACATTGGCAAAACTGCATATTCCTATGAAGCTTGCAATTGGTGATTTTGATTCTATTGAAAAAAAAGATCTTGCATGTATTGAACAATATGCAGATGAAATCATTCAATTGAATCCCATCAAAGATGACTCTGATTCTTTGTGTGCTCTCAATGAAGCAATCAAAAGAGGTTATGATGAAATTGATATGCTGGGAGCGTTTGGTGGAAGAATGGACCATTCTTACTACAATCTATGCTTAGCATATCAACATCCAAATGTATTAACGCTGTATGATAAGACAAATAAAGTATATGCATTACAAAAAGGTGTCTATCATATTCAAAAAGATGGGTATGCATTTATTTCCTTCTTTACAAATACAAATGCAAAAATCAGTTTAGAAGGA
Organism: uncultured Bulleidia sp.; assembly: GCA_934725105.1. Classification (GTDB taxonomy): domain Bacteria; phylum Bacillota_I; class Bacilli_A; order Erysipelotrichales; family Erysipelotrichaceae; genus Bulleidia. The sequence goes on along the minus strand of CAKVBD010000034.1, from coordinate 11,251 downwards.
TTTGAATATACAATTACACATTATGAAATGAATCAAGATACGATCTTTACTTTATCTAATTCAATATTGCATGATGAAGGAATACTCACAATAGAAGAAGGCTGTCTTCTTGTTCTGCAGACAAAAGATGCATAAAAAAAGATTCCGAACGGAATCTTTTTTTATTAAGCATTGACTGCTTTAGCGGACTTGGACTTGAGTGTCTTAAGTGCACGAGCAGAAACCTTGACTGTCATTGGCTTACCATCAACAATCATGTGTACTTTTTGTAAATTTACATTCCACTTACGTCTTGTAGCACGTAAAGAATGAGAACGTCTGTTACCACTTAATGCTTTTTTACCGGAAACGGCACAAACTCTAGACATATATACCCTCCTTCGTTCACAATTGCTCAAGTAGAATAACATGAAATATGACTTTTTGCAATAATAATATTTTAGATATTTTGGCTTATTTTTCTTTTAATATCTATTTTTCAATTTTGATTTATGTTACAATTTAACATGTTTATGAGATGAAAGGAGTTCTTCATGAGCGATAAACAAATATTTGCAAGCGTTGAAGTAGCAGACCATGAGGTGCGCCTGGTTGTTGGAGAATTTTTTAATGCCCGCTTCAATATTATAAAAGTTGAAAGGATCCCATGCTTTGGAATTACATATGATCAAGTACTTGATCCAGATGAGATCTCAAATGCGTTACGTAAGGCAGCTAGCAGTGCGAAGCGTACAATTGGAGCGGAAATCAAGAAAGTTATCTTAGCAATTCCTTCCTATAAAACAAAAAAATATTCTTTGCGTTCTACAGTAGATGTTTCTGGTATTGATGGTGTCATTACGATTCAGGATGTTAGAAATGCAATCAAGAAGGCAGAGAGTGTCAATATTTCAAAAGATTATGCTTTGATTCAGACAGTATGTGTGAAATATATTGTAAATGGTATCGCAACGCGTCGTATTCCAATCGGTGAAAAGTGTTCTCAATTATCCATTGATGTTGACTTATTGTGCGCTGATCGAAAACTTGCATATGATCTTGTAGGATGTGTTGAAAATGCAGGATTACAGGTATTAGATATTTTCCCTGAAGTATATGCAGTTGGAAAAGAAGCAGCTTTATTTGAAAGAGCAGTTGAAAAACAGATTGTTGTTTTAAAGATTGAAAGACAGTCTACAGTTCTTGGCTTATTTAGAAAAGGCAGATTGACAACAGCTGGTGTATTACCTGCGGGTCTTGGAAATCTTGTCAGTGACTGTGTAGATCAATATGGTGTTGCAACGGCAGATGCAGTGGAATTATTGAAATACAGTATTCGTTTCAATCAGAAAGTATATACAGATAATCCTGTACATATCTGGTCAAAAGACGGTGAAACGAAGACGATTTCTGAAAAACAATTTGTCGAAAGCATTCAAAAAAATGTTGCACAATGGGTTAAAGATCTCATAAAAACTTGCGAGCCTATCTTGCAAGCCGGACCTACTACTGTTATTATTACAGGTGAAGGTGGAGAAACAGAAGGTCTTTCTGATCTCCTTTCTGAGAGCTTAGGGTGTAGTGTAAAGTGTTATATCCCTGAAACATTGGGCGGTAGAAATGCTGGTTTAACAGCACCTCTTGGCCTTTTATATGCATATCAGGACAAGCTTCCAATTACGGGATATATCGATGATAGTTTAGATATGGATGCATTTAAAAAATCCGTCAGCTATCGTGAAAAGAAAAAAGAAATTGATTCTAAGGAAGATACATTAACAAGTAAATTAAAAGGATTATTCTTCGAGAATAAGGCAAAGTAAAGGGAGAGAAGAACATGGCAGATTTAGAATATAATCAAATTGCAAAAATTAAAGTATTTGGAATTGGTGGTGCAGGAAGCAATGCAGTAAATAGAATGGTAGCTGATGGTGTTCAGGGTGTTGAATTCTATGTAGCTAACACAGATTTACAGGCATTGGATGTATCTCCAGTTGCTAATAAAATTCAGTTAGGTAAAGAAGGTTTAGGTGCTGGTGGTAATCCTGACAATGGACGTAAGGCAGCAGTTGAATCTGAAGATGATATCCGTAAGGCAATGGAAGGCGCAGACATGGTCTTCATTACAGCTGGTATGGGAGGCGGTACTGGTACTGGTGCAGCTCCTATGTTCGCTAAGGTTGCTAAGGAACTTGGATGCTTAACTGTTGGTATCGTAACAAAGCCTTTCTCATTCGAAGGTAAGAAGAGAATGGTACAGGCTGAACAGGGTCTTGAACAGTTAAAAGAATATGTTGACTCATTAATTATTATTTCCAATAACAAGGTTCTTGAAGTTATCGGTCATATTCCATTTGAAGATGCATTCAAGGAAGCTGATAATATCTTACGTCAGGGCGTACAGACAATTACAGACTTGATTGCTGTTCCAGCAATGATCAACCTCGACTTTGCAGATATTAAATCTGTTATGGAAGGTCAGGGTTCTGCATTATTCGGAATTGGTATGGCTGAAGGTGATAATAAGGCTTCTGAAGCTGCTGAAAGAGCAATTCAGTCTCCATTGCTTGAAGCACAGATCAAGGGTGCTAAGAGTGCAATCATCAACGTTACTGGTGGTGCTACAATGAGTGCTTATGATGCTAGTGAAGCTGTAGAATTCATTAGAAATGCTGCAGGTAATGATATTGATATTATCTTCGGTGTAGCTATCAATGATAAGATTGGTGATTCTTGCATCGTATCTGTTATCGCTACTGGTTTTGATTTACCAAAGCCTGAATCTATTCCTAGTGATGGCCCAGCAGCAGAAAAGAGTCCTGTAATTAACAGTGCTCCTGTATCTGGTGTTGTTGCTTCCAGTGATGACGATGATATCTCCTTTGGTGGAGAATCAAGCGACGATGATGACAATATCATCCCAAGCTTTTTCACAAGAAACTAATATAACAGGCTGTTGAAGCAACAGCCTTTTTTCGATTTTTGAGGTATTGATATGAAACATGAAGAGATTGCGGTAAAGAAAAGAAATAGTGGATATAATTGTGCACAGGCTGTTTTATGTGCATATGCAGAAGAATTAGGAATGGATGAAAAGCAATTGTTTGCTTTATCAGAAGGATTTGGCTCAGGTCTAGGCTGTACGCTTGGTACTTGTGGTGCATTGAATTCTGCATGTATGATCCAATCAGTTGTTTCATCAACTTGTCATTTAGATCATCCAGATTCTAAAGCTCTGACATATCCAAAAGTACGTAATTTATTAAAGGCATTTGAAAATAATGTCGGTGCATTACGCTGTAGAGATATCAAAGGCATTGAAACAGGCAATGTTCTTTGTGAATGTGAAGACTGTGTGCGTATTGCATGTAGACTTGTAGATGAAATGGTATTTGACAAAAAAGGAGAATAAGTATGGCGTTAATTACTTTAGATTTTGAATCAGAATATATGGGAAGCAATCAGAATGTAAATATTATTGTCCCAGATAAACCAAGAGATATTTCCTGTAAGGATTTTTACGGAAACAAGACAAAGTATCGTGTTTTATGGCTCTTACATGGAACATTTGGAGGCTATTCTGACTGGATTCGCAAAAGCAACATTGAAACATATGCATGTGAAAAGAACTTTATTGTGGTAATGCCAGGTATTGCAAATGCGGATTATGAAGACTGGCCAACATTTACTTTAGGATTAAATGCTGAAAAGTATATTGTTGATGAACTGATGCCACTTGTATACAATTGGCTGCCTGCTTCAAATAAAAGAGAGGATAACTTTATTGCTGGTTTATCTATGGGTGGCAAAGGTACATTGCATTTTGCATTAAAGTATCCACAATTATTTGCGAAGGCTGCTATTCTTTCTTATCTGCCATCAGATATGGAACATAGTAAAGAAGAATTAGAAAAGCTGTATGCTTTGTCATTAGATGAAGTTATTTCAGACAATGATGTGATGCATTCTAAACAGAGATTGTATAACTGTATGCATAATATCGGTTCGGTAGATGCATATCTAGATTCTTACTATAATCTTAGAAGAAAAATGAAGGAAGCTGATTTATCAAAACTTCCTGAGATGTTATTTACGTGTGGAACAGACGATTCAATCTTCAAGAATGAAATTGAACCATTCAAAGCATTCTTGAAAGAAATTGGAATGGATGCAAAGTGGTCTTTAGGAAAAGGAAATCATGAGTGGAGAGTCTGGGAAAGAGATATCCAGATTGCATTTTCATTCTTTGTAGATGATCAGCAAGTACATGGAAATGCATTTTAAGATTATTTACTCAAAGCATGTTAGATGCTATAATGCTTGACATATTAAAAGAGAGGTAATTATTTTGGAAGATTCTTCGATACCGCTTAATATACATACAAGAAATGAGGTCATTGCCTTATGAGTACTTATATTATTGCGATTGTAATTCTGACTTTATTTTCTGCTCTGTTTTCTGCAACGGAAACAGCATATTCTAGTTCATCAAAAATTCGTCTAAAAAACATGGCAAATGATGGCAATACAAAAGCCAACAGTGTTCTTGTTATTTTAGATGATTTTGACAAATTTTTGACTTCTGTATTGATTGGAAATAACATTGTAAATATTGCTTCAGCGACAATTAGTACGTTGTTGTTTTCGTTGATTCTAAAAGGTGGTAAAGGTCCTACAGTTTCAACAATTGTGATTACAGTCATTACGTTGCTGTTTGGGGAAATTGCACCGAAATCCTTAGCAAAGCAGGCACCTGAAAAGTTTGCATGTGCTACGGTTGGGGTAGTGAATTTCTTTGAGTTTGTTTTCACACCACTGACAATCGTCTTAAAAGGCTGGACATGGCTTGTAAATCATTTTGCGCATATTGAGCAGGATGAAGGAGATATTTCTGATGAATTGATCACAATGGTCGATGAAGCAGAAAAAGATGGCAACCTGGAAGAACATGAAAGTGATTTGATTTCTGCGGCAATTGAGTTTAATGATTTAGATGTGAAAGACGTATTAACACCAAGAGTTGATATTGTTGCGGTAAATATTGCATCTTCTCATGAACAGATTGAAAAAGCATTCCGCTTTAATTCCTTTTCTAGATTGCCTGTTTATGAAAATACGGTTGATAATATTGTTGGTGTCATTCATGAAAAAGATTTCTATGAACTCATGTATCACAATAACAAGGGCCCAATTCGTAGAATCATTAAACCAGTGATCTATACATCTCCAAATACACAGATTTCTACATGTATGAAACAATTACAGGCTGCAAAATTACATATGGCTGTTGTATTAGATGAATATGGTGGAACAGAAGGTATTATTACACTGGAAGATATCATTGAAGAACTTGTTGGTGAAATCTGGGATGAACACGATGTTGTGGAAGACTTTTATACAAAAGTAGATGACTATACGTGGATGGTAAAAGGTGATGCTGAAATTGATGATCTGATTGATCGATTTGGCGTAGAAGAAGAGGATGAAGAATTTGACTTCATTACTGTTTCTGGCTGGGCAATCGCTGAATTACACCATATTCCAAAAGTGAATGAAGAATTCGATTATAAAAACCTTCATGTTACAATTACAAAAGCAGATCAAAGAAAAGTACTTGAAGTGAAGGTGGAAATTCAAAAAGAAGAGGAGGATAAGGAAAACGATTGATCTCGTTTTCCTTTTTGAACTATGCAGCAATATTTTGTAGATACACCATTATATGTGGGTGAAGATTATATTTTTACAAAAGAACAGGCACATCATGCAAAAACTGTTGTTCGTCTTGATCACGAAAAAGTTAGACTTGTGTATCAAGGACAGGCATACTTTGCTGAAGCATATACAAAAGACAAAGAATTTATTGCACATGTCTATGAAAAAGATGACAGTATTCATGAATCTCTTTGCGATGTTACTTTAGCTGTTGCTTTGATTCGTAGAGAAAAATTCGAACTTGTTTTACAGAAAGCAACAGAATTAGGTGTGAAAAGAATTGTTCCATTTGAAAGCAGCAGATGTGTTGTACGCTCTAAAAAAGAAAAGGCAGATAAGCTGAAAATAAGATGGAATGCAATCGTACAGGAAGCAAGCGAACAATGTAAAAGAAACTGCATTCCTGAAGTGAGAGATATTATTCCTTTTAAGCAGCTGAATCAGTATCTCTCACAGGCAAACTATGCCTGTTATGAAAACTCCTATGGAAAAGCAAGCTTTTTAAGTGAATGTGCAAAAGACAAGCAATCCATTACTGTAGTCATTGGATGTGAGGGTGGATTTTCTATGCAGGAAGTAGAAGAAATGGAATCTATGGGATTTACTTCCATTACGCTTGGCTCACGTATCTTGCGTGCAGAAACAGCCGCAATGTATGCCTGCAGTATTTTAAGTGAAATGTATGAGGATAGAAAATGAAATATGCAATCGTTAATTTAGGATGCAAAGTCAATGCATTTGAAGCAGAAGCAGTCAGTGAAATGCTTTCAAACAATGGACATACAAGAGTTTCCTTTGATGAACAGCCAGATGCTACGATTGTATTTACGTGTGCTGTGACAAATACTGCAGCTGCAAAATCTAGAAAGATCCTGCATCAGGCAAAACGTATCAAAGAAGACGAAATCACTGCTTTAGTTGGATGCTACGTTCAGGTAAATGATGGCTTACTGGAAGAAGCAGATATTCTAGTAGGAAGTGCAAATAAAAAGAAGCTGCCTCAATACATTGAACAGTATTTAAAGAATCATGAAAAAATCAGAGACATTGCATCTTTAGAAAATGTTCCATTTGATTCTTTTACATCTTCCGTACATGATTCAAAGGCAAGATGTGATTTAAAGATCCAGGATGGATGTAATCAATTCTGTTCCTATTGCATTATTCCATATGCAAGAGGAAGAGAAAGAAGCATGGAACCTGATCTGGTTGTTGCGGAAGCAAAAAGATTAAGTAAAAAATACAAAGAAATTGTATTAACAGGCATTCATACAGGACGATATGGAAAAGAATACAATATAACATTAACAGACATTATTCGTCGTATTCTGACAGAAACAGAAGATGTGCGTATTCGTATATCATCAATCGAAATTACAGAAGTCAGCGATGCTTTAATTCAATTGATGAAAGAAAACGACAGGATGACAAAATTCTTACATATTCCTTTACAGTCTGGATGTGATTCTGTATTAAAACGTATGCATCGACCATACGATACAGATGAATATTATGCTAAAATAGAGAAGATTCGTAAGGAAATTCCAGGAGTCTCAATTTCAACAGATTTGATTACTGGCTTTCCACAGGAATCTGAACAAGAATTTTTAGAAACCTATGAATTTTTGAAGAAATGTCAGTTTTCATTTTTGCATGTATTCCCATATTCATTGCGAGAAGGAACAGTAGCCGCAAAAATGGATGGTCAGATTGATCCGCAAGTGAAAAAGCTTCGTACAAAGAACTGCATTGCATTAAGTGAACAGCTGTATGATGCATATCAGCTTTCAAAAGTAAATGAAAAAGCTGAAATCATTGCGGAATGGGTCAAAGATGGTTATACGACGGGACATACTTCGGAATATATTCCTGTAAAAATAGAAGAAGAATTAGTACATGGTGAGAAATATACTGTTGTACTGGAACGGTATGAAGGTCATCAAATGTATGCTAGAAAGGTCAGTGATTGATTTGAAGTTAACGGAATTATTTGAAAACGTACCAGATATTGAAATTAAAAGCCTGATGGCAGACAGCAGAAAGAAAAGACCAGATGCAATCTTTTTCTGCGTCAAGGGTATGATGTTTGATGGACATAAGTTCATTGATCAGGCAATTGATAATGGCGCAAAAGTTATTATCTATTCAGATCCAATTTCTCATATGAGAGATGATATTACATATATCCGTGTCAAAGATGTTGTACAGGCATTTAACAAAGTTGCAGATGCTTTCTATGGCTATCCTAGTCATAAACTGTTGATGTTTGGTGTAACGGGTACAAATGGAAAGTCTTCCATTTCATGCATGATTCGAGATATTTTGAATGAATTTCAGCCAACAGGCTATATTGGAACGATTTCTATTGAATATGGAAATGTGAAGCTTCCACCTTTATTAACAACACCAAATATTGATGATCTACATGGTATTTTAAGAGATATGGTAGATGCTGGAATGAAGGCATGTTCTCTTGAAGCTAGTTCCATTGGTATTGAACAGGGTAGAGTTGATTCCATTGATTTTGATGTTGCGATGTTTACAAATCTTACACATGATCATCTTGATTATCATGGTACAATGGCAAATTACTTTAATGCCAAGAAAAAACTGTTTGATCACTTAAAAGAAGATGCTATCGCTGTTACAAATGTAGATGATCCATATGGTTTGAAAATTGTAGAAGATTGTCCATGCAAAGTTGTAACGTATGGTATTGATCATGATGCTGATTATCGTGCAACAAATATTCAATTGTTAAAAGATCGTACAAAGTTTACTTTAAAAGTTTCAAATATGGAATATGAAGTGGAAACAAACCTTGTTGCGAAATTCAATGTCTATAACTTATTGGCTGTGATTGCTTCATTGAATATGAAAGGATTGCCAATCAGTGATATGCTGCCTCATTTAAAGAAACTATCTCAAATTGAAGGTAGAATGCAGAGAATTTCTGATGGACAGCCATTTAACATTCTGATTGACTTTGCACATACACCAGATGGTATTGAAAAAGTATGTCAATATGCTGCAGCAATTACACCAAAGGGCAAGAGAATTATCGCAATTACTGGTTCTGCAGGAAAAAGAGATGTCATCAAGCGTCCTATTTTCGGCAAGATTCTTGACAAGTATTGTGATTTGATCATTCTTACAGAGGATGATCCACGTGATGAAGATCCACATCAGATTGCAGAAGAAATTGCATCTGGTATTGAAAAGACAAACTATGTCATGATTCTAGACCGTTTTACCGCAATTCGTGAAGCCATTGAACTGGCAGATGTAAATGATACGATCATTATTTTAGGAAAGGGAGATGAAAAATTCATTTATCGTGAATTTGGAAGAGCTCCATATGAAGGTGATGACACGATAGTTCATGAAGTCTTAAAACGATATTACTTTGCAAAGGAGGAAAAATAAATGAAGGAAAGTAAATATATCGATCATACATTGTTAAAACCTGAATCTACAAAAGCACAGGTTCAGAAAATCGTAGATGAAGCAAAAGCATATGACTTCGCTACAGTTATGGTAAATCCATGCTGGATTTCATTTGTAAAACCGCAATTAGAAGGTACAGATGTCAAGGCTGCCTGTGTGATTGGCTTCCCTTTAGGCGCAAATACAACAGCTGTAAAGGTATTTGAAACAACAGATGCATTAAATAATGGTGCAGATGAAATTGACATGGTACTCAATATCGGAGAGCTCAAAGATGGCAATGATGCATATGTAACAAATGAAATCAAAGCTGTCAAAGAAGCTTGTGGCGAGCATTGCTTAAAAGTTATCATTGAAACATGCTTACTCACAGATGAAGAAAAGGTAAGAGCGTGCAAAGATGTTGTAGCTGCAGGTGCAGACTTTGTTAAGACATCTACTGGCTTCTCTACAGGTGGCGCTACATTAGCAGATGTGAAGTTAATGAAGAAAGCTGTAGAAGGATCTCACGTGAAAGTGAAAGCAAGCGGTGGCGTTAGAACAAGAGAAGATTTTGATGCAATGATTGAAGCAGGTGCTGAAAGAATTGGTACTTCTGCCGGTACAAAATTAATGTAAACAACATAGACATACATCACTGTATGTCTTTTGTATTTGTGAAATTGAATGAGGGGAAAACAAATATATTATGAAAAAAATTGATATGACCCATGGATCACTATGGGATAAGATATTACTGATTGCTTTGCCATTAGCAGCATCAGGCATTCTGCAACAGTTGTTTAATGCGGCTGACGTTGCGGTAGTTGGACAATTTGTTGGAAAAGAAGCAATGGCGTCTGTTGGAGCAAATGCTCCAGTCGTCAATATTCTGATTACAATGTTTACGGGTATCTCATTAGGTGCCAATGTTGTAATCTCACGCTATACAGGCAGAAAAGATAAAGAAAATGCAGAGAATGCAGCACATACTGCAATTCTTGTCGCAGTTATTTCTGGTTTCTTTATTTTAGTGCTTGGACAATGTATTGCAAGGATGATATTAGAGATGATGTCTGTTCCAAGTGATTGCTTAGATATGGCAGTATTGTATCTGCGCGTGTATCTTTGTGGCATGCCTGTTATATTTTTATATAACTTTGAAGCAGCAATCTTCCAGTCACAAGGGGATACGAAAACACCTTTGATGTGTCTGATTATTTCAGGTATTGTCAATGTGATCTTAAATTTATTCTTTGTTATTGTGATTGGTATGACAGTGAATGGTGTCGCTTTAGCAACTGTCATTTCCAATGGTATTTCATCTTTGTTACTGTTTATCTTCCTTTTGAAAGGAAAAACACCTTTAACAATTGAAAAGCAGCGCTTTCATATTCATGCAGATCTCTTAAAGGAAATGCTGCAAATTGGTTTGCCAGCAGGACTACAGGGAATGGTATTCTCAATTTCAAATATTCTAATTCAGTCTGCGGTAAATTCTCTTGGAACAGATGTTGTTGCGGGAAGTTCAGCAGCAGGAAATCTTGAAATTATTGGATACTTTGTAGTCAATAGCTTTTCACAGGCATGTACGACGATCATCGGACAGAACTTTGGGGCAAATCAGCCAGAAAGATGTCATAAAACACCAATGATCAGCTTGGTAGAAAGCTGGATCGTTGGTGGAACTGTCAGCTTTTTAATTATTATATTTGGAAAGCAGCTGCTTCGTTTATTTAATTCTGATCCAAATGTTATCGCCTTTGGATATCAAAGAATATTCTGGATCTTGTCATTTGAAGTGATTAATGGAACCATTGATATTATTTCAGGTGCAATGAGAGGGTATGGAGAATCTTTGACACCTGCATTAATTGCACTGGTATGTATCTGTGGTGTTAGAATTGTATATATCTTTACATATTTTGCTTCCCATAGAAGTTTTACAACATTGATGCTTGCGTATCCAATCAGCTGGATCATTACAGTGATTGTTATATCGGCAGCGTATCTTATCATGCGTAAGAATGGCCTTGGCTATCAGCAAGAGACAACATGTTACTATTCACCGATAAATGAATAAACATAAAAGCTGTCAATAGCAGTTATCCACAAAATAAAAAACTTTTCAGAA
>CAKVBD010000033.1 GCA_934725105.1 uncultured Bulleidia sp. | reverse complement strand
GCTTTTTCGATATATCGGCACTCTGTTGAGCAACCTGCGTCTCCTGAACAGTGTGAATAAATTCCGTCCGGTCATTTCTCGAATATTCAGCGATAGCCCGGAGCGTGTCGGAAACCAATGTCAGGACAGCACTCTCATTGATACGGTGTTGTGTAGGGCATAGTGTCCCACACGGAACTTTGGTATAATTGGAACAGGTATATTGAGAAACCCGCTTGCCATTGTTGGTGCGGTGGACATACATCTTGCCGCCGCAATCGGCACAATAGAGCAAGCCTGTGAGGGGAGCCGCTTCGCCCCAGCCGTTTGGATAACGCCGTACATTGCTGCGGATTTTCTGCGCCAAATCAAAGGTCTGCTGGTCGATAATGGCTTCATGGGTATTCTCAAAGATCGTCCATTTGTCCTCAGAAACATAGTGGCTTTTCTTGTCCTTAAAGTGCTTGCGGGTCTTGAAATTGATGGTATGCCCTAAATACTCTCGTTTTTTCAAAATGTTCACGATGGTAGATGATCCCCATCCATAGGGGTCTTTGACCGGCTTTGAACGGTTCACACCCTCGTTGAAGCGGGCAAGGTGTACGACAGGAATTTCAATCCGGTCTGTGGATAATTTGCAGGCGATCTGGTAAGGCCCATATCCCTCCAGCGTGAGGGAGAATATACGGCGTACCACTTCGGCAGCTTCCTCATCTACCAGCCAATGCTCCCGTTTTTCGTCCCATAAGTAGCCGTAAATCACAGTGCCGGTCAGGTGCTTGCCACTCATGCCTTTTGACTTAAACACAGAGCGGATTTTCCGGCTGGTATCACGGGCGTAAAATTCATTCATAATGTTGCGGAACGGGGTAAAATCGTCATCGCCTTTCAGACTGTCCACACCGTCGTTGATGGCAATCAGACGAACGCCTCGCTGCCGCAAAACCTCCATAACTTGACCGACCTTCAGATAGTCGCGTCCTAACCGGCTCATGTCCTTGATGACGATTGCCTCTACACGCCCTGCCTCCACTTCCTCCATCATCGCCAAAAATCCGGGGCGGTCAAAACGGGTGCCTGAGATACCATCATCGGTAAAGTGCGTAGGGTTGGGCAGCCCATTCCGGCGGGCAAAATCCTCTAACATCTGCTTTTGGTTGGATATGGAATTGCTCTCGCCCTGTAACTCATCGTCCCGGCTCAGGCGCTCGTACAGTGGGGTAATTTTTTCATTTCTCATGGCTGTACCTCCTGAAACAAAATGCTCTAAGTGATTGCTTCACTAACCATGACAAAATCATGATTAAGAAGTCACTTAGAGCATATATCACCAGAAACAACTCTATATTTTTGTATCAAAAAGATCACTTCACAGTGACCTTAGATTTCATCATTTTCAATTTTTTCACTAGCTTGCTTTAATGTTGTGCAAACTGCAGCTACCATTTCCCTGATTTCATCTGTTGGCTGAACAAGATCTGGAACCATGATTGTTCTAGCACCAGAAGAAACGCCCGCATTCACACCATTAAATGCATCTTCAAATACATAACAATCTTCAATTGGAACACCAATACGTTCTGATGCAAGCAAGAAAATGTCTGGTGCAGGTTTACCATGTTCAACTTCCTGACCACTCACAACCGCATCAAAATACTGTTCTACGTGTGCATTCTTTAGATTTGTTTCAATCATTTCTTTTCCACTGGAAGAAGCAACTGCCATCTTCACACCATGCTTTTGAAACATATCTAAAATATCCAAAAGACCTTCTTTCATATCCAGATGTTTCTTCTCATCATCCGCAACACCTTGTCTAACACGTGCTCTAATATCCGTACCATCTTCCACATGATAATATTTCTGGATAATATCCAGCATGTGTTGTCCACTGGAACCACAAATTTCCTTTTTAAATTCTTCTGGTAATTCAATTCCAAGTTTATCTGCTTCTTTTTTCCAGTTTGCCTGCCATACTTTTTCTGTATCAAACATCAAACCATCGTGATCAAAAATTGCACCTTTCAACATATCATCCTGTCTCCTTATTGTGTTAATCTTAACATAATTTTACTTTTCATTGTCTTGTTTGCAAGATTAGTAAGTAATAAAATAATTATATGAATGTGAAAAAAGGAGTACACAATTATGCTTAGAGTAGGAATGCTTACAAGTGGTGGAGATTGTCAGGCATTAAACGCAACAATGCGTGGTGTCTATAAAGCTGTTACAAATAATGCAAAAGAACCTGTTGAATTCTATGGTTTTGAAGATGGCTACAAAGGGTTAATGTATGGAAAATTCAGACTTCTCAACGATGATGACTTCTCTAATATCTTAACAGTTGGTGGTACGATTCTTGGAACATCTAGAGTGCCATTCAAACAGATTCATGAACCAGATGCCAATGGTCTTGATAAAGTTGCCGCAATGAAAGAAACATATCATAAACTGCAGTTAAACTGCTTAGTTATGCTTGGTGGAAATGGTTCTACAAAAACTGCCAATCTATTAAGTGAAGAAGGTTTAAATGTCATCACATTACCTAAAACAATTGATAATGATACTTGGGGAACAGATATGACATTTGGCTTCCAGTCTGCGGTAGATATCGCAACAAGATGTATTGATGAAATTCATACAACAGCCAACTCTCATGGACGTGTATTTATTGTTGAAATCATGGGGCATAAAGTTGGATGGCTTCCATTAAATGCCGGGATTGCAGGAGGCGCAGATATTATTCTGTTGCCTGAAATTCCATATGATATCAATAAAGTCATTGAAGTCATTGAAGAAAGAGACAAGCAAGGCAAACGTTTTACAATCATTGCGATGGCAGAAGGTGCAATTTCTAAAGAAGATGCTGCACTTAGCAAAAAAGAATATAAGAAGAAACTCATGAATTATCCATTCCCTTCTCCTTCTTATGAACTCGCAGAACTCATCAAAACAAAAACAGGCAGAGAAGTAAGAGTTACCGTTCCAGGTCACGTACAGCGTGGTGGTGCACCAGATCCATATGACCGTGTATTTGCATCCAGAGTTGGTGCAGTCGCTGGTATGTATGTATTAAAGAAGAAATATGGTGTTATGGTTGGATACAAGGATAGAGAAATGGTCGCAGTTCCTTTGAAAGAAGTTGCTGGAAAACTAAAAACAGTTGATCCAAACGCAAACATTATTAAAGAAGCAAAATCATTAGGTATCTCATTTGGAGATTAACTCAAAAAGGAGCATTGCTCCTTTTTATGTTATACATTTTTTTGAATGATTTCTGTAATCAACGGTACGATCTGTTTCTTTCTAGAAATCAGTTTTTCCATGAATGTATGCGATGGGAAATCTTTTTCAAACCAGTTTGCAATTTTCCCTTCAAAATAGAAATAGGAACCATGATCCGCAACACTTGTAAATACAAGACAGACAAGATCACAATTCTTGTCCATGACATATTTCTTCAATTCATCTTCAATAGATTCATGAATGCTTTCCATCCATGCACAAGATGGAATCACAACCTGTGCAATGATAACCTGGTATCCTTCCATATCAAATGACTTCACATCATCTTTCAGATATTCTGAAACAGATCTTGTTTCATGATTTGCATTCATAAACAGAATAGAATATGCAAGTTCATCAACATTCAAGCCAGATACTTTTTCTAGGTATTCTGCCATTTGAAAATCTTTTTCTGTTGTTGTAGGAGATTGAAAATTCAATGTATCTGAAATCATTGCGCCTAACAATAAGCCAGCGATGTTTTTTGGGATATCCACATGATTTTCGATATATAGGCCTGTGATGATTGTTGCGGTACTGCCAACGATTTCATTGCGAAACATAATTGGGTTTTTTGAATAGAAATCGTAGATACGATGATGATCAACTACTTCTAAAACTTCTGCTTTTTCTATTGCAGGTACAGATTGAGAAAATTCATTATGATCCACCAAAATCATAGATTTATTCTGATAGACCATCGCATGGTCTTTTAAAATATAGGCAACAAGCTCTTTCGAAGCATTTATAACAGGATATGCACGGTATCTTTTACGACTCATTCGTTTTGCAACGTCTTCCAGGAATTCATCTTCTGAAAAGCACATTACATTCTTCTTCATGACATAAGAAATTTCAGGCGCAAAGAATAAATAACGAGAAGTGTTCATCGCACCAATTCCACTCAAAATAATTGGACAATGATACTTCTTTGCAGTATCTATCACACTCTCTTCAATTGCATCTGCCCATACAACGATCAACATTCCCGCACCCTTTTCAATGAGTGCCTTTTGTGATTGTGCATCATCTCCAATAATAACAATACGATCACTCACTTCATAATTAGATATTTCATGCTTTGAAAAAGCAACAATACTGACTTTTCCATTTAGATGCATCTTTTCGTCTTCATAAATAATCTTTCCATCAATTGTTTTAGAAAGATTTTCTAAATTCACTTTTTTCAGCAAATCAATTCCAAAAGCAGTGTCACCTAATCCAACATCCGCCAGATCATTTCTTGTAATAATACCTGCGACATGATTATCAGAATCTACAACACATACAAATGGCTGTCCATGTGCTTTCATTAATTGAAGCGTTTCAAAGATTGTCGTTTCTGGAGTAACACAAATTGGCTTCTTCAAGGAAAGATCACTTAGCTTTACACGCGCATCCTCGAGTAATACAGGTGCATCAAAACCAAATCGATTCAATAAATAGTTTGTTTCACTATTACACTCTGATAGTCGACAGGCAATTGCATTATAACCAAGCTTTTTTTTCAAATATGCATACGCAATGGAAGATACAATAGAATCTGTATCGGGGTGTCTGTGTCCACAAATATAAACCTTATTCATGAGCATTCTCCTAATATTATTTCTTCTCAATACTGTTCAATAATTTCTTTAAAACATCAAAATGATGAGCATTCATATAAGAAACCGCAAATGCAACTGTATTCCAGTTCATTCCAGATAACCATAGCATCTGTCTCAAACATGTTTCATTCAGCATCGAAGCATCCATACCTTCTACAAAACCACGATCTGCAGCTTTTTTTGCGATACCATAAATGACTTTTCCAAGCTTTTTCTTTTGCAATTCACTAATGGTTGTATCTCTAGTAAATGGATATGTCTGATGTGCTTTTGGCAAAGCATGATTTAAGATTGTTTTATACGATGCATCATCTACATGTAGAATACCATCTTTGAGATAAAACATCTCTTTTTGCATTGTAGAATATGGCTGCATCGTTCCTGCAAGATACACTTCCTGCTTCAATGATAAATGCTCAATACATCCGCCACTATAAATCACATACTTGCCATCTTCTAATGCATATTTCTTTTGCTTCACATCATAATATTCAAGGTTCTTTAAAGGCGTATGCAAGATCACTTCTTTTTCTTCATTTGGCTGCAGTGATACTTTTATGAAATCAATGAGTTCATGATCACAGCGTACAATTTGACTGGATGGAAGAGATGCATAGATTTGAATGATTTCTTTTCCTTCTACTTCACCTGTATTTTTTATTGTTACATGAATACATAAGTGATCTTTTTCTTTTTCAATGAACATTGATTGATATTGAAAGGATGTATAGCTCAATCCATAGCCAAAAGGATATTGTGGTTTCACATGAAAAGAATCATAGTAACGATAGCCTGTAAAAATACATTCTCTATATTGTGTTTCATAAAGATCATTGTTAAACCACTGATACGATGGTACATCTTCTTCTCTTTTCGGCCACGTTTCAGCCAGTTTTCCACTTGGACATGTTTTACCATATAAGATTGAAGCCGTTGCACTTCCACTTCTCGCTCCCGCAAGATATGTTAAAACAATTCCCTTAACATTCTTTTCAAACGGAAGCAATACAGCAGAACCACTCTGTAATACCACAACAATATCCGGATTGATAGAAACCATTTTATTTAATAATGCAATCTGATTTTCAGGAAGACATAAATTCTTGCGGTCATAACCTTCTGATTCCTTTCCTTCCCTCAATCCCATCACAAATATCACTTTGTCATTTTCTTTTGCTTTTTCTAATGCAAGAGATTCTTTTTTCTCATCAATTTCATCCTTCTTGATAGAATAGCCATCCACATAAGAAATATTAGAAGAATACTTCTTCAATGAAGAATATAGATTATCAATGATATCTGAATTAACAGAAGAACTGCCATTTCCTAAAGCTCTTGGATATTTCGCAAATCCACCAACAACTAAAATATGTTCTTCCTTTTTGAGTGGCAGAATATGCTCTTCATTTTTTAACAGTACAATCGATTGTTCTGCAGCTTTTTTGGCGAATGCAAGATGCTGATTTCGATCAAATGACTGTTTTGTGTAGTTGCCACATCGCAAAGCAAGCAGTCTTATATATTCACTGGAACGATGCAAGATGGATTCTTTCAATGTTCCCTTTGCAATTGCATTTAAAATCAAATGGTCTGCACCAATATTGCCGCCTGGCATTTCTAGATTCATTCCTGCTTTCAATGAAGCAACAGGATCATATACTGCACCCCAGTCAGAAACAAATACACCATCAAACCCCCATTGTCTTGCTTCCTCCATCAATGATTGATGTTCTGTACAATGAATACCATTCAATTTGTTATAGGCATTCATGATTGTATATGGATGGGAAGCTTCAATCGCAATCTTGAACTGCTTTAAATAGATTTCATGCAGTGTTCTTTCATCCATCACACTATCATTGATCATTCTTCCATATTCTCTATTGTTTGATGCAAAATGCTTTAAAGAACAGCCAATACCATGCTTCTGTACACCATTGATATATGCACCTGCAAGTTCTCCAGAAAGCAGTGGATCTTCTGAAAAATACTCAAAGTTTCTGCCTCCTGAAGGAGAACGCTTATGATTAACACCTGGCCCTAGAAGAATATCTGTACCTGTCGATATACATTCTTCTGCCAAGATTTCTCCATATTCTTCCAATAATGTACGATCAAAACTACAGCCCATTAAAGCTGCAGTTGGATATGCAATCGCTGGTTTTGAAAGAGGAAAGCCTAACGTATCATTGACCTCAATGCGTAATCCATTTGGTCCATCATGCATTGTGATTTCTTTAAAATCAGTATCTGGAATATGATTGGTATGCCATTTATCTTTTCCCTGAAATAAACGTGCTTCCTCTTGTATGGACAATGATTTCATACGATCTTTCTCATATTTTGAATCATCTTTAATATCAATGCATTGAATTTCTGATTATCTTCTTCTGAAATATCTGTAAAGATAATATCTTCTAGATCATTTAATGCTTCTCTTATCTGTTCATAGATAGGATGGGCAGTATCTGCAATAGAAACATGTGCTCTTCCTTCTCTTGCTTCCATTGTCACAATACCCTTCATATTGAGCTTTGTGATAATAATGGAAACATTTAATGATGATATGCCTGTATAGTCAGAAATATCATCAATTGTATTGTCATGACCTGCATTTACCAAAGCAGCTAAAACTTTCATATCATTCAGATTCATTTCATTTTGAATCGCAATTGTATTCAGTTTCTGTTCAAATGCTTTATTTACATAATATGCAAATGCAAGCATGGAATCTTTTTCACTTGTATATTTTGCCTGAATTCTTTCCTGACCAAGTTTTTTTACACCAGGTAAAACACCAATTGCAGAACCATCTTTTGCACCATCAATCAAGAATGCCGCAATCAGTAAACGATCTTTCTGATACTGCTTCTCATCCAGGATATTCTTATAGAACTGGTTATAGTATGCAAAAACGCTTGTTTTCATCTGATAGATCTTTGATATCGACATTGCCTGGGATACAAGAGAACCTTCAGTTTTTACATAATAATATACAGGTGCTTTTAAAGGAATGATCTTACGTGTATGCAGATAATATTCCAGATTAAAAATAAAATCTTCTGCGAATTTACAGTTTTCCTGCATTCTTAAATGATATTTCTTTAAGATATCTGCTCGATACAATTTGTTCCATAGAACACCATAATAAAAGTCTGCAGGAGACATCATCATAAACTGTGCATATTCCTGTAATGTTAATGGTTTTGTTGAATCAATGCTTCCCTGGATGGCAACATTTTCACCAACGACACGATAAAAATAGCCAATCGCAAGATCCGCTTCATTTTCTTCCATTGCACGCAGCAGAAGCTTTGTAGAATCTGTAGGAATCCAGTCATCCGCATCTAAAAACTGTACATATTCACCACTCACAACATCCAATGCTGTATTTCTAGCTTTTGATACACCACCATTTTCTTTATGAATGACTTTTAATCGACTGTCACTTGCAGCTAGACGATCTAGAATTTCACCAGATGCATCTTTTGAACCATCATCCACCGCAATACATTCAATATCCTGATACTCCTGATCCAGGATACTGCGAATACATCTTTCAATTGCTTTTTCTGCATTATAAACAGGAACAATCACACTAACTTTTGTCATACGATACCTCTAAAAGCATTATTCTTTTATATCTTCTTGCTCTGTTTCTTCTTTTTTAAAAGTTAGAAATGGAGAAACACCGACACCAATACCAATACCGAAAGAAACCATATACGATAAGCTTCTTGTAAAACAATACGCAGCTGCTGTACCACCCGCAACAACGACAAGAAAAATCTTTCCATACAATGCTGCTGTCTTTACTCCACTGCTGTTATATTCAAAATAAAACGTTGTAAAAAGGAATCCCAAAACAACACCAGTTATCATCATTAGAACTAAAACCATACTTCACTCCTTATATGTTACCCATTCACGATTTCCCGCAATCCATTGCTTTTCACCAATGCGGTACCATGTATATCCATCTGCATCTTTCTTTTCAAATACTTCATACGTCTCATTTTTTGTTGCGGTACCATTGGCTGGCTGAGAAGTACCTGCATCTGTTCGTATGTTTAAAGAATCTATATTGATTGTTACAGTACCAATCGTATCTTTGTTTTCTTGTGTATCACCTGCTTCTTTTCTAGCTACAGGTGCATCACTGACAGTTTCCTGAAAAATCGATGTATCTAATTTCTTTTTCGAAGCTGCATCTTTCAAATTCAAGATACCTGCCTTTTGATCTTTGATGACAAATGCTTTGCCTTCATACAGATTTGAAGCACCATCAAACATAAAATCAGTTACTTCTTCCCCTTTTTCATTGATATAAGCCCATTTACCATCTGCATTCATTACAGGACAATACCCGTCACTAAAATATCCAACATCTTGATACTTCAATGCAGTCATCAGCTTTCCCTGATTTGCATCAAATAAGCCAATTTTATCAGAAGCATCTTTTTCATACACAGCTAAATATCCATTGACAAAGATACCACTTTCTCTATGCAGTACTTCATAGTCAACTTTACATAATATTTTTCCATGGCGATTCATAATGACTTTCTGTTCTGTAACATTTGCACTGTTAACAGTATTCGCTAAAAACAGATCAGAATGAATCTTTCTATCATATTTTTCAAATTTGTATCCATCGGTATCTTCACCATTCTTATTTTTAATATGCGATACAATACCTAATTCTTTATTTTTGATTGCGATTTCACCAAACTGCTGATTTCCATCATATGGATACGCAATAAAATCATTTTCGTTCATTTCAGAAATAGAAGCAAAATCACTATGGAATACAACTGCTTTTTTCTTAGGAATACGCATTCCATAAACAGTTGAAAAATAGTTATTGTCACTCGCTGTTTTTGCAAAACCACTCATAATTCCATCTTCATGATATGTATTGGATACATTTTCATTCACTGTATAAATTAAATTTCCATCATAGTCATAAATACTTTGTACATCATCTTTTTCCAATACAATTGCATTATCTGTATAGCCTGTATGCATCGATGTATTTAAGTATCCTGTCTGATTTGCAATCAATAATGCAGTACTTCCATTCTGATGCAATTCATCATAAGAAAACGGTGTAAGTTCTTTGATTTTAGAAGCATCAATACTTGGCAATACATGCCATGTATTTGCATTTGTTAACGATGTATTTTCTTTTGATATTTCTTGTTTACTGCTGCATCCGAAGAGGAAACATGCTAAGACATTCAGTCCAATCAATACTGTTTTTTTCATACGTAAATTTTCTATCATTCTTCTTATCATTTCAAGGGTTGTGTGCACACTCATGGAAAACTAAATATTCATCTTCTTATGCATATGTTATATTATGAATAGAAAAATCTTCTTTAATATTTCCTTAAAATTGCTTTTCAGTATTGCAGTACTACAATCGTATACCTGTAGATTATTCTTAAGAGAAAGTTGAGAAAAAAATATGAAAAAGAAAATTGTTATTGCCACATGTTTCGCGCTCGCATTGTTCATCGGTTTTTTACTTGGAAAATGTAATTCTTATGTTATGAATGCATCCATCAATGGAAGCTATACTGAAAAAGAACTGCAAAGTGAAGAAGGACCATTTCAGTTGGAATTGACAGATGATACATATCAATATTTTGATCCAGGTACAAATGAAAATGGAAAAGGAAGCTATGAAGTACTAGATGATGGTGTCATTCATTTTACATCAGGAGATTTCAAAGATAGCATTGCGGTAAGCAAAAAGAAAATCATGAACGATACTACATTTACTCTATACGATCCATCTAGAGAAAACAAATTAGAACTCGTCAAATTCAAGTGAAAAACAGCTCTGAAAGAAATGAAGTCTTTTAGAGCTTTTTTCTTCTTTTTAAAAGCACTACGAATCATTGTATAATACTTGCGATATGAATGGTTATGAGTACGAACAATACTGTGCCGAATGGCTAAAGAAACATGGATTCCATCATGTACATGTAACAAAGGCAAGTAATGATCAAGGCATTGACATCTTAGCCAGCAAGAAGCAGAAACGCTATGGATTTCAGTGTAAATACTATGAATCTCCTGTTGGAAATGATGCTGTTCAACAGGCTTTTAGTGGTGCAGCTTTCTATAATTGTGACTGTTGCGGTGTTATCACAAATCAGACATTCACAAAAAGTGCCATTGCTTTAGCAGAAGAAACAGATGTCATACTCATTGATTCTGTATGTGTAAAACAAGCTTCTTTTTTCACAATTGTATTTCTAGTATGGATGATAATACTATGTGGTATTGGATGCAGTTTGCTGTTTTATCAAAGTACAACACAGTACTACACAGACGAAACGATCCTTGCTTCGGTATTTATGATTCTTTCCTCTTTGTTTGCGATGTTTTCAAATAAAAGTGATATCTGCTTATGTTGTGGATGTTTTCTTTCTTTTTGTTGTGTACTGCTATCCTTCTTCTATTCTTTTCAAAATCTATTGCTTTCCAATGTTTTATGCATCAATTTATTTTTATTTCAATTCATTTTAGATATCAAAGTCATCCTTCTTCTGCGAAAGAAAAACAAAATCTATGAAGCTACACTCAAAGAAGAAATGGAAAGTTCCTTTCATGAAGATACAAATCAAAAAGGAAAAGAAATCGCCAGAACACTCGCAGAAGAAATCCAGCAGACAATCACGTTTGATTCCTACGAAATCAAGAATGGAAATATCACATATCTTTTCAAGACAACAAAAGATATTTCTGAAGATTTTGCATTACTTGAATACACTTTCCGCCAATATGCAAGCTATACAAACAGTCAGGAAACATATACATTTTCACAAAAAAGTACAAAATCATTTTATTTAACAGTAGGAAAATCAAGAAATTCATAAATGAAAGATATATAATATTTCCCATATGCTGATCAAAAAATATTTTTCTCAAATCACTTCTATTACGATTACATGCATCCTGTTGATTTATGCATTCATGCATAAATCAATATTCTTTCTCAATGTAGAGTATCCATATGTATGGATTGGTATAGAAATATTATTACTAGCAGGAATTCTTTTCTTTCCTTTCTTAAAGGAAAAGAAAAATAAATACACCACAACAGTCATTTTCTTACTTGCACCACTATTCATGATTATTGCAGTAGAAATGCTAAATGGAAACATGTTATGGGATATTGATATGTTTGGAAATGTATGTATGAATTACCTCATCGCTTTTCTATTGTATCTATTGATCTATGCCGCAAGTGGAAGTACGAAGTGTTCTATCATTTCCATCTCTATCTTGCTGGAAGTGTTTGGTATTGCGAATTACTATGTCAAACTCTATAAAGGATCTCCATTATTACCTTGGGATTTAAGCGCGATCACAACTGCCGCAAATGTATCGAATGCTTTTTCGTTCAATATCACAAAAGAAATTCTTGTTTCATTCACAATCGTTATCTTTTTGATCAAGGCTACTTCTCTTTGTATCAAAAATACAAAAACAAAAACATATCGTATTTTAAGAAGCGTTTGTGCAATCAGTTTCTCCCTTGTCTTCTCCATCTTCTATTTCACAGATATTGTCGCAGAAACATTCCAGGCAACACCAGATTTCTTCAATCAGACAAGAGGTTATGAAGCAAAAGGTGCTATCGCTGAATTTCTAGTCAATACTAAATATATACATTTGTCTCAACCAGAAGACTATGATCCTTCTACCTTAGAAAAAAACATCCAGTCTTCTGCAGAAGAGGATGCACCAACAATATTAGAAACTGCATTAAAAAACGAAAATAAAGAAGTTGATTCAACTGCTTCCACAGTTACAAATCCAAATATCATCACCATTATGAATGAAAGCTTCTCTGATTTAAGTGTCATTGGTGATTTTGATACAACAGTTGACTATATGCCATTCATTAACAGTCTCAAAGACAGTGAAAACTGCATCAGTGGATACAGCTATGTATCAACAATCGGAACAGGAACAAGTAATACAGAATATGAATTTTTAACAGGCAATTCCATGGCATTCTTGCCAATTGGTTCAAATGCATATCAATTATACGTAAACAATCCATTACCATCCCTTGTTTCTTCTTTACAAAGTGAAGGATATACTGCTTCAGCATTTCATCCATACTATAAAGAAAACTGGAATCGTATCAATGTATATCAAAATATGGGATTTTCTTCCTATACAGGATATGGAGATTACACAGATTTTGAAAAACTCAGATTATTTGTATCTGATGAAAATGATTTCCAGCATGTAGAAGAATTATATGAGAACCGTGATACAACAAAACCATTCTTCTTGTTTAATGTAACGATGCAGAACCATAGTTCCTATGATCAGGATACAGGTTCCTGGTATCCGCAGGTAAAGCTTGCCAACATGGAAGGTACATATCCTGAAACAGAACAATATCTTTCTTTGATCAAAGAAACAGATGATGCATTCAGTAACCTTGTATCTTACTTCAATCAAGTCAAAGAACCTACAATCATTCTTATGTATGGAGATCATCAGCCATATATTGAAGATACATTCTATGAAGAAGTCATGGGTAAAAAACTATCCGAACTGACAGACGAAGAACAACAGAAACGCTACATCACAAGATTTGTGCTATGGGCAAACTATGATATTCCTGAAGGATGGATTGATGAAATTTCCGTCAATTATCTCTCTACCCTTCTTCAGCAGGTAGCAAACAATCCATTGACAGAGTATCAGAAATATTTAAATACTTTATATACAAAAGTACCTGTTGTCACAATGATGGGATGCAGAGACTGGGATGGCAATTACTTTAAATATAATGATGATACTGAATACAGACAATTGTTAAATTACTACAGTCAGGCAAGCTATAATAACGTCATTGATGAAGTCAATCGCATTCATTCATTATTCTATCTGCCTGAAAAGAAAGAAAATGAATCCAGCTGACCCGCCAATATGGTGGGTTTTTTATATGAAAAAGAGAGAAGTCTTATCTTCCCTCTACGATTGATTTTGCCCATTCTAAATCAATTTCTATTGACTGATCAGAAATGATTTTGTTCTGATATTCTTTCTGGATGCTTTCATATTCTTCTTTTGTAAATGGAACTTGTTCACGAATTCCATTTTCTTCTACAACTAAAAATACATAATCCTCCCCATCTGTATTGAAATACAGATCCAGCATATCTGGAAAGGATGCTTTTAATTCCTGCATCTTTAGAAAACGTGCAATTTCAATAATCTTATCATCTAGATTCAGATGTGAAAGCAATACTTTTTCCTGTAAAGAAAACACATCTTTCACAAGTCTAATATCACAATTTCCCAGCCAGTTTGTTAATACTTCATCTAGTTTTGTATCTTTCTTTTTTGAAGTCAAAGAAGCCTTCATATCATTGTAGTCTTTTTCATTATCTCCATATGCCACTAACAGCTTCTTTGAACCATCATGGTACATACAGGAATATGAAAGTGGCTGTACCTGATGACAATGTGGACATACATGTGTAAAGTACTCAGAAGACAATAGTTTTCTAGTTGCCTGTGGATCTTTGATGGGATCCATTAATGTATGTAATTCAAATGGACTTTGCTTCCCACAGGAAGGACATTTCACATTGACTGTATAAATATTCATATCTTTCATAACTCAAACCTCGCTGTACCATTCTAACACAAATCTTATTTTTGTTTTGATTTCTGGATTCGACGAATCAGAATTCCAATGATAACAAACACACCAGCAATTCCACCAATCACAATTGCATACGGAAAACTACTCGAATCTTCCTGAATCACTTCTTTTACTTCTTTGATGACAGGTGCTTTTGCTTCTGTTATTTTTGCATAGCGAAATTGAATACATGGAATCTGTTCAGGATAAGATTCAGGTACTGTATATACAATATCAGTCTCGTGAGAAACATATCCAGATGGATGATTGATTTCATGTAAACGGAATGTCATCCCTGGATACAATACATTGGAAGTAAATACATGCTGATCATTATTGATCATTCCAATTTCATTTCCATCCTGATCCAGAATCGAATAGATTGCACCGTTCAGCTTCTCACCATTTTCACTCACACATACAATTTCAAATGAAATAGGATGCATTTCAACACTTCTTTGTATCAAAGATGCTTCACTGCTTACTACTATTTTTTGAACCATTTCATCTACATAAAATCCGTTAGGCGCCTGCAGCTGTTTTAAATAATATGTTCCTTCTCTTAAAAACCATTCTTTATTTGTATCTTTCTTTGTGTAGTTTCCATAGATATCTTTACAAAGGTACGTACAATATGGATCTTCATATAAAGCAAACAAGCCATCCGACTGTATTTTTAGATTTACATATGCTTCACATTCCAAAACAAAATCCATTGCTTCTTTATGTGATGGCATTGTAAAAGAAACAGGTTTCTTATCATATGTATATAAACCATCGATATGTTTGATACGAATTGCATATGCGTGATTTCTTTCTAGATATGAATCAATTGTTTCAACTTCCTGTGATAGAAATGTTGACAGTACATTTGCAGAAGCATCTAACAATTCCAATACAACATCATCTTTCCTGCCATGAGAATCTTTCACTTCTACGTGAATTCCTGTATGTTCCATATCCATTGAAAAGATTTGATTTCCTTGATCACAAACTACTTTCTTGCATCCATCCATCAAATAATAATGGCTATCTACATCATTCAACAAAACATAATATGTTCCATTACGAATACTTGCCTTCTCAACATTCTCAACATAGTTCCCATAAATATCTTTACAGATAGTTTGACATGCTACATCTGTATACAATGTATATTTCCCATTTACTTTCTGTTTTCCATCTAACAGCTGTAAAGTTAAATTTGTATATGGTGTTTTTGCATATGTAAATGCAATCAAAGAACTGCTTCCATTGGAATCAATCAATATTTGTTTCTCCTGTAATGAAAGATATCCTTTCTCGGAAGCAATTTCACGCAATGTATAACAAATTCCATCATGCAAAGAAGATGTAACAAATGCAGAACCATCCAATGAAAAACGCATCACTTCCTGTTGATTCTCATTAAGAATTGCATATGTACCACTCGAAAGATCTTTAGACGTATCTTCATTGACAAGTGAGATAGATACTGTAAATGGCTGAAAATACACAATGATCTGTTCCTCTTTTTCAAACTCACTCGTCTGATACTGAAAAGATGTACATGGATAAAATCCATCCGGATGCATTTCATCTCTAAAATCATAAGCAGTATTTCTAGAAAGATATACTTTTGTATTCGAACATATTTCTTTCTGCAGCTGTTCACAATACACAGCACCACCAATATCTTCTTCCGTCTCCTTATTTCTTAAAATCACATCTACGATCACTCTTTTTTCATGAACAACTAGATTCATCGTTTCGTTATCTTTTACATCGATTTCTACAACACGATTCTGACGATAATACTGTTCAGAAATATCAATCTGCTTTAAATAATATGTACCTTCTTTCAAGTCCCACGATAATTCTTCATCTTGTCTGATGAGAGCTTCACATAGATTTTCATGGATATCTTTTACCTGATTTTCACACGTTGCTTCTTCATACAATGCATACGTAACTTCTTCTACTGCATTTTCTTCCTGATCTTTTGCCTGCACATGCAATACACCATATGCTTCATGCATACAAGCAATCTTCATTGGTTCTTTTACAGGTTCACTTTGAATTTCAAAAGAGACAGGTTGCATATGTTGGTAAGGAGTGGGCTGTTTTTCCTGGATCGTATATGTGTGTTGAATTTCAAAATCATATGCAATCTCACCACTTTCTTCCCCATTCCACTCCAAAAGTACAGTATCCTTGTCATCTTTTAATACATATGTTGTATCTACAACATCAGAAGTATACGTAACATGAATTGGAAAGCAAGGAAATGTATTCTTTTCCTCCACTGCATATACTGTTGGATCAAGATAATAGCCTTGTACTGTTTTGATCTGCTTTGCATACACTTTTTCCTGTGGCAATGAAAGATTAACGGATTGCTTTTCGAATGTAATGCATACATCTCCATTTTCATCTTGTACTGGGGTTTCACATTCCTTATCTTCATACAAAGCATATTTCATTCCTTCTACAGCAGTATCAAATGTATACGTATATTCTTTTTTACTTGATGAAGGAAAAGTAAACAATGAGGTAAAAGAAAGTGACAATAACAGCCATTTCAACATGCCTCTTCACCCATTTCACTAGGATCCACTACATTCTGTGCAACGATACGATAAATTCTCTTATCTGTTCCATCTGCTGCTTTGTACTTTTGATACTGAACAGTTCCCACAAAAGAAATACGACTTTGATCCGCAAAATGTTCCTGAATAAATTCAGCAACGTCATCCCACGCAATCACACTCAGAAAATCTACCGACTTTGATGGATCTTTGCGATGTACCGCAACAGTAAAACGGCTTAATAGACCATTGGTCTGTGTCTTGACATACTTTGGTTCATTAAAAATCGTTCCTGTAATTCTAACTTCATTTAAATCTTGCATAATATCCTCCTTGGCTTAGTGCCTCTACTATTAATATTCACAAGATTTTTCAAAGTTCCAAAAAAAGTACACAATTTTTTTTGTGTACTTTTGAAACAAACTATTGATTTGCCTGCTCTTTTGCATTGATATCTGTATCAATGTGATTGGAACCATCTGCATGTTCAAATGCGGCTAGTTCTGGATGTTCTCTCTTTTCCTTTGTGTAGTTTTCATAGGAAGGACGCTTATGTGTTTGAGAAGCCCAGATTTCATCTGCTACTGGAGCCCACTTTTCAGCATAATCCTTAGCTTTTCCACAAAGATGTTCAACTTCTTCTGGAGATTCTTCATTTGTCTGATATGCGCCTGTCTTGTGAACCATTTCTACAAGCAGATCAGGATTTTCAAGCATTGGACATGGTCTCAAGTGATTACGGTTAAATGGCTGTCCTTCATGGTATGCCATAAATAATGGAGACTGCAGCATTTCCAGAATAGAGTGGTCTTTAATATTGCAGTTAGAGAAATGAATAAATACGCATGGTTCTGTATCGCCATTTGAATTGATATGGAAGTAGTTTCTACCACCCGCAATACAACCACCTACAAATTCACCGTCATTCTGGAAATCCATTGGGAAGAATTCAATATCACTGTCTTCTGTACGGATTTCACGAATACGGTTGATCATGTATTTTCTCTGCTCTACTGTTGGCATCAATTCAGGTACAGCATTATTTCCAACTGGCATAAAGTGGAAGTAGAAACCATAATGTGCACCCTTTTCACTTAACATATGGAAGAATTCATCAGAAGTAACTGCTTCTACATTTGCCTTTGTATAACAGATAGATGTACCAAATACAATTCCATACTTCTTTAATAGATCCATAGCATTCATAACAGCCTTGTAATGACCTGCACCACGTCTCATATCATTTGTATCTGGTGTACCTTCAATGGAAAGCATGAATGAAAGGTTACCAAGTTTCTGGATCTTCTGACATAATTCTTCATCAATCAATGTGGAATTAGAATACGCAACGAAGAAACAGTCATTATGTTTTTCACAAAGTTTCAAAACATCCTGTTTTCTTACCATTGGTTCACCACCAGTCAGCATGTATAGATGTGCACCTAATTCCTTGCCTTCTGTAACGATCTTATCCATCTGTTCAAATGTTAAGGAAGATTTTCTTCCATATGTTCCAGACCAGCATCCAACACAATGCATATTACATGCCATTGTTGGATCAAATAAGATCAACCAAGGGATATTGCAGTTGTATTTCTTTCTATTTTCACGGATTGTCTTTGTTCCTCTAAAGAAAGATTCATATCCAAGATTCAATAACATCATCTTTGCATAATGTGGATCGGCATCATCAATAATATGATTGATCATACGCATCCATCTATGATTTGGATCAGATACATATTCTCTGACAGAAGCAATCTTATCTTTAGCTTCTGGATAGAACTTTTCAGCTAGATCAACAATCTCAAGATAAATCTCTGTTCTTTCACTATAATCATTTGCATCATTTAATTTCTTTAATAAACGATCAGCCATAGCAGATACTGCTGCTCTTTCAGCGCTGTGTTTTGCATTTTCTAAAATACCCATATACGTTCTCCTCAACTAATGTACCTGCATTTTATTTCTCGAAAGAAAGAAAAAAAATATACAAAAATGAAAAAACGTCATTTTTTTACAAAACGACGTTTTTGTATACTTAGAGCACTCTAACACGAATCATGCCATCCAAATGCTTTAATTCTTCGACTGCCTTTTCATCCACTTCACTATTAACATCAAATACAGAATATGCAAACTCACCTCTAGATTTATTTGTCATATTTTCAATATTGATACCATCTTTTGAGAAGACAGGCATGATATTTGTCAACATACCAGGGATATTCTTATGAATCAGACAGATACGATTCATTCCACTTCTTTCCAGCGTTACATTTGGAAGATTCACAGAATTCTTAATATTCCCATTCTTCAAATAATCATCAATTTCTTCTGCAGCCATACGTGCACAATTGCTTTCTGCTTCATATGTTGTACCACCTAAATGTGGTGTCAGTACTGCATTTGGTGCCTTGCACATCTTTTCTGTTGGGAAGTCCGCAACAAATCTTGCCACCTTGCCACTATTCAATGCTTCAATCATTGCATCTTCATCAACAACTTCACCACGTGCATAGTTAATGATTCTTACACCATCTTTCATCATAGCAATCTGTTCTTTACCAATCATGCCACGTGTTTCATCCGTTAAAGGTGTATGCAATGTCAAGTAATCTACATGTTTGAATAAATCATTTAAAGAAGAAACACGGAATACTCTTCTAGATACTTTCCACGCTGCATCTACAGATAGATATGGATCGTACGCATATACTTTCATACCTAGATCTAAAGCAACATTTGCGACTAAAGAGCCAACATTGCCAGTACCAACGACACCTAGTGTTTTCCCATAGAATTCCGGACCAACAAACTGCTTCTTGATTTTTTCCATGTATGCTTCAATTGGTCCATGTTCTCCTTGATAGCTGTTGACCCAGTTGATTGCCCCAATCAGGTTTCTGCTCGCTGCAGTAATACCAAATAAGAACTGTTCTTTCACTGCGTTAGCATTTCCACCAGGCGTATTAAACACAACAATCCCTTTGCTGGCACATTCTTCTAATGGAATTGTATTCACACCAATCCCAGCTCTACCAATGCATTTGATGTTTTCTGTCCAAGGATAATCATGCAGATCAGATGCTCTTACAAACAACGCATCCGGATCAGCAACTGTATCAGACATTTCATATTCATTTTCATTTAAAACTTCTTTTGCACTTGGGGAAATATTATTTAATGTTTTTACTTTGTACATGTTAGATTCTCCTTTTCGAACTGCAGCATAAATTCTCTTAGCTTCTGTACACCTTCCACTGGCATTGCATTATAGATACTTGCACGCATACCATTTGTTAAACGATGTCCTTTTAGATTTTCAAGACCAGCATCTTTTGCTTCTAATACAAACTTTTTATCTAATTCCTCATTTCCTGTTGTAAACGTAACATTCATATCAGAACGAGATTGTTTATCTGCACGAGGAATATACAGCTCAGAATGATCTAAAACATCATAAAGATATTGTGCCTTTTGGTGCTTGATCTGTTCCATTGCTTCTACACCACCTTGTTTTTCCAGCCAGTCCATTGTTAAGCCAAGCATATAAATACACCAGCAAGGAGGTGTATTATACATAGAATCTTTCTGGATCATTGTCTGATAATCCAGCATCAATGGTGTACAGTCTAACGGTTTCATGACGAGATCCTTTTGAATGATGACTACCGTTACACCAGCAGGTGCCATGTTCTTCTGTGCGCCTGCATAGATCAAGCCATATTTAGAAATATCCACAACACGACTTGTGATATCAGAAGACATGTCACTGACGAGTACAACACCATTTGTTTCAGGAACATAATTCCATTCTGTACCATAAATCGTATTATTCGCACAGTAATGGAAATAGGATGCATCTGAATGCAGACATAATTCATCCTGAGAAAGAATATGAGAGAATTGAAGGCTGCTTCCATCATACACACATCTAGCTTCTCCATATTTTTTTGCTTCTTTATATGCAATTGTAGAAAAATTACCAGTCAAGGCATAATCTGCTTTTCCCGTATTTCCAATCAGATTTAAAGGAACCATGGAGAATTGTGTAGATGCACCACCTTGTAGAAATAATACTTCATGTGTATCTGGAACATGCATCAATTTCTTGAATTGTGACTTTGTATGATCAAAGATCTGTTGAAACATTTTAGATCGATGACTCATTTCCATAACAGACATTCCTGAATGTTCATAGTTCAGAATTTCTTTCCCAGCTCTTTCTAATACTTCATCAGGAAGCATGCTTGGACCTGCAGAGAAATTAAAGATTCGATCATTTTTCATAATATCCCCTCCGTTTTGAACTATTTTAATGAAATATTATACTTTCGTCCATTGATTTTCATAGTTATCTGAAAGAAAAGTTGGCTTTTTCATCCAAAATGTAACTATTTTCTGTGAAATGGATGAATAAATGCATAAAAAAACATCTAAATTACCTAAATCAGTAACTTAGATGTCTATTTTTTCTATTCACGCATTGATTTCTGCAGCCAGTTTGATGTGAAATAGTAAATTCCCGTCATAAGAGCTGCCATTGCCCATGTAAAGCTATAGCCAATACCAATAATAGAAATGTGATGATATAAAGGAATTGCAACTGCTAAGAAGATTTGTCTCATCACAACAAACGCAATAATGGAAGTAATCATAGGGACAGAACTTCTTCCAGAAGCTCTCAATGCTCCAGAATATACCTGGTGGAAACATAAGAAGATATAACAAGGGCACATGATTCTTAAAATAATCGTTCCATCTTCAATAACATCCATATCACTTGTAAAAATACGCATCAGAGAATCAGAAAACAAGAATACAAAGACACCCAATGTTACGACAATACTGATAGACATAACCAGTGCTGCTCGCACACCTTGCTTTACTCGTTCATATTGTCTAGCACCAAGGTTTTGTCCAACGAAGGTTGTAATCGCAAGCATCAAACTATTGACTGGCAATCCCATGAAGTTATCAATTTTATTTGAACAAGAGAATCCAGCGACACCACTTGATCCGAATTGATTGATATATGCCATAACAATGACATTGGATACAGATACGATCATTCCTTGTAATCCTGCTGGTACACCAATTTCAACGATCTGCTTCAAGATAGAAAAATCAATCTTTAGATTTTTCAATGTTACTTTGTATTCATTCTTTGTACGCATCAATAAGTTGATAACTAATAACATGGAGATACATTCACTGATGATCGTTGCCCACGCAGCACCATCAACACCCATACCAAATCCTTTTACAAATAACAGATCTAAAAAGATATTTAAAATAGACGTCGCAATCAAGAAATATAAAGGATTCTTAGAATCACCAACTGCCTGTAAAATACCAGTTCCTGCATTATAGACAATTAAAAACGTTGCACCCAAGAAATAGATTGCAAGATATCCATCCGCATCATTGTAGTAATCTGATGGTGTATTCATCATTCTAAGAATGACTGGAGAAACAAAATATCCAACGATACTTAAAGCAATACCAAACAAAATGGAAAACAAAAGAAAAGAGTGGATTGCTTTCGATTCTTCCTCTTGTTTTCTAGCACCGTAATATCTAGATACAACAACACCTGCACCCGTTGCTAGACCTTGGAAAAAAGCAATCAGCAGGTTAATAATTGGTGTACTTGCACCAACTGCAGCCAAAGCTTCCTTTCCAACATAGTTGCCGACAACAATAGAATCGATTGTGTTATACATCAGCTGAAAGAAATTACCTAACAATAATGGAATCGCAAACAGAGCTATCTTTTTATAGATATTTCCTGATGTCATTAATCCTTTACTCTCACTCATATATTTCCCCTTCTTTTAACAAATATTTTACATCTAAATACAAAGACATATGAAAAAGATGCTCACTTTGAAGCATCTTTGATTTTATTTCTCGTATCTTCATCAATTCTTTCTTTCAATGCAGATAAGTATGGAGAGAATACAACATTTTCTTTCCCATATGTTAACTGCAGATCATATTCTACAGGAAGCCATGTAGAAATATCAGCTTCATCATGTGCAATCAAAGCTTCCAGCTTATCTAAAGCTTTATATGTTTTTGCTTCCGCTGTTTCTAAAGCATTCATTTCTTTTAACAACGCATTCCATTCTTCTTTTTGTGCTGCAGGAAATGCATTCACCCAGGAAAAGAAGATTTCATCTTCCTTGTTTTCATCTTCTTTGTTTTTATCAAATACAGGAATATCACCTGTAAAAGCTTCTCCCAAATCATGAATCAAACACATGCGAATCACTTTATTCATATCCACATTTTTAAATTCATCTTCTTGTGAAATCAACATTGCCATTAAAGCAATTCTCCAGGAATGATCTGCAACAGATTCTTTTCTTTCACCAATTGTCCAGTTATGTCGTGTATTGATTTTCAACATATTTGCGCGATGTAGTATTTCTAATAGTTCTTCTGGTGTCATATTTTTCTCCATTTTCTTAAATATTTTAGAGAAAACGCTGAACTGAAAAGTTAAATTCCACTTTCAAAAGAAAAAAATAAAAGTTGAAATTAGTTATTCAAAAACAGTGCTGACACGTAATTCGGTGCTGTTTTTATTGTGGAATTTAGTATATGAGGTACAATGTTTGTAGAAATAGATAAAAAATAAGTACACGAAAGG
>CAKVBD010000032.1 GCA_934725105.1 uncultured Bulleidia sp. | reverse complement strand
AAAACAGAACAGGATCTGATACTGCTAAGTATCGTTTACCTGTTCTATTTATTTTTGTTTATCGGTGAATAGTAACAAGATTTATTTATATAGTTAATAATTCTATAAAACGTTATATTTTCATTGCATTTTTCAATGAAAAAATACTTTTGAATTATAAAATGGATATAATAATGACTCACTTCATGGAATAATGTAGTAGTATTATTAACAAAAAAGAATGGAATATTGGGTAATGAATGGATATTTTTATGTCTTAACAACAATTGATCTTTTTGTTCTTTGCTTTATGTGTATTCTTACAAATCTAAGTGAAGCTTTGGATAAGAAGCAGAAGCGAGGCTTTTTCTTTGCGTTTGCATTGATTGCGGCAATTTCAATCTTAGAAGTGATTACACTTGTTGTTGATGGAACTGCAGAGAAATACCGCTGGGTGAATATTGTAGCGAATTATTTAGGCTTTGGGTTATCGCCAGCAGTTTCCATTTGTCTTGTATATGTATTTGATAAGAAAACCATTGTTGAAAAAGATATGAAATTGGCAATGATTTTTCAAATAGGCTATTTAATACTATTAGCAGCATCGATTCCTTTTGGATTGGTGTTTTCTGTCAGTGCTGATAATGAATACGCACGTGGACCATTATTCTGCATTTATGTCATTGCATATTTTGCGGCAATTTCATATTTGTCTTTGTCTACGATAAAAATGTCAAAGCAATTTCAAAACCGCAGTAAAGCACTGATTTATCCTTTGATTGTGTTTCTGGCTGCAGAAACAATCATACAGATTTTATTGCCAGATCTGCACGTTACGTGGTTATGTGTAACTCTGCTTTCTGTTCTGTATTTTATTTACTGTAATGAAATGTGGACGCAGTTAGACAGTCTAACAGGGTTATTAAATCAAAACAGTTATTTGAATCGTACAAATAGAATGCATGAATGCAATGGAATCCTTGTTGTATTTGATGTGGATGACTTTAAACAGGTCAATGATCTATATGGACATTTACAGGGAGATGTGTGTCTGGCAGAGATTGCAGATTGTATTAAAAAAGCATATGCACAGTATGGATATTGTTATCGCATTGGTGGAGATGAATTCTGCGTGCTTTTAAAAAACAGACAGAAAGAAATGGAATGCATCAAGAAATTTTTGCGTCTGCTTGAAAATAAATGTGAAAAATACGAATTTATTCCAACGGTTTCGTATGGTTCTGCCATTTGTTCAGGAGAAGATATTTTAACAGTCAAAGATCGTGCGGATCGTGACATGTATATGTTTAAGAAGGAAAGAAAAGAACGGATTGCTTCCGATAAAACGAAGAATTATAGAATTTTATAACAGGTGAAATACCTGTTTTTTATATGTCTCCTTTGGAAATCATGTTATATTATGAATAGAAATACAGTATCAAAACATCATTGTATATTGGAGGTTCTCATATGAATCAAAGAACACGGAACATGTTAAGGCTGCTTGTATGTATGATATCTGTAATCATTGTGTTTCCTCGACAAGTACATGCAGATATGGGCCCAAAACCATCTGTTCATATTCAATTTAATAATATGAGTGATGAACTCTGCTATGGCACATTGCTTTGTGAAAATGAGTCTACTGGTCCAGCAAGCATCTTTGATGGAAACAAAGAACACGCACGGATCAAAGAAAACTATCCTGACAGCTATTATTTTGAAGAAAAGATTTGGAAATCATTTGTAGAATATCAAGATGAAGATGGATATTATTTTCTACAGGAAGGGTGGACTGTCAGTGAAACAAAAGAAATTGCATGGACGTATTATCCGCCATCCCGCTTTAAAATTCTTCTCTATTATCCAGAAGCAGATACATTTGTATCCAGCGGTATTTATGAAAGGTATGCATTTGATACGTACTATACCGTGGATATGAAAGGAATCAATATGAAAGATGTGAAGTATAATGAACAGCTAAGTATAAATCAAAGAATTGAAGCGTATCGTTCCTATCAGTATCAACAGGAGATATGTTCATTATGTATTCGTATCACATTAACAATTCTCATTGAAATACTCATTGCATTGTTCTTTGGATTTCGCTCAAAGAAGCAATTATGCATCATAACAATTGTGAATTGCATTACACAGATTCTATTGAATGTTATATTGAATATCATCAATTACTATTCTGGTCTATATGTATTTCGATTATTCTATGCACTAGGGGAAATACTTGTATTTGCGATAGAAGCTGTTATTTACTGTACCTTCTTGAAACGTGTATCAGATAAGAAAGATAATAGTGACTATATACTATATGCATTTGTTGCGAATGGTATATCATTTGTCATCGGATTGTATCTTGCTTCACATCTTCCAGGTATTTTCTAAGTTATGCTTTGTTGCATTTCTTTTCTATGAATTTTCGAATGTTTGTGAATAGTTTTGTCAGATAGCGCATGACAGTGACTTCTGCTAAAGCAAACACAACACATAAGGATGCTGTTTTGAAAGACAATGCTTCAATCGCAAACAACTCATTCAGCCATGTCAATGACAATAAGAATCCAGCTAAGCAGCATGTAAATACAATGCCTCTATATTTATTAAATGGACTGGATAAATGAATGAGGATAATAAATCCAACAATGGATAATAAATATGTACTTGCAGTTCCAATGTCACTGTCTGGTAAATGGAACATCTGTGCAAATACAACGAGTGCTGCAATGGATACAAATGACGTTAAAGATGCAGGTAATGCACGCAAGACAGTCTGTGCAATAAAATGACCAGACTGTTTATCCTCATTTGCTTCTAAAGCAAGAAAGAAAGATGGAATACCAATATTAAACATGGATACTAATGAAATCTGTGATGGTTTTAAAGGATATGAGAATGAATTAATAATAGAGAAAAGAGCTAAGAATAAAGAAAACATATTCTTATACAGGAAAAGGGTAGCAGAACGTGTGATGTTGTTGATATCGCGTCTACCTTCAGAAACAATATCATTGAGATGAGAAAAGTTAGAGTCCAATAAAACTACCTGTGCTGCTTGTCTAGCAGCGTCACTGCCACTGCCCATTGCTATGGAGCAGTCAGCTTTCTTCATTGCGAGAATATCATTGACACCGTCACCTGTCATCGCAACTTTTAATTTGTTATTCTGTAAAGCTTTGACAATCTGCTGCTTCTGTTCTGGTTTGACTCTGCCAAACACAGTATAGTGACTTACCGCATTTTGAATGCTTTCCATTGTTGTGAGTGTTGTTGCATCAACATATTTATCCGCATTCACAATGCCAGCATTCATCGCAATTTTAGATACTGTTTGTGGATGGTCTCCAGAAATCACTTTTACTTCAACATTTCTATCATGGAAGTATGCAAAGATTTCTTTTGCATTGTCTCTGATCTTGTTTTCTAGTGCGATAAACAAAAGAGGAGTACATACATCATTTTGATATTCCACAAAAGCAAGAACTCTTTGTCCCATAGAAGTTCTATGTGAAATACGTTTACTGTTTTCATTTAACTGTTCACTGGATAATAAATATTCTGGTGCACCTAATTTATATTCACATGTTTCTGTTTGAATGGAAGAATACTTTGTTTTAGAAGTGAAGGGATGACATTCTATGAAAGAAAGTTTTCCTTCTTCTTTGAAGTAGTTTTTGAGTGCTTCCATTGTTATGTTGCTGTCGTTGAATGTATGAATATATTTGCTTAATGTTGTGCTGTATGACGTATCATTCTGATTTGCTGGTGGAAATACTTCAATGACACTCATCTTGTCTTCTGTAATCGTACCTGTTTTATCGACACATAGAACATCAACTCTTGCCAGTGTTTCAATGGAATGCATGTCATGCAGAAGTACCTGCTTCTGTGCGAGTCTCATGGAACTAAGAGCTAAAGCAACAGTTGTCAGTAAATACATACCTTCAGGAATCATACCAATGACTGCACCAACCATCGATACAATGGAATCTGAAAATCCATTTCCATTCATGAAAGACTGAATAAATAACAATAGTCCAATGGGAATAATCAAAATCCCCGCAATCTTAATAATCAGTTCAATATCACGAATCATTTCAGATTTGTTGTCTGTCACTTTTTTTGCTTTTGCCATAAGTTTGCAGGCATAGGAATTGACACCAACACTTGTTAATTTCATGTAGACTTCGCCACTTACCACAAAGCTGCCAGATTTCAATTCACTTCCCGCAATCTTTTCAATTTCATCAGCTTCACCAGTCAGTAAAGATTCATTCACATCAGCTTTACCATCCATGACGATACCATCTGCGGGAATCTGCTGACCAGATTTAACAAAAACAATATCATTTAAGACAAGTTCATCCGAAGGAAGAATGATTTCCTTTTGATCTCTTATCACAGTGTAGTTTGTTTTATCTAAAACAGATAAAGCATCCAGAACTTTTTTCGAGCGTAACTGCTGGAAAATACCAATGACAGTATTCGCAATGACTACCGGTAAGAATGTCAGACTGCGAAAGGAACCAGCTAGAATTAATAGAATTGAAATGATCAGAAAGATCAGGTTGAAGTACGTACATAGATTAGAGCGAATAATCTGTTTTACCGAACGATCAGACTGTTCAGGAATCAGATTGATATTTCCTTGTTCTTTTTGTTGTTGTGCCTGTATAGATGTTAAACCATTTAATAGCATTGTGTTATTTCCTTTACTTCAATTCAAAGATTGAATTGTTTAACATTATAGTTGTTTTAAAAAAGAAATCTCTAAACAATGTAAGTGAAATGTAGTTTCTTAAGAAAGAATAAAATTCATCAATGCATCTGTTTTATATTTCTGTTTCCGTTATAATGACAGTAGAAATGCGCACTATGGAGGTAACATGAAAAAATTTTTATTGTGCTGTCTTGCTTGCCTGATGTTAACAGGCTGTACGCAAACAAAACCTGATGCATCTTCAGATGTTCCAGATACATTAGGGTCTCATCTTGTCAATCGATTTCAGAAACATGCAAAAGAAGAAAGTGATCCTATGGAAATTGCACAAAAGATCATTGCGGATGATCTAGCTGAGATTTCATTGGACGCAGAAAGTGTAGAACCAGGATGGCTGAATGGCTTTGATGAAGATGTCACTGGATTTACAAAGGGTGTCATGATTGCACCAGTCATTGGATCCATTCCATATGTTTCCTATGTATTTGAAACGGATGATCCAGAAGCACTCGTAAAAGAATTGGATGAAAAACATAATATGCGATGGAATATCTGTACAGAAGCAGAAGAAAAAGTATCCAGTATCTATGAAAACCTTGTTTATTATGCAATGGTTCCAGGAGAAGAAGCCGAATGACAATCAATAAGAAGTTCCTGCAGCTTACTGGAGCTTTCTTGATTCTAGTATTTCATTTATGGATCAGGCTTTCCTCAACAATGATGGAAAGCTTTTTCGTCCATACCGCGTATATTGGGGTAGATTTGTTTTTTCTTGTATCAATTTATTCTTTAGCATCAAAAGAAATCCGCTACAAGGAATTTATTTGTAATCGTATTCTAACAATTTACCTGCCATTTGTATTCTTTGTATTGATGAATGCATTTGTACAAGGAAAATATACAAATATCATTAGACAAGTCTTCTTCATTGAATTCTTTCAAAAGGGTGGAGGAGCGTTTCTCTGGTTCTTGCCGGCAATGATGCTGTTGTATCTTGTCTTTCCAGTATTTCATCAATGGAGCAATCAATATAAATCCTATATTGCATTTGGAATGTATATTCTAACAGTATGGATTTGTACAGTCATAAAGTATGATCAGATTATGATTCTTTTGCATCGCATTCCTTTGATGCTGGTGACGTATGAACTTTGTAAAAAACAAATTCCATACCAGAAAACCATTGGCATCTGCTTATTTATCGTTGGAATACTCATTCTGTATTTCTGTACATTTGTAAATCATTTCTATTTAAAAGATATGTTTTATATTTATGCAATTCCATGTGTCATTGGAAGCGCAATGATGATACCCGTCTTTTCATTGAATAAAGTATGGAATGTGATTGCGAATGCTACACTGGAAATCTATGCAATACAGATGATCTTTGGTTTTCGTATTGCAGGATTTGTATACAAATCCTGCAATCATCCATTGCTTTCAACTGTGATTACATTCAGCATCATCATAGGCATTGCGGTGATATGCAGTGAAATCAAAAGAAAATTACTGACAGTTGTTCAAAAATAAAACAGATGTTTCAAGATGCATCTGTTTTGCTTTGAAAACAACTCTAGTGTTACAATGCAGAAAAGAAAGATTGGAGAAAATAAAATATGTTAGAAACAGGAACAAAGGCACCAGATTTCACATTGCCAGATCAAAATGGAGAAATACATAAACTCAGTGACTACGCAGGAAAGAAAGTCATTCTATATTTCTATCCAAAAGATAATACTGCAGGATGCACAAAACAGGCATGTGGTTTTTCAGAACGCTATCCACAATTCACAGAAAAGAATGCAGTAGTACTAGGAATCAGTAAAGATTCCGTTGCATCTCATAAAAAGTTTGAAGAAAAATATGGACTTGCATTCACACTTTTATCTGATACAGAACATAAAGTCATTGAAGCCTATGATGTATGGAAAGAAAAGAAGAACTATGGAAAAGTCTATATGGGAATTGTAAGAACAACATATCTCATTGATGAAAATGGAATCATCATCAAAGCAAATGACAAGGTAAAGGCTGCAGATGATCCTGAAAACATGCTGAAGGAAATCAATGAATGAAAATCATACTATCACCCGCAAAAAAGATGGTTGTAGATACATTCAGTATTGAAGCAGTTTCTCTTCCAACTTTGATGCATCAAACAGAAGAAATCTTAGCGTATCTCAAAAGGAAATCGAAAGATGAATTGAAAGCTATCTGGAAATGCAATGATGTTATCGTGCAACAGAACATTGAAAGAATCCAGCATATGAATCTGTATGAACATTTAACTCCAGCAATCTTAGCGTATGATGGCATTGCTTTTAAATATATGGCTCCATCCATCTTTGAAAATGAACAATTTGCATATATTCAACAGCATCTTAGAATTCTTTCCGCATTCTATGGTGTACTAAAGCCAATGGATGGCGTAAAGCCATACCGTTTAGAAATGATGGCTAAAGTATCCATTCATCATACAAAGAATCTGTATGAATATTGGGGTGATCGTCTATATCAGGAAATACAGGATGCAAGTGGCATTATCATTAATCTCGCATCAAAAGAATATGCAAAATGTATTGAAAAATATCTGCAGGAAAAAGATCAATTCATCACAATCACATTTTGTGAAATGGCAGGCAACAAGCTAGTCACAAAAGGTACATATGCCAAAATGGCACGTGGAGAAATGGTTCGCTATATGGCAGAAGAGAACATCGAAGATCCTGAAGATATCAAACACTTCAATCGTTTGGGATACATATATCGTGATGATCTTTCTTCAGAATTGGAATATGTATTTGAACGGAAAGGGTAAACAATATGGCATTTGACTATAAAAAAGAATATAAAGAATTTTATCTTCCAAAAGCAAAACCTAGCATCGTAACTGTTCCAAAAATGAATTATATCGCAGTACGTGGACAAGGAGATCCTAATGAAGAAGGTGGCTCATATAAGCAAGCAATTTCCCTTTTGTATGCGATAGCGTATACGATCAAAATGAGTAAAAAGACAGATCACAAAATAGATGGATATTTTGATTTTGTTGTTCCTCCACTGGAAGGGTTCTGGTGGCAGGAAAATTCGAATGAAATTGATTATAAAAGAAAAGATCAATTCAAATGGATTTCAGTGATTCGTCTTCCTGATTTTGTCAGTGAAGAAGACTTTTTATGGGCAAAAGAAGAAGCAACAAAGAAAAAGAAGATGGACTTTTCTAGTGTTGCATTCTTTAC
Source organism: uncultured Bulleidia sp. (assembly GCA_934725105.1). GTDB lineage: Bacteria > Bacillota_I > Bacilli_A > Erysipelotrichales > Erysipelotrichaceae > Bulleidia. The sequence goes on along the minus strand of CAKVBD010000032.1, from coordinate 16,111 downwards.
GTATGATGAAGGAGAATGCGTACAATGCATGCATATTGGGTCTTATGATGATGAGCCCGCAACCATCAAACTGATGCATGAGTATATTGAATCACAAGGGTATGTTGAAGATATTACAGAAAAACGTATGCATCATGAAATTTATCTAAGCGATGCTAGAAAAGTTTCAAAAGATAAATTGAAAACTGTGATTCGCCATCCAGTTGTAAAAGAATTATGAATGACTTCTATCAAGGAAGTCATTTTTCTATGTTAAAATGAAAATTATAAAAAGATATAAAATTTATAATTATAGGTGAAAGATTATGAGTGCTACAGAATTTATTCGTCTCAAAAAAGCAAACTGTACCAACTGCTATAAATGTATTCGTCATTGCCCTGTGAAGGCAATCCGTTTTTCTGGTGGTCAGGCACATATTATTCAAGATGCATGTATTTACTGTGGAGAATGCTTTGTGGTTTGTCCACAGAATGCAAAATGGATCTACTCAGAAACAGATCAAGTTAAATCATTCCTTCCACAGAATGAAGTGTACGTTTCACTTGCACCATCTTTTGTATCATATTTTGATACAGGAATCTCTAGTATGAAAGATGCATTAAAAAAGCTAGGATTTGCGGGATGTGAAGAAACTGCTGTTGGTGCGACGATTGTCAAGAATGCATATGAACAGCTCATACAGGAAGAAAAGAAAGATGTACTGATCAGTTCTTGTTGCCATACAGTTAATTTACTTATCCAGAAGTATTATCCAGATCTACTGGGTTGCTTAGCACCGGTTGTTTCTCCTATGCAGGCACATTGCAGGAAGTTAAAGCAGGAACATCCAGGATGCAAGACAGTATTTATTGGACCATGTATTTCTAAAAAAGATGAAGCTGAAACATACATGGAAGATGTAGATGCGGTCATGACATTTGATGAATTAGAAGCATGGATCAATGAAGAAGGAATTGTAATTTCAAAAGACTTTGAAGCATGTGAAATGTCAAAGACAAGACTCTTTCCTAAGACAGGTGGAATCTTAAAAACAATGAACAAAGATCATCTAGATTATGTATATTTATCTGTAGATGGAACAGATCAATGCATGGCATATTTAGAAGATATTCGTCATGGAAATATCCATCATTGCTTTATTGAAATGTCCGCATGCAAAGGCAGCTGTATTGGTGGACCATTGATGATCAAGAGAAAAGAAAAAATCTTGGAAAGAAATCTGCAGATTGAAAGATATGCTGGTGAAAAGGATTTTGCGGTTGCACAGCCAGATAAAAAAGTCATTCATAAAGATTTTAAAAATCTGGAGTATTCTACATTTATTCCAGAGGAAGCAGAAATCAGGAAAGTCTTGTTACGTATGGGAAAGAAAAAAGAAGAAGATGAATTGAATTGTGGTGCATGTGGATATGATTCGTGTCGTGCTAAAGCGATTGCGGTATATCAGGGAAAAGCTGAAATGTCAATGTGTTTTCCATATCTTAGAAAACAGTCAGAGAATATGACAGATATAATCACGGATCATTCATTGAATGCCATTCTTGTATTGAATGAAAGAATGGAAGTACAGAGAATCAATCCAGTAGCGAAAAAACTATTTCATATCCATAACGAAGCAGACATCCTTGGAGAATCAGTTACAACGATTTTGGATCCAGAGTTATTTGTTGATGTTTTAGATAAACAGGAAAATGTATACGAAAAGATGCAGTATTTATCTATGTATCATATCTATGTAGAAACAACAGTTTCCTATGATGAAACGAATCATTTCCTGATCTGTATGATGAAAGACGTCACAGAAGAAGTGAAAGAAAGAGAAAAGAGAGTCGCAGTGATTGCTAAAACGGCAGAAGTTGCGGATCACGTTGTTGAAAAACAGATGCGTATCGTACAGGAAATTGCTTCTCTTTTAGGAGAAACAACGGCTGAAACAAAGATTGCATTAACAAAGTTGAAGGAGTCGATTTCTGATGAGTAAATACTTTCTAGATATTGGATGGAAATCGATTCGACATGCGGGAGAAGAGCTGTGTGGGGATCATGTTGATGTCATTGATGATCGCAATGGCAATATGACAGCAGTCATTGCAGATGGGCTTGGCTCTGGTGTACGTGCTTCTATCTTGTCTACATTGACATCTAAAATCATTTCAACAATGATTGCGGAAGGTCTTCCTTTAGAAGAATGTGTCAGTACAATTGCTTCTACACTTCCTGTTATGAAAGATCGCAATGTTGCCTATTCAACATTTACAATTCTGCATGTTAAAGATGGAAAAGAAATGCATCTTGTGCAGTATGATAATCCATCTGTCATAATGATACGAAAGGGTGAAGTGTTTGACTATGAAAAACAAGAGATGCAGTTTGAAGAAAAAACAATTTACAGTTCTAGTTTTCTACTAGAAGAAGGAGATATGTTTATTGCGATGAGTGATGGATGTCCATGTGCTGGACCTAACAATACATATAATCTTTCGTGGCAAGTGAAAGATATTGCTTCGTATATGCAATGTCTGTATTTTGCAGGATACGATGCTAGAACACTTTCTAATATGCTTGTAGAGGAATGCAATCAGCTGTATGAATATAAACCTGCAGATGATGCAACGGCATTTGTTCTTTCCATCAAACAAAAAAAGAAAGTGAATGTTCTTTTTGGACCTCCAAAAAAGATGGAAGATACTGAACCAATGATTCGTATGTTCTTTGCGGAAGAGGGAATCCATGTTGTCAGTGGAGGATCAACATCACGTATGGTTGCAGAATATCTTGATACAAAAGTGATTCCATCCATGCAACAGACGGATCATGATATTCCACCTATTTCTACAATTGCAGGTGTTGATTTAACAACAGAAGGGGTTGTAACAATGAATCGCGTTGCTCAATATGCAGAAGATCACATTCAGAATAATGCATATTATGAACAATGGTCGACAAAGCAGGATGGCGCATCATTGATTTCACGTCTATTATTTGAGGAAGCAACCGACATTAATATCTTTGTTGGAACTGCAATCAATCCAGCACATCAAAACCCAGAACTTGCTGTCAGCTTTAATCTAAAACTGGATATTGTAAATACATTAAAGTCAGCTTTAGAAAAGATGGGCAAAAATGTTAGTTTGTCTATCTTTTGATTGAAAGCCCTTTCAAAAATGAAATTGAATTGTTAAAATAAATCCATAGAGATGCATTGCATCAATATGGATTTTTTTTAATTACAATTTTTAATTTTTTTTAAGAAGAGGGTGTTTATGAGGACAAATGAAGAAATGTTTGCTGAACTGGATGCTTTCATTGAATCTGTTGGAAACAGTCCGTCGGAAATGATTGCTATCTTGCACACAGCACAAGGAATTTTTGGGTACCTTCCAATGAAAGTACAAAAGCACATTGCAGATCGCATCGGTGTCAATGTATCACAGGTCTATGGCGTTGTTACGTTCTATTCCTTTTTTACGATGCAGCCAAAAGGTGAGAATGTGATTTCAATCTGTCTTGGTACGGCATGCTTTGTAAAAGGATCTGGAAAGCTGTTAGAAGCATGTGAGAACTATCTAGGAATTCATAATGGAGAAACAACTGAAGATGGAAGATTTACCATCACAACACTAAGATGTGTCGGTGCGTGTGCTTTAGCACCTGTCATGCAGATCAATGGAAAGACATATGGAAATATTACTGCGAAGGATGTTCCAGGTATCCTGGAAACCTATATGAAGAAGGAGAAAGAAATATGACAGCTAGATTAAACAGTAGAGAAGATTTACTTTCTTTATATGGTGATTTAAAACATCTTTCGGATGAAAAATTAGAAGTATTGCATTCCAAAAGAAAAATTATTTCTGTCTGCTCCTGTACGGGATGTGCTTCCCAGGATTCTTTGCTTATTGTTGAAGAATTAAACAAGCATATTCAAGAAAGACACTTGGAAGATACGATCGAAGCAACGATTACGGGATGCTTTGGTTTCTGTGCTCGCGGACCAATTGTGAAGATCTATCCAGATGAAATTTTTTATGTACAGGTGAAAAAAGAAGATGCTGGAAGAATCATTGATGCAATTGCGCATGATACTGTCGTAGAAGATCTGTTATATCAACTTGATCATCATGGTCATGCAAAGCATCAGAATGATATTCCATTCTATGGAAAGCAGCACCGTATTGCATTGCATAAAGCAGGATTAATTAATCCAGAAAGTTTTGAAGACTGCATTGCAACAAAAGGGTATCAGGCATTAGCAAAAGCATTGTATGAAATGAGTCGTGATGATGTGATTGAAGAAGTGACACGTTCTGGCTTGCGTGGTAGAGGTGGTGCAGGCTTCCCAACAGGAAAGAAGTGGAGTTTTGCCAAGGCAAGCTATGCAGATAAGAAATATATTATCTGTAATGCAGATGAAGGAGATCCAGGTGCATTTATGGATCGTTCTATTCTGGAAGGTGATCCGCATTCTGTATTGGAAGCGATGGCAATTGCGGGATATGCAATTGGTGCAGATGAAGGTGAAATCTATATCCGTGCAGAATATCCATTGGCAATCAAACGTTTGCGCATTGCAATCAAAGAAGCAGAAGAATATGGATGTCTAGGTGATCATATTCTTGGAACAGATTTTAATTTCCATATTTATATTCGCTATGGTGCAGGTGCATTTGTATGTGGTGAAGAAACTGCACTCATTCATTCGATTGAAGGGCATCGTGGGGAACCAACATTGAAGCCTCCATTCCCTGCAGTCAAAGGCTTAAATGGAAAACCAACAAACGTGAATAACGTTGAAACATGGGCCAATGTTCCAACAATCATTTTAGATGGTGCAGATAAGTTCGCATCGATTGGAACTGACAAATCAAAGGGAACAAAGGTATTTGCACTTGCTGGTAAAGTGAATAATGTTGGTCTAGTGGAAGTGCCTATGGGAACAACATTACGTGAAATTATTTATGATATCGGTGGCGGTATTAAAAATGGCAGAAAGTTCAAAGCAGTGCAGACAGGTGGTCCATCTGGCGGATGCCTGACAGAAAAGGATCTTGATACGCCAATTGACTATGACAACCTTGTACAGCGTGGATCTATGATGGGCTCTGGCGGCATGATCGTTTTAGATGAAGATGACTGTGCTGTTGATATTGCAAGATTTTATCTTGAATTTACAGTTGAAGAATCTTGTGGTAAATGTACACCTTGCCGTATTGGAAACAAGCGTATGCTTGAAATCTTGAATCGTATTGTTGAAGGTGAAGGGACACTGGAAGATCTTGACCGACTTGAAAGACTTGCAGAAACAATCAAAGATTCTGCTTTATGTGCTCTTGGTCAGACTGCTCCAAACCCTGTCTTATCAACATTGCATAATTTCCATGATGAATATGTTGCGCATGTTGTGGATAAGAAGTGTCCTGCAGGTTCCTGCAAGAAACTTGTTGCGTTTGAAATTGATAAATCATTGTGTCTAGGCTGTGGCATGTGTGCTAGAAACTGTCCAGTAGAAGCAATTAAAAAGAGTGATCAGCCTGGCAAGAATCCTAGACTTATGGCGTATGAAATCGATACAGATAAATGTGTTCGCTGTGGTTCATGCTTAAGTGTATGTCCAGCAAAGCCAAAGGCAATTCAAAAATAGGAAAGGAGAATGGTATGTTAAAGAATATTACAATGAATGGAATACGCATGCAGGAAGATTCTTCTTTGACTATTCTAGATGTTGCAAGAAAGCATGGCATTGATATTTCAACGTTATGTTTTTTGAAAAAGGATGATTGTAATTTTGTGCATCGTCCTGCTTCTTGCAGAGTTTGTATTGTAGAAGTTAAAGGTAGAAGAAATCTTAGTCCTGCCTGTGCAACGTATATTGAAGAGGGTATGGAAATCTTAACGAATTCCTATAAAGTCAGACAGGAAAGAAAGAATATCGTTGAACTTCTATTAAGCAATCATCCAAATGCCTGTTTGACTTGTCGCAAGTCAGGAGATTGTGAACTACAGGCACTTTCCGCAAAGCTTGGTGTCAGCAATAATCTCGAATTTGCTGGTCCATTATCACAAGAAAATAAAGAATATCGTTTTGGCGCAATTTTAAGAAATCCTTCGAAATGTATACTTTGTAATAGATGTACAGCTTTCTGTGAAGAAATTCAGGGCATTGGTGCCATTTCCGCAACACAAAGAGGTTTTGCGACTGTGATTTCTGAAGGGCATAAGTGTGTAAACTGTGGTCAATGTATTCAGGTATGTCCAACAGGTGCTTTGATGCAGTATGAAGATGCACCTGATATTGAAAAGAAACTGACAGATCCAGATACGTTCTGTATTGTGCAGACTGCTCCTGCCGTACGTGTATCCATTGGTGAAGGCTTTGGCATGGAGCCTGGAACTGACGTTACAGGTAAAATGATTACTGCGTTACGCTATATGGGATTTGATCGTGTATTTGATACAAACTTCTCTGCTGACCTTACAATTATGGAAGAAGCACATGAACTTGTGGATCGTCTACAGGCGGGTGGTAAATTACCTATGATTACTTCGTGTTGTCCAGGCTGGATCAAATATCTTGAAACACATCATCCAGATATGCTGGATCTTCCATCTTCCTGTAAATCACCACAGGAAATGTTCTCTTCCATTGCACGCAGCTGGTATGCTGAAAAATATGGCATTGATCCAAAGAAGATGGTTGTTGTATCTTTGATGCCATGTACAGCGAAGAAAAAAGAAATTACAAGAGAACAGAACAAGGTGGATGGTGTTCAACAGACAGACTACTCCATGACAGTGAAAGAATTTATTGCCATGGTAAAACGCTATGGCTTGGATATTCGCAATCTTCCTGAAGGAACATTTGATTCTCCACTTGGTGAATCTACAGGTGCTGCTGATATCTTTGCACAGACTGGTGGTGTTATGGAAGCTGCAATCCGTACTGCAGGTGTATGGCTGGATGGCGATGCCCCATGGAATATCAACTGGGAGAGCGGATATGAAGATGGCATCAAGGAAGCAACGGTTAAAGTAGGCGGTAAAGAACTATCGATCTGCATTGCTTCTGGATTAAAGAATGCATCTAAAGTCCTTGAAAGAATTCGTAGTGGTGAAAAGCAATATCATTTCATTGAAATCATGGCTTGTCCTGGTGGATGTCTGAATGGTGGAGGACAGCCAGTTGCGAAAGATGGAAAGTACGCTGAAACAATGCTTGCAAGACGAAAAGGCGTACAGTCTATTGACCGTAACAAGAGTGCAAGAATTTCCTGTGATTCATCTGCGGTACAGAAACTGTATGAAGAATTCCTTGTAGAACCAGGTTCTGAAATTGCACATAAGCTATTACATACATCCTATCGTGACGAATCAGATATTATTTAAGATAGTAATAAAAGGCGTGACCATATCGGTACACGCCTTTTGTAATATGTTTGTAATAATTTATGTTTTTCGATAAAATAAGCTTAGAAATAAACAAGATAAAAATAATTTATAGTGTCAAAAAGACACAAGGAGGATTCTATGTGGATGTTTCAATTCTTCGATGTTATATTTCCAATTGTATTTGCACTTGTTCTTGGAATGATCATTTTTACATTGGTACAAGGAATCATGACATGGCATAAAAATAACCAATCCCCACGTTTAACCGTAGAAGCTACTGTTGTTGCGAAACGCGTGAATGTAGAACATCACCATCATCATAATGCAGGGGATGCAACGGGAGCACATTGTCATCACACTTTAACAAATACGTATTATTATGTTACGTTTCAGGTTGAAAGTGGTGATCGTATGGAATTTCATGTATCTGGAAGTGAATATGGCATGCTTGTAGAAGGAGACAAAGGAAAGCTGATGTTCCAGGGAACAAGATATCTTTCCTTTGATAGAGAAGATCATGTATAAAAAGAATGCGATTCTGATTGGATGTATCAGCTGAAATATCATTGTTGGCATAATTGCGGGTATGTTGATTCCAGAAGGCGACAATTTCCTGAATTCGTATTTTCATCCAGTCTATTTCTCTATTACACTATTGATTTCTATTGTGCTTTCCTGTACTTATATCATTGTGAAAAATTGATTCAATGAAATAAAACTAATTATTTTTGAAATGGAGGGATGCGGATGAAACAACCAAAAAAACTTAGTATATTTAACATTCTCATGCTTACAATTGCAGGAATTGTCAATGCGTTTGGCATAACGATTTTTCTGACACCTGTAAAACTTTATGACAGTGGTATTTCCGGTACTTCGATGCTGCTTGAACAGATTACACCACCATACTTGACCTTATCTATTTTTCTTCTGGTGTTAAACATACCAATGTTTCTTTTTGGCTTGAAAAAACTTGGTAAACTATTTACATTTTATGCAATTTATTCTGTAACGATCTATTCTTTGTTTGCGTGGCTGATCACGGATGTTTTTCCCGTAGATGTCAGTATTGCTTCACCGCTTGCAGGAACAGATCTTTTACTTTGCGCATTGTTTGGTGGCGTTATCTCTGGCATTGGAAGCGGACTTGCCATTCGATATGGTGGTGCTATGGATGGGATTGAAGTTATGGCTGTGATTTTTGCAAAACGATTTGGATTATCTGTTGGTACATTTGTCATGATTTACAACATTCTTCTGTATATCATTTGTGGCATTGTCTTGAACAGCTGGGTATTGCCATTGTATTCAATCGTGACGTATTCTTCAGCATTAAAAACAGTTGACTTTGTGGTGGAAGGCATTGATCGATCTAAATGTGCATTTATTATTACAGATACTCCACAAGAAATCTGTTCTGCATTGAGTGAAGCTTTTGAAAGTGGTGTTACGTATCTCAATGCAAAGGGTGCATATTCCAACAAAGATAAAACAATGATCTATTTTATTGTTAATCGATATCAGGTCATTCGTATGAAAGATATTGTACATGAAATTGATCCTGGTGCGTATATTTCTATTTGTGAAGTTGCTGATGTATTCTCAAATAACCATAATGAATGAAAGTTGTTCAATAAAACGAACCAAAGATCAAAGAGCTGTTAGAACATCGTGCATTCTGGCTGTATCTATTAGTTGATGAAGCGGAAAGAAGAGGGCTTGATCCAGAAGATTTTGCATCTTGTGCAATTAGCAGATGTGGTATTTCACACAGTACGGAACTGCGTGAAAAAGCAGGCACTAAGAGTTTGAAAGGTCTTAAAAAGACACTGTTTACTAAAGCAGCCAGATGGGTATTTGAAATGGATGTTGTAGAAAGTGCAGATGACAAATTATTTCTGGATTTCCATTACTGTCCACTTGTCAAAGCATGGCAGAAGGCTGAATGCACAGATGCCGAAATTGCATGACTCTGTGATATTGCAATGTGTGGAGATCATGGCATTGGTAAATGTTTTGATGCTAGACTAGAACTCCCAAAACGATTGCTAAAATAGAATATCCGTTTTTTCTTTTTGCATCAAAAAGAAAGAGTATGTTACCATGAATCTATCGAAGCCCTCATGAAAGGACAATGCATATGAGATTTACAGTTGGACAATTAGCAAAAGTATATAAAATATCTGCACAGGCAATTCATGGATATGTAGATATGGGAATTCTCCCATGTGTGAGAGATGATAATGGATATCGATATTTTGATGACTATGGTTTTCAGATTCTTGGAACAATCATAAAAAACAGAAATATTGGTTTCCCACTCAAAGAAAGCAGCTATGTATATGACAATTCTAGTTTAGAAGAAATCATGGAACGCTTAAGTGAACAGGAAAGAAAAGTAAATGACGAACTGTTGGATTTAATGACACAGGTTAGACAACTGGATTTTGACAAGCACCTTCTACAAAGAGCAGCGACACAAAAAGATGTTTCTGTTCTAGTAGATATGGATAAAACATTTCGGTATCTTCTTGGAAACAAAGCTAAAAATATAAAAGAGTTTATTAAAGAAGACTGTACATCTGTATCTTTATGGTATTCCAATCTGTTCTATACGCAATCAAGTCTTGTTTTACATTATGAAAATGAAACGATTCAAAACTATTCTTTATGTTTAATGACAAGTAAAACGAATTTCTATGAAAGAATTGATTATCAAAGTGAAAATCTAGAAATTGTAGAAGCAGGGAAAGCGATTTCAATTGTGACTGCGTATAAAAACGAAGTAAACATCAACCAGCTTGAGAGTTTGATAAAACAATCACTTGTGAAATATCCTGAATATTGTATCAAATCTGATCCATTTACAAGACTCGTCACATCGTATCGTGATGAACTTTGTGAAAAAGTGAACATAATTGAACTAATGATTCCTTTGCAGAAAATCAAAAAATAGGACTTGCTTATCAATACACTTGATAAAGTACACTGAATGCATAGTGGAGGGAATGAAAATGAAGAAACTAATTACTTCTTTATGCATCATGCTTGTATTAAGTGGATGTAGTGCATCCAATGGTAAATCAAAGTTTACTGCGGGTGAATACGAAGCTACAAGCAAAGGTTTCGGTGGTGATGTTACTGTTAAATTAACAGTCAGTGACACTGAAATTAAAAATGTTGAAATTACTGCAGACGATGAAACACCTGAAGTTGGCGGCAAGGCAATTGAAACATTAAAGGAAAACATCTTAAAGGCAAATGGAGATGAAATTGATGGTGTCAGTGGAGCAACATTCACAAGTGACGCTGTCAAGAATGCCTACAATGAAGCTATTGCTTCTGCAAAGGGTTCTTCCAATGAAGAAACAGCGCAGGTAAAAGATGGCAAGTACACAACAAAGGCTATGGGTCATGAAGACTGGGTCTATGTAACAACACAATTCAAGGACGGCGCAATTGTCAGCTGTTCAACAACAAGTCACGAAGAAACAATGGGTATTGGTAACTATGCAGCTGCACGTATTCCAGCAAGAATTCTTGAAAACCAGAGTTTAGAAGTAGACAGCGTCAGTGGCGCAACTGTTACAAGTAACGCTGTTAAGAAGGCTGTAAAGGATGCGATTGAACAGGCTGGTGGATCTGTCAGTGCATTCTCAAAACCAGTTGAAAAGCAGGTTGTTAAGTCTAGCGAAGATGTATCTTATGACGTTGTTGTTGTAGGTGCTGGTAATGCTGGATTGATTACTGCAACACGTTTAGCTGAAAAGGGCTACAACGTAGGTGTATTTGAAAAGAATGAAATTCCTGGTGGAAGTATGCCAACGACTTATTCTGGCATTATGAACTCTTATTCTGAAACTGTAGCAAACTTTGCATTAGGTGATGAAAAGAATAATCCAAGCTGGAATATGGACCTATTACTTCCAGTCTTCAAAAATTTGATCAATCCTGAATATGACCGCTTTAATGGTGAACAACCATACCAGAAGGTAATGCTTGAAAATGCTGGTAAAGTTGTTGACTGGTTCAAGGATATCGGTGTAGGTTTTGCTTCCATGGGTAACTATGAAGGTGGCTTATCATATGGTTTAACACCATACCTTGCTCCTGGATGCTATCAGGGTGGTGCAGGATACGCTGCTATGCTATTAGCACAGAGAATGGAAAAGTTAGGTGCTGATGTTCATTACAGCACACCAGTTACTTCTATTTCTACAAATAAAGATGGTGCAGTTACAGGTGTTGTAGCAGAAGGTGAAGATGGTACAACATACAACGTAACAGCCAAGGCAGTTGTACTTGCAACTGGTGGCTTTGGTGCAAATCAGGAAATGTTTGATGAATACTATCCTCAATACGCTGGAATGAGTGTAAACTGTGTTCCTGGATCTACTGGTGATGGTATTAAGATGGCACAGGAAATTGGTGCAGATATTGAATGCATGGGTAGATTCTTAGGTATGTTCATGAGTGAATATGGAACAAACTATGAATTGGCATTCATGCATACATCTACGCCTGGTATTATGGTAAATGCAAGTGGTGATGAATTTGGTAATATCACAGCTAGCAACCATACAGTATTAAGCAAGGCAATGATGGATGAAGCAAATGGTGGAGAATTCTATTACATCTATGATGATGAAGCTGCACAGAAGACAAGAGATTTCGACGCTTATGGATTTAGCTATCAGTCTATTTTCGAAAGAGAAGCTACACAGCACTATGATTCTGTAGAAGATGCCGCAAAAGCTTTAGGTTTAGATAACTTAAAAGATGCAATTGAAGCAAATAACAAATATGCTTTAGCTGGCGAAGCAAACGAATTTGGTCGTAAGCTCTGCCCATATATTGAAACACGTGATGGTATCTGGGTAACACGCGTTGTTCCAACTTTATATTTAACAACAGGTGGTCTTGTTACAGATACTGATACACATGTTATGAATAAAGATGGCAATGCAATCAAGGGATTGTATGCTGCAGGTGATGTAGCTGGTTCTATTGAAGAAAAAGATGGCAAGACATATGGAAATGGTTTTGACCAGGCTTTGGGATATGGATACCACGCTGCTGAAATCGTAGCTGAAGAAATTCATTAATTCAAAAAATGAAGACAGGTTAGTACTTTTTGAAACAAAGTACCGCCTGTTTTTTTGTATACTGATACATGGAGGATTTTCTATGATAAAAATTGCATTTTTTGATATTGATGGAACACTATTGAAGATGGGACATACTGAACTATCTGAAAGAACAAAACAGACACTTCTATCATTGCAGAACAATGGTGTTTTGTTGTGTTTAGCAACAGGGAGAGGAAATATGGGACTCCCACAATTTCATGATGTAAATTTTGATGTCATACTGACATTCAATGGATCTTACATTCAAACAAAAGATAAAGTGATTTTTAAAAATCCACTCGATGAAAGCGATAAGTTTCAGATCATCCGAAATCTGAAAGACATGCATCGTGCAATTGCCATCAGTAATGACCATCTGCTTGTGACAAATGGAACTGAACCTGACTTAGCACAATATTTTGCATTTGGAAACCAGCCAATGCATATCGTAGAGAACTTTGATGAAATTTCTAAGCAAGATATCTATCAGATCATGTGTGCCTGCACAAAAGATGAATATAAAAAAGTTCTACAAGGAACAAAACATACGGAAATTACTGCCTGGTGGGATAGAGCTGTTGATATCATTCCAAAAGACTGTGGAAAAGGAAATGCGGTCAATGAAGTATTGAAGTATAATGGATTTTCTAAGGAAGAAGCAATTGCTTTTGGAGATGGAGAGAATGATATTGCTATGCTGGAAGCAGTGGGTACAGGGATTGCGATGGGAAATGCAAAAGATGCAGTGAAAGAACGTGCAGATTTGACTTGTAAATCTGTGGAAGAAGATGGTATTTATGAATATTGTCTTGCAAATCATTTAATGTGAACTCTGTCATTGAAGGGCCGAGGATTCCCGCTTTTGTTCCTAAATCTTTGATCCAATTACATCATGAAAGTGTTCTTCATCTAAAAAAGCTTGTTGACGTCCAGTTAGAATTTTGTGTGGATAAGACTGATGAGAAACGTCAAAGACGAATTTATCAATTGGCGAATTAAAAACATAGTGTAAAGCAGTAGTTACTTCGACCATACCTAAATTAGGACCATTGTGTCCTCCGACAAGAGAAATCTTGTGGATAAGTGCATCACGCGTTTCATCTGCTAAAATACGTAATTCATCTAGATTTATTTTTTGAATGTCACTTGGACCATTCATATTTTCTAAATACATGTCATTCCCTCCTGTAATTGAAGGTATGATAGCACCTAAAGTTAACTTTAGGTCAAGTGTTTAATGGGATGTTGTGTCGTTTGTTTAATTCCATTCCTTTGCCAGTAGAAAATCACGAATATTTCGATGCTTGATGCCATTTTGGCTCATATCGAACTCATCAAGAGAAACAACGTATTTTGGAAAGTTGTCTTTAATATTATCATAAGCACCAAATTCACGGTTAATTGTTTCTTGTGATGCCAAAAGATATGTAACTTGAACATACAGTTTTTCACCATGTTTGTTGCATACAAAATCAATTTCTTTATTGCCATTTTTTCCTACAGTTACTTCAAATCCTCGGCGTAGTAATTCTAAAAATACGATATTTTCTAATATGAGATTTATATCACGCATATTACCACCGAAAACAGCCTCGCGGATGCCGTGGTCGGCAATATAATACTTTTCATTAGAGGCTAAGATCTGTTTGCCATGCAAATCTTCTCGTTTTACCTGATAAAACAAGTAAGCCTCACAACAGTATTTGATATAGTTCAAAATTGTTTCCGGAGCAACTGCTCGCTTTTCACTTTTTAAAAACTTAGACAGAGAGGATGCAGAAAAAGTAGTTCCTACATTCGCAATTACATAGGCAATGATTCGTTCTAGTAAATCCACATCTCGGATTTTATTTCGTTTCATAATGTCCTTGAGTTGAACTGAATTAAATAGATCTTGAAGATATTGTTTAGATGGAGCATCTTCATAACGAATGTTTGAAAGGTAGGGCATACCCCCGACTAAAAGGTATTTTTGAAAACATTGTTGAATGGATGCATCAGGAGTAATCGAATGATACAGTTCTGTGAATTCATTGAAGGAAAATGGATAGATCACAAACTCTACGTACCGACCCCCTAAATAGGTGGCAAGCTCACCAGAGAGCAAATTTGCGTTTGATCCAGTAATGTAAATGTCACAATCTAATGATACGCGAAAAGAGTTGATGCACTTTTCCCAGTTTTTGACTTCTTGTATTTCATCAAAGAATAGATAAACTTTGCCATCTATTTCTGAGGCTCTTGCACTGATTTCATCATGCAGAGCTTTGGCAGTTTGTAGGTGGGAATAGTTCATATCTTCAAAATTGATGGAGATAAACTGTGTTGGACTAATACCAGATTCTAAAAGTTCTTGTTGAATCAGCTTTAACATGACGGACTTTCCACAACGACGAATACCGGTCATGACCTTAATTAAATCGGTTCCAATAAATGGGCGAATACGGCTCATATACAATTCACGTTTGATCATAATTCTTAGCCTCCTGGTAGTTAATTATAGTATATCACATTTATAAGCGATAATTGTCACTGAAAATATAATTTTATCAGTTATAACTGATAAAATACAAAAAATGATAAAATATTTAAGTTAAAAAATGAAAAATACCAATAAGAAATGGTTTATGTGTATTTTTGACCAGTGAAAATGTGCACATAAACTGGCTATCTGTATTTCTACAATTGTTGATTCCCATTCTATGTTTGAATGCTTCTACAATGAAGAAAACGCCAAGGTATCCTGGTAATTTATTACCGGGCGGAATTGGCGACTTATTTTCCATCATATTGATTGAGTATGTATTGCTTAACTGTTTCTTTACTCATATTTCCGACCGTTCCGACATAATAGCTTGATGACCACAGTTTACTGCCCCAGAATTGTGATTCTCTGATTTCTGGATGTGCCTTAAGAAAGATCCTTGCACTACTGCCTTTTAAGTTTTTGACTATATCTGTAATACTGTATTTTGGCTTGAAGCTGCACAAAATATGTATATGATCTGGCATTACTTCCATTTCTTGAATGGTTATATCTGCTATCTTTGCTACATCTAATAATATTGACTTCATCTCATTTACTAATTCTGGTGTAGTGAAGCATGCATTTCTGTATTTTGTCACCCAGATTATATGATATTTTGTGTTATATACGTACCCGCGTTCATAATTCGCATCTCTGATTTTATCTATATGTCTCTTCATATGCATCTTGCCTTTCGCTGATAATATATTATCTAGTAATTACGCACGAGCAAGAAAAGCTGCAGAAAATATAGAAAATTTGTGATAATGAAATACAAATTTGAATGACAATATGATTAATAGAAAAACATCGACAGTTTTCTATGAACCGTTCTGAAAAACGGCAATAGAAAAAGCATCGATGTTTTAATTTTTACTATATTTATCGCTTATCCAGCTCTTTGATAATTTTGTCTGTTATCTCTTGTGAACTCATTGTGCCAAGTATGAAATTTATACTGTCATGTGGATTGTTCTGCACATATACTTTTGCTTTTCTGAATATCTTTCCTGATATCGCTGCATACATATGTATGATCAATAAAGCCAGATTGTTTAAAGTGGCAAT
>CAKVBD010000031.1 GCA_934725105.1 uncultured Bulleidia sp. | reverse complement strand
AGAATTGACATAAAAAAATCAGCATTTAAGCTGAAAATGAAAGTATTTCATTATGTCTGACTGTAAAACTCAGGAGCTAATGTATAATCTTTCAGCCATCCTTTTGCATTTGATGTACGATCTAACTCTTCATCATGGCAGACAACGATTTCTCCATCCTTGCTTAATTGAATATCCAGCTCAACACCATCTGCACCTAATTCCACTGCCTTTTGAAAAGATGGCAGCGTATTCTCTGGCATATAGCCACTTGCCCCACGATGGGCCCAGACTTTTGTTTTCATATTATGTTTCCTCCGTCTATTATCATACATTTTATTGTAATACAATAGACATATTTAACAAAATTTTCACATTCCTCTATATCAATTTTTTAATTATTAAGAGATAATATACTTACATTGTTAAGAGGGTAAACTATATGTTTAAAAATTTCAATAAGTTAGAAAAGAGCTGGATCTACTATGATATCGGTAACTCCGCTTTTACAATGATGGTTTCAACGATCATTCCTATCTGGTTCAACACGCTGGCCGCAAATGCTGGTATGAGTAATTCCGAATACCTGGCATATTGGTCATACGCAACAAGTATTGCGACAATCCTGGTTGCAATCGTTGGTCCAATCTTCGGATCCATTGCGGATAACAAAGACTTCAAGAAGCCAATGTTTATGTTTGTATTATTTGTTGGTGTAATTGGATGTGCTTTACTTGGCGCTGTTCCAAACTGGATTCTATATCTTATTACGTATGTTATTGCGAAAGTTTGTTATCAAACTTCTCTCGTTTTCTATGATTCCATGCTGACAGACGTCACGACACCTGAAAGAATGGATCTCGTATCTTCACAAGGGTATGCATGGGGCTATATCGGAAGCTGTATTCCATTTGTCATCGCACTTGGCTTGTACGCAGCAGGAAATCCTGATTTCCTAGGTATTATGAATGAAAAGCTGTCAATATTCCTGGCATTCATTGTTATCGCTGTATGGTGGTTCTGTGTAACAATTCCACTGTTAAAAAACTACACACAGAAATACTATGTTGAAACAACTTCAAATAAAGTCAAAGAAAGTATTTCAAGATTAGGAAAAACACTTGTCACAATGTATAGAGATGAAAAGAAAGTATTCTTCTTCCTCCTTGCATTCTTCTTCTATATTGATGGTGTATATACAATCATTGATGAAGCTGTAGCCATTGGTACTGCATTAGGTCTTAACCAGATGGGATTACTTGTCATCTTGTTGCTGACACAGGTCGTAGCATTCGCATTCGCTACTCTATTTGGTAAATTAAGTGAAAAGTATAGTTCCGTACAGCTCATTACAGTTTGTATCTTAGGTTACTTCGCCGTAGCAATCTATGCATTATTTATGAAAGAATTATGGCAGTTTGGTATCATGGCATTCGTTGTTGGTATGTTCCAGGGTGCAATTCAAGCATTGTCTCGTTCCTACTTTGCACAGATCATTCCAGCAAATGCAAGTGGTGAATACTTTGGTATCTATGATATTTGCGGTAAAGGTGCTGCATTTATGGGAACAACACTTGTTGGTATTACAGTTTCTATTACAAATTCTGTTAACGTTGCGGTCGCAACACTTACAGTCTTATTCATATTAGGTCTATTCTTCTTTAGAATCGCTACAAAGGAAGATAAGTAATGCAAACAAAAACTAAGCTCTTATGGAAACACATAAGAGCTTTTTTAAACGAAACTCAAACGAAATGCTGGCGAAATTTCAGTTGATTCATTTCGTTTGAATGCATATACTAAAGACAAAAATATATCGTGAAATATGCAAAGTTGATAACTCAACCCGAAAACAATTGTGTAACGCAACGGATATTTCTCATACGAAAATACGATTACATATGATGACTACTCAAATGTTTTGAAACAAATCAGGTATACTTATCATCTTAAAGACGGTGAAGCTTTTTTGATTATGCAAGATCTTCACCATTGGTTGCAATCACCTTCTTATACCAGTCAAACGACTTTTTCTTCAAGCGCTGGCGAGTGCCATTTCCATCATCATCCTGATCGACATAAATATACCCATATCGCTTGGAAATCTGTGAGGTAGATGCGCTGATCATATCAATGCAGCCCCAGCTTGTATAGCCAAACAGCTCTACGCCATCCTCAATTGCTTCTTTCATCTGTTCGATATGTTTGCGTAGATAGGCGATGCGGTAATCATCGTTAATGCTCCCATCCAATTCAACCTTGTCCACAGCACCCAGACCATTTTCCGCAATGAACAGTGGCTTTTGATAACGGTCATACAGCTGATTCAAAGCCACCCGAAGACCCTTAGGATCAATCTGCCAGCCCCATTCACTAGATTCCAGGTAAGGATTCACAACGCTATTGCCAAGCATATTTCCGACTGCATTAGCATGGCGCTCTGGATGAGCACTAACTGCACTAGACATATAGTAGCTGAAAGAGATGAAATCCACCGGATACATCCGCATGATTTCCTCATCACCCTGCTGCACTTCCAGTTTTACGCCCTTTTTCTCAAAGAAGCGGGCAGCATAGCCAGGATAATAACCACGTGCCTGCACATCGGTAAAAAACAGACTCATGCGCTGTTCATCTACGGTTTTCTGAATATCATCTGGGTCACAGCTGTACGGAACCAGCAGTTGGTAACTGACCATGCAGCCAACTTTGGAATTTGGGATAATCTCATGACAATACTTCGTTGCTAGTGCGCTTGCCACAAACTGATGATGTGCCGACTGCCAGCGTTTCTGTTCAATGTTTTCGCAGTTTTCTTCTACGATACCAGCACTGACAAACAAGTGATGTTTGATACAGTTGATTTCATTGAAGGTCAGCCAGTATTTCACTTTATCTTTATACCTTTTGAAGCAGGTAGTAGCAAATTTCACATAGAAATCGATGAGCTTGCGGTTTGCCCAACCACCATACTCTACGCCTAATGTCAGCGGCATTTCATAGTGGGAAAGAGAAACCATTGGTTGAATACCATATTTAGCACATTCATCAAATACACTGTCATAGAATGCCAAACCATCCTCATTAGGTTCTGCTTCATCGCCACAAGGAAAAATTCGTGTCCATGCAATGGACATCCGGTAACATTTAAATCCCATTTCTCCAAACAGGCGGATATCTTCCTTGTAATGGTGATAGAAATCGTTTCCCACACGCTTTGGATAATAGAATTTGGAATCTGGATTCATCGCTTCCTTGACCTGACTGTGGGTCATCATCAGCCACTGATCCAGCCATTTTTCCTTTGGAAGCGAGGAATCAAAGGTATACACATCTGCGACCGAAAGACCTTTTCCACCTTCGTTCCATCCGCCTTCCAGCTGGTTTGCTGCAGAAGCACCACCCCAGAGAAATCCTTTTGGGAATTGTTTTCTTACTGTAAAATCCATAAATACCTCCTATCAAACTTCTAAACTCGCACTACTTCATTTATCGTTGTATTTCAACAGCTTTATTGTATAAATCAGCAAAAGGAAAAGCCATTCACAAAAATTCTCTTATAAAAGCGAACTTTTTCGAACGGCTTATATTCAAGCTATATGTTATTTTTGTAAAAAATCCGACGCTGCATGAAAAAAATCAATGATACCCTGTTGATCATCCTTGAATTTTAGAATGTTGATTGTACTGATTTCTCTGAAATCGTATAGGAAAGGCTTCTCGAGTGTGATAATTTCCACGCCGGTCTGTACGGTAGGTGTTGTACATATCACACACAGCGTATTGCGATTCAGTGCATAGGTCGTAATGGCAGCCGGATTTTCTTTCGGCAGAAGTATTTCAATTTTTTCTAAGTGTGAAAGTGTTTTATACTGGATGTTTCTTTCCATTCGTGCCATGCGTTGGATATGATTAGTTTTGCAACAATCATCCAGAATGCTTTTCAGTGTTTCGTGATTTTCATTTGTCATAATGACTGGAATCAAACGAAACTGATTGTTTTTCAATGCAATTTCAGGTTCTGTTGTCAGGAAAATCGTGTAATAATCGAGTTCTCGCGATAGTGAGCTGTTCCATGCGTAGACAGGCAGATAGTCCACACATTCAGGTGCAAGCGAAAGCATCTGACAGATATATTTCCGCAAATTTTCCATCAGATAAAAACTCTGATTGCCTACCAGAAGGATGTGTAAGGTAGCTGGGGAATGGATCGTATCCAGATAGCTTCCAAGAAATGCTGCCATATTCAGAATTTCTGTCCGAGGAAGCTTTTTTGCAAATACATCCTGAAATGCCTGTTTGACAAGATGAATCTCAAGAGGATATTTTATCAGGATACTTTTATCGTAGTAGTTCACTCGGTGATAGTGGCGTTCTAACATTGCATTCAGATTTTCAGCGACCAGTTCTGCGTCTTCAAAGTGGAAAGGCTGAGAAAGTTTCAGCTTCTGATTAAAGTAGTTTTCCAGCGCATGAAGGTTTTCCTTTCTTGCATCAGGATGAGATTTAGTGGCAAGAATCGTTGCTTCCTGAATCATTTTATTGATTTCTATCTGCTCAGATGCTGAAAACGAATATCCAAGTTTTCTCGACAGCGTTTCATAAAAGGCTGGATATGCAGTCGGTTTACCACTCATTTCTGGAAGATCGTATCCCAAACTGGAACGCAGTCGACTCATCGCAATGTAGCGGAGAATGAAAGAATATTCTTCCCCTGAAATGAAACGTCCGGTATCAATCAACAGCTGCTGCAATGGCTCTGCTGCCTGTTCCATAGATTTCTGATAACACTGCACTGCATCTGGATCAATTTTTGTCATTTGCAGAACATGGAGTGGTCCCCATGCAGTGCACGCATACCTTTTATCCTTTTCTTCTCCATGGATATAGATGCCTCGTTGCTTTGAAACTTCCAGTTGAATATCATTGTTTCGACCAAACCAGCGTCGCATCTGACGGATTTCTTCGAACACAACAGATTTCGACAAATAGTAATCCTCTGCCAGCTGATCCATTGAAATATATTGTCGACGAAAAAGCAAATCCATACTCAGGATAATGCGCCGTTCATCCAGATTAAAATATACTTCATTATAAAAAGTGTCCTTCAATATTTCGCTGCGAAAACGTTCGCTGATTCGGCAAACTCGATAGCCCTTGTTCTTTTGTGTTTCGATGCATCCCTCTTTGCCTACGTCTTCGATGAGCCATTTCATATTTTGCTGAACTTTTTTCTTGTTCCATTCCAGCATCCTTGAAAGTTCTTCGCTAGTGATCCAATCTCCCTTGCGTAGCATACAAAACAAAAGATCTCGTGCTTCTTTTCGCAGTTTCATTATGATGTCCTCAACTTCCAGATTTTTATTTAACCTGATTTTTCAAGTATTTCATCTTTTTTCGTAAAAGTCAACGAGGCTGCACAAACGGTTACCATCTTGCATAAACAGAACCTCTAGTGAGTTTTGCTTTTCAATAAGCTTTGTTATCTAGTTTATATTTCACCATGTTGTGCATTTCAACTCAAAAAAAGCCTTGCAGAATTTGCAAGACTTTTTATTTATATTACTTATTTGCAGCAGCGTTCTTACCTGCAATACGTCCGAATACTGTGATATCAGAGATAGCGCATGTTCCTACACGGTTGTTTCCGTGTACACTGCCAGTAACTTCACCGGCAGCGAATAATCCTTCAATTACCTTACCCTTAGTATTTAATACTTCAGCGTTTTCGTTAATTTCTACACCACCCATTGTATGATGAACTGAAACTACACCCTTAAGAATGAACCATGGACCTTCTTCCATAGTAACCATACTTGTTGTACGACCGAATTCATCATTGTTGTTCTTGATACCTTCGTTATACTTGTCCATAGTCTTCACTAAGTTCTTAGCATTGATTCCGAAGTAATCAGCAACTTCTTCTAATGTATCAGCCTTGTAGAATACTCCACCTTCTAAGCAGCGAGCATATTCATCAGCAAATTCTTCTTCTAGATTTAATCTATCAGCAACAGCCTGGTTGTAGATTGCATAAGCTTCTCCACCCTGTGCTAAGATACCTTCAGCTCTCACGTCACGCATAGCAACTTCGTTTACGAAACGCTTACCATCCTTGTTAACGTAGATCAAGCCTTCACCAGACCAGCTTGGTGCTTCAATTCCGTAGAATACACCTGTCATTGGGTTGTTGAATGGATATAACTGAATATGTTCCATATTGATTAAGTTAGCGCCAATCTTTTCAGCCATAACCTGTCCTTCACCAACGATAGCTGGAGAGTTTGTTGTAGCTACAGATTCATCAAGAGTTTCCCAACGTGTGTTGTATTTTTCTCTCATTTCAACGTTAGCACCAAAACCACCAGTTGCAAGAACAACACCGTTTGTAGCTGTGAAAGTAGCCTTCTTGTCTTCAGAAGAAACTTCTACACCAGTAACACGACCATCCTTGTCAACAACAAGTTCATCAGCCTTTGTATTTAAGAAAATTTCAACACCATGTTCCTTAGCATAGTCAAGCATTGGATTGATCATACCAGGGCCCTTCTTGACTGGTTCAACAGCACGAGCAACGCTATGTCCGCCTTCCCAAACTAAGTAATCCTGATATTCAACACCGATTTCATCCTTTAACCATTCAGCAGCAGCTAAAGCGTTGTTAGCAACGATATCAACCATCTTCTTGTCAGCAACCTTTCCGCCACCTTCCCACATTTCCTTCGCCATAAGTTCAGGAGAATCTTCGATTCCCTTTTCCTTCTGGATCCAGTTATTTGGACAAGCTAATTCGGCATAAGATAGAATTGTATTACCACCAGCATATGGCATCTTTTCAATAACAGCTACGTTTGCACCTGCATTCTTAGCTTCGATAGCCGCAGCAAGACCTGCACCACCAGCACCAAGTACAACGACATCATAAGTAGCATCTTTGAGTTCAACAGCTGCAGCTTCACTTTCAACCTTCTTGTTCTTGAATGCTTCAACATCAGCACCAGCCTGTGTTAATGCATCTTCAACAGCAGCTAAAATACCCTTAGAAGAGTTTGTAGCACCTGAACATGTATCAACTGCCAATGACTGTGATTCAACGATTGCTTCAGGAATCTTAGCAATTGCTTCATCAGAGATACCAGCTGTTTCCTTATGTTCAAGAACGTCAACCTTCTCAATCTTTCCATCGCTGTATGTTACTTCAACAACGATGTCTCCGTTATTACCCTGGCCTGTACCCTTAAATGTACCGCCTGTTGCTGTATTAGAGCTACATGCTGTTAATGTAAAAGCAAGTAATCCAGCAACCAATGAATGAAATAATTTTTTCATACTTCCCTCCTGTATGTCGAAAGTATACTAAAATAGCATTTACACAAGAATGGATTATTGTTGTGAAAACATGGAAATTTGTTAAAATCTTAACAGAGACATAGGAATAATAATGAAATATAAAAGTATTCGAAAGAAAATCATTAACACGATTAGCTTTATCTGTATTCTCGTGTTCGTATTTAGTTTTAGCTACCTCTTCTTTGTAGTACGACCGGCAAATGAAAAAAATGTTATTTATCTGATTCGCCAGAATGTTGAAACAAAGGCACAGGAAGTGAACCAGTGGATTGAAAAAAGAGTTGTAGAATATCGTACATTGGCAGCAATTCCCGCAATCAAAAGTATGGATGTCAGAGAAATCACACCAATCATTAACGAAGTCAACAATCGGTATACATTTAATGATCAGACAATGGAAACTTTCTCATTCA
This sequence comes from uncultured Bulleidia sp., assembly GCA_934725105.1. Taxonomy (GTDB): domain Bacteria; phylum Bacillota_I; class Bacilli_A; order Erysipelotrichales; family Erysipelotrichaceae; genus Bulleidia. The sequence continues at coordinate 16,359 of CAKVBD010000031.1, read as the reverse complement.
TTGGAAAAAATGGATTCTGCTGGATCAATGCAGCCGCAACAGAAGATTTAATTCGCTATGACGATTACATCAATATCTATTCCAGTGATCAGGAGTTCCTGATTGGCAACCCTGTTATTGACTCACAAAATCGCCCTGTTGTTGTATTCTATTACTCCATTACTGGCTATACAGATAAAAAAGAAAGTCTGATTGCTTCTGCTGTTCCTCTAACACGTATTGAAGAAACAATTAATACAATTCAGCTGTTTAACAGTAAAACATGGCTAATTAATAAGGATCATGAAATTCTTTCTACAGATGTAGATTATTTAAATACAAAATATATTGATACAGATATCTTAAATGATATTGATATTTCCAGTATTACAACCTCAACAATTTTAGATGTCGATGCAAATAAAGGAAAATCAAAACTCATCATCACCCCAATCAGCAGCTATTCTGACTGGGCTATCATGACACTTGTTTCTTTAAGTGATATTAATAAAACAATCGATGACATCTTATTTTCATCATGCATTATCTTTATTTTATTGATTCTATTAATTCTGTATCTAGGAAACTACTTAAGTAAATCCATTATGATTCCTATGCAGACACTGCGATCATGTATGTTAAAGGCGCAGCAAGGTGATCTAAAGAGTTATTACCCTGTTAGTGAGATCAAAGATGAAATTAGTGAAGTTGGCAGTGCATATAACACCATGCTGGATGACCTATCTGATTCCTTTGATAAGATCATATATGAACAACAAAAGAAAAATGAAGCGGAAATGAATATCCTGCAAGAACAGATCAAACCACACTTCTTGTATAACACATTGGAAAATATTCGCTGGATGGCAAAAAAATATAACGCAGATGATGTAGAAGGTGCAATTACAACACTTTCTCAATACTTTAGACTTTCTCTTAATCACGGAGAACAGGAAGTATCTCTCAAGCAGGAATTCCAGCATACAAAAAGCTATCTGGATATTCAAAAGATTCGCTATAAGGAAAAACTTAGCTATATGATTGAATTAGATCCAGAAATTGCAGATTTTAAAATCTGCAAGATCACAATTCAGCCACTTGTAGAAAATGCAATCAAGCACGGCATCAAAAACAAGAATATGAATGGCACTGTTACAATCAGTGGAAAATGCGTTGATAATATGATCATTATTGAAGTAGAAGATGATGGTGTTGGAATGAATCAAAAGACTCTGCAGGAAATTAAAAACAATCTTACAGATGATAATTCATCTCATTATGGTCTTAGAAATGTATATCGTCGTTTACAACATTACTATGGTGATAAAGTCAGTATGGATATTGAAAGTTTTGAAACAATCGGTACATTTATCACAATTAAAATAGAAAGGCAGCAACATGTATAGAGCAATTATTGCAGATGACGAAATCAATATCCTGGAAGGCATCAGTAAAGTTGTGGCGCACTCTAATCTAGGAATTGAAATCGTTGGAACAGCACAGGATGGTCAAAAAACATTAGAACTGTTTGAAAAGCACCTTCCTGATTTAATCATTATTGATATCAATATGCCAAAATTAAGCGGACTGGAATGTATTGAACAAATCAAGAAACTAAATAAAGATGTGATTATCATCATTATTTCTAGTTATGATTCCTTTCACTTTGCCCAGCAGGCAATCTCTCTAAAAGTAAATTCATATATATTAAAACCAATCAATGAAGAAAATCTCATACGAGAAATCAAACGAACATTATATCCAGAAGCCCCTGTCAATAATGATAATATTGCGGTCAACATCACAAATTTCATTAACAAAAACTTTTCGAATACAGATTTAAGCAGTGAAATGATCGAAAAAGAATTTGGTTTAAGCAGAACATCAATCTTTAAAATCATGAAAGAAGTCACAGATAAAAGTCTGATTGAATACATCACAATGATACGTATTCGAAAAGCTATTTCTTTCATTCGACAAAATCCAAAGATCACGCTCAAGGAAATCGCAAATGCATGTGGATATCAAGATCCATTCTATTTCTCAAAAGTATTCAAAAAACAGACAGGCCAATCCTTTGTTGAATACAAGAAAATCATAGGTGGTCACCATGATTAAAAAAATATGGATTTGTTTATTAGCATTTATATTAGCTTCTTGTTCGATTACCCCAAATAACCCTTCGCTCATTGAAGGCAGTGCGGAAGGAAAGAACGGTCCAATTAAAGTAGAACTATTTATCAAAGATAATACAATCAAACACATTGAATTAATTGAACATCAGGAAACTGTCGGTTTTGATAAAACAATGATCAGTATTATTTCTCAGGTACTTTCTTCACAAAGTTTAGATGTTGATGTTGTCAGTGGTGCAACGGAAAGCAGTATTGGTGTATTGAATGCAATCAAAGATGCCTTAGATAAAACAGATATCACCCTTTCCAATCGTTTACCTCAAAAAAGCAACCAGGTACATAGTGAAGTATTAATTATCGGTGCTGGAAGTGCAGGGATTACAAGTGCGATTGAAGCTGTCAATCAGGGTTATACAGATGTTCGTGTCATTGAAAAAATGCCTTTTGGTGGTGGAAATACAAGAATGTCTGGTGGTGAGTATGCATGTCCAAACAATTACCTGCAGATGCAGCAAGGTATCAATGATTCCAAAGAATTATTCTTCAACGATATTTATGAAGGTGGTGGAAAGCTTGGAAAAAAAGAATTGATCCAGACCATTGTAGATCATATCGATACGAATCTTGAGTGGCTCATGAACTATATCCATGTAGAATACAAAGATACGCTTTCATGGTATGGCGGTCATACCGTCGCAAGAACACTATGGCCAGTTGGAGATGGTGCTGCCTATATTGATAAACTCATTAATAAAGCATTAGATCTAGGCGTCAAGATTGACTACAATACCCATGCAGATCGTTTTATTACAGATAACAACAATAAAGTCATTGGCGTAAAAACAACCTATAACAATGAAACCATCAACTACTACGCAACAGATGGTGTCATATTAGCAACAGGCGGATTTGGTGCAAATGTCGAAATGCGTCAGAAATACGATACAACCTGGCTTTCCTTAGATGAAAACATTCCAACAACTAACTCCCCTGCCGCTACAGGAGATGGTCTAATCATGGCTATGGATATTGGCGCAAACTTAGTTGGTATGGAATATATTCAGCTGTATCCAATCAACAATCCCGCAACAGGAAACTACTACTATATGGACTATGCACGTATCATCAGTAATGCAATACTAGTCAATCAGGATGGCGAGCGTTTTGTGGATGAAAAAGAAACTCGTGACAATATTGCGAAAGCAATCATTGCACAGCCATCACATGTTGCCTATGAATTCATTTCTGAAAAAGTCATTGATGAATTAAAGCTCAACCAAGACTATAAAGATGAATTACTGCGTGGCATTGATCAAAAAGTGATTGTGATTGGTTCTCTAGAAGAGTGTGCTGCACACTTCAATATTCCAGTCAGTACATTACGCAAAACCATTGAAAACTACGATGCAATGGCTAGAAATAATAAAGATACAGAGTTTGGACGTACGCAAAAACTGGAAGAAATTGGTGATGGTCCTTATGTCATGTTCTCATCGATTGTTTCTGTACACTACACAATGGGTGGTGTAGAAATCAATGAAAAAGCACAAGTATTAAACATGGCTGGCAATCAGATTGAAAATTTATACGCTGCAGGAGAAGTTACGGGTGGTGTACATGGCAATAACCGTCTTGGTACACTATCTATCCCTGATACTGTAACGTTTGGAAGAATTGCCGCACAGACCTGCTGGAAAGAAAACCATTAAAAAAGAAGTATATGGATGATCACATATACTTCTTTTTCTATTTCGTTAGAATTCTTTTGCATCACCATGAACTCTTTCGCGTTCATCTGTGCTTTCATCTTCTTTCACATTGATTTTCTTTTCAAATTGTGATTTTTCTTGAGAAACAGGAATTGGTGCAGGATATTTTTCAGTAAAGCATCCAACACAGAATTCACATTGTGGATTCTTTGCCATTTCCTTTGCACCTTCTACAGATAAATATCCTAAGGAATCCGCACCAATCATATCTTTGATTTCCTGCTGTGTATATTTGCAGGCAATCAAATTCTTCTTAGAATCGATATCTGTACCATAGTAACAAGGAGAAATAAATGGTGGCGCAGAAATACGTACATGTACTTCCTTTGCACCAGCTGCCTTAATTAAAGCAACAATACGAGCACTTGTTGTACCACGAACAATAGAGTCATCTACCATAACAACTCTCTTGTCTTTTACAACAGAAGCAATCACATTCAACTTCAAGCGTACAGAGTTTTCTCTTTGAGACTGTGCTGGCTGAATAAATGTTCTTGCGATATATTTATTCTTTGAAAAACCAGTTTCATATGGAATTCCACTTGCTTCCGCAAAACCTAAAGCAGCATCTAATCCAGAATCAGGAACACCAATAACAACATCTGCATCTACTGGATGTTCTTTCCAAAGGATTCTACCTGCTTCCTTACGTGCTTCATGAACACTGATACCTTCCATGACAGAGTCAGGTCTAGCAAAATAGATATATTCAAACACACACATATGCTTGACAGGTTTTACATGACTTGTAATAGAACGAACACCATTCTTATCAACAACAACGATTTCACCTGCCGCAAGGTCTTTCACATACTTTGCACCAAGAGAATCCAATGCACATGTTTCAGAAGCAAACACGATTTCTCCATTTGGAAGTTCACCCATAACAAGTGGTCTAAAGCCTGTCATATCACGTGCCGCAACAAGCTTTTCAGGAGACATGACAACAAGTGAATATGCACCTTCTAATACATCTAGAACGTTTTCAATTGCTTCTTCAATAGAAGATGTTTTAATTCTTTCCTGAATGATTTCATACGCAATGATTTCAGAGTCATTTGTTGTATGGAAGATTGCACCTTGTAATTCAAGCTTTTCTCTAAGTTCTGGTGCATTTGTCAAGTTACCGTTATGAACAACTGCCATCTGTCCTTTGACATGTCTAACAACGAGTGGCTGTGCATTTGTCTGATTGACTGTACCAAATGTTGAATAACGTGTATGACCAACCGCAATCTGTCCTTTTCCCAGTTTTTCTAAACATTCCTTAGAAAACACATCACGAACAAGACCGACATCTTTGTGATATGTAATTACACCTCTATCATTGACCGCAATTCCGCAAGATTCCTGCCCTCTATGCTGCAAGGCAAATAATCCGTAGTAAGTACTTGAGGCAACATCGTTTGTGCCACTTGGATCGTAAATTCCAAAAATACCGCATTCTTCGTGAATTAAATTTTCCATATGTTTTCCTTTTTCTTACTATATCCTAACTTTGTTAAGATTTTTCTAGTATACACTGTTTTTCGCTGAACAAAAAGATGAAATAAATTGTTTTAGTGATTGAATGCATCTGGCAAATCATTTTCTAATAGAATTGTATCTGCAATAGATGCATGCGTATAAATGTACGTAAATGCTTCTTTTACTTTATCTAAGACGATGACTTGATCCATATCAAAGCCTGATTTCTTTAAACCATCATAGATTGGCTTTGTCTGGTTCTTGCCAACAAGGATAACAATATCTGCTTTTCCCTTCATCAATGTACCAAAGTGTTCATTGATTTCATTTTGTTTTTCTCCAAGATCAATCATACCTGGAGTAACAATGATTCTCTTTCCTGGCATCATAGCTAATACTTCTAATGCCATGCTGGAACCTGTAGGGTTTGCATTAAACGCATCATCAATGAATCGATATCCATTGATTTTCTTTAATTCTAAGCGATGCTCTACTTGCTTCATCTGCTTTACAGCTCTTTGGATGACACTCCACTCTACCCCTAAGTGTCTAGCCACTGCAACTGCAGAAAGAATATTCAGGATATTCAATTCACCTAACAGTTTTGTTTCCATAGGAACTCTTTCGTCTTTATAGCAAACGACAAAGCTGCTTCCTGTCTGTGTGTAATGAATATCTTCTACGGTATAATCTGTATCTTTACTTTTTACACCATATGTAACGGTTTGAATAGAATGTTTGATCTTGTAGTCACGAATGAATGGATTGTCATAGTTCAATACACCAAATCCATCTTCTGGCAGCATTTCAATCATCTTCATTTTTTCATTCACAATATTTTCTTGTGAGCCAAATGTATTGAGATGCTGAGGTCCAATAGAAGTAACAACACCAATTGTTGGATGTACGAAATTCATTAATTCTTCAATATCTCCAACATGATCTGCACCCATTTCACACACAAATACCTGATGAATTGGTTTCAGCATTTCACGAATCGTTCTCGTAATACCCATTGGTGTATTATAAGAAGCAGGTGTCATCAAGGAATTAAACTGTTCCGATACCATTGCCTGCATGATGTTCTTTGTTGTTGTTTTACCAAAGGAACCTGTAATACCAATCTTGATCAGATTCCCATGAGATTCAAGAATGTTCTTTGCATCATTCATAAATGACTGACGAATCATTGCTTCCATTGGAGAAGTTATTATACTCATTGGATACAATAAGACCCAAGGCAAGAAATATGCAACGATACACAAGCAAGGATCCAGATCATTCAATAAGAACACAACAACCACAACAAGTGACAAAACAGCCATTACAACACATTGACGAATCACACGTGGTGTAAAAACAAGTGGCTTGATATAGTTCTGCTTCTTTTCATTTGCATATAGAACAATTGACAAGATTACAAGCATGCAGATCTGTCCAATGGATCCACCTTCATTTTTTAATACGATGGATAATACACATGCCACAATGCAGATTACAATACATATCAAACTATGTTTTACATTGAATGCAAAGTTTTCTTTGATCCATTCATTCAATCGTTTGATTTCATAACGATTCTGCTGGAAAATATGCAATGCATGTTTTGTTGGTATTAAAAGTGCACAGGCACTACATACCAATAAAAGAATTTTTAATATACTCATGCTTCATCCCCTTTAAAAAATATGTCTAATACCGCATTGAAACGATCAGGCTGATGCCAGTATGCCCAATGGTCATCATTCTCAAAAATAGCTAAGCCTGCATCAGGCATTTCCTTTTCCATCTGTTTTCCCATCCAAAGCGGTGCAGCTGTATCAAATTCACCCCATACAAGAAGTGTTGAACATTTCACATCTTTTAATATGTCAGAAACATCATCATTCACAACTTTTACAAAAGTAGGCTTCATAATACCTTTTGCATTACGATAATCTTCACTGCCAGCATTCTTTTGCATTTCTTCAAGCTTTTCTGTCTGATTTGTAACCTTCAAAAACCATTTACCTGCTTTGTATGCCTTTGTCTTGATCTGCCAGTCCAGTCCATGCTTTGGACGAATCCCTGCAGCACCAGTCAAACACATCTTTCTAACATTTTCAGGATTTTTCGCAGCGTAACGAATCGCAACACGACATCCAAATGAATGTGCAACAATAAGTGGTTTAACAATATGATTCTTACTAATAAAATCTTCTAGAAAAAGCTCATAATCTTCAACGCCCCACGCAACTGGAGGATCTTCACTTTCTCCAAAACCTGGGAAGTCAATTGCCCACACATGAAATCGATCTTTGAGATGTTCATAGATCAAAGACATCATTTCTTTATTTTGTCCCCATCCATGCAGAAGCAAAACATCATTTCCATTTCCTTCATCCATAAATGAAGTATTTACACCATATATTTCTTTATTTTCTACCATAGCCCCTATATTCTACAAAAAAAAAGAGATTCCGTTAAGACACTTGAACCTCTTTTTACGGTAAATTTATGCTTTATGATACCATTCTTTTTTCACTGGCTCTTTCCAGATTCTAAAACAAGCACCTTCTCTCAGGTTTTCTGCTTCAACGCGATATCCATATGTTGTACATACACGATGTACAATGGATAAACCTAAACCAAATTGACCATCTGTACCCTTTTCGTATGGATGAAACAATGTAGGAATACGATCTTCTTCAATGCGTTTTCCATCATTAATAACGCGTAATTCATTGTTTTTTAATTCCACAGTAACTTTTGTACTTGCATAGCGCAATGCATTATCTATCAGATTTTCTACTGCGATACGCCATGGTTCTTCTTCTCCATGGAATAATACATTGTCTTCACAATAAGAAATAATTTCAATTTCTGGTCGAACAACTTTTAATGAAAGGATAACTTTCGCAATGACCTCATTCATATTGAGATGATTGCCTTCTTCACATTTATCTAACAGATATCCCATCTTGTTTAAAATAATCAAGCTCTTCACTTTCTTTTCTAAACGCGTTGCATGTTCAATAATAACATCAATGGATTTTTCTAATGTATCATATGGATAAATACCATCTTTGATTGCTTCTGAATATGACTTGATTGTCGCAATTGGTGTCTTTAAATCATGAGAAATATTCTGAATCATTTCTTCTTTTTCACGATTCTGCTTTTGTAATGCTTTTTCCATTTCTGTTAAAGCTTCCGCAACCTCACCAATTTCATCATTTCTTTTCACATTCAACGTTGCTGGCTCATCATTTTTGATCTTTTGAATATAATTCTTGATCTGCTGCAAAGGATAGATAAACGTTCCAACCCAGAATAGCAACAGAGCAAGCAATACACTCACGACAAGAATATTCATCATGACAACGCCTGAAATCAAAGATTTTCGAATGGATACACGATATGTATCTGCAATGACAGAAATCAATTCTCTACCATCTTTTAAAAGCGTAATGGAATATAAGTATTTTTCACCTGGCTGCTCTTTTGCATCTGTTTCCAGCGAATAATCCTGTGTGCCTGACTTTGCATTTCTTGCTTCTATTTTAATTTGCTCTAATACATCCTCAGAAAGCATATCATTGCGTAAGATATCAATCTGATCATCTTTTGGATCATACATTAACTGAATGATAGAATCATCCAGTCCATATGCAACTTCTTCTTCACTAGGATGTTCATTGATATAGTCAATGATTGGACTTTGTGAAGCATGCAGCTGTTCAAAGATTTCCGTTTCAGAGAAACGATCAATTGCAGGAGTAATAAAGAAAAACAGAAATCCCACAAATATCGCAACAAACATGAAGATAATACATAATATTTGTTGCAGTAAGGATAGCTCACGCACCCATAATCGAAACCGTTTCATCCAAGTCTATACCCAAAACCATAGATTGTTTGAATGGATAGATCAGGCATCTTCTTTCTCAAACGTCTTAGTGTATCATCAACAACACGGTCACTTCCAAAATAATTTGCTTCCCAAACTTTAGATAAAATAGCTTCACGAGGGAAAGCAGTACCACGATTATTCACAAACAACATTAATAAATCAAATTCCTTTGTTGTTAAATCAATCTTTTCTTTATCATGGAATACCATTCTTTGTGTTTCATCAATTTCATACCCGTCAATACTGATTTTAGTGTCTTCTTCGCGATATACTCTACGAATCAGATTATTGACACGCAGCACAAGTTCTTTAGGAGAAAATGGTTTTGTAATATAATCATCACTTCCCTTTTCTAAACCAATGATACGATCAAATTCCTTATCTCTTGCGGACATAAAAATAACAGGAACCTGTGAATCATTCTGACGGATTTCTTCAATTAAATCAAAACCACTTTTGTCTCCTAACATGATATCTAATATCCAAAGATGCACATCATCATCATTTGTATGTTGAGAAGCTTCATCGTATGTCAAATAGGAACGTACTTCATATCCTTCTCTTTCTAAATATCTTTTCACTAATTCATTTAGATCTTTTTCATCTTCAACAATTGTAATAACTTTTTTCATACTGATCACCTTAAGCATATTTTAACACTTGCTTTCCTTTGAATAAAGCCAAGAATCTTAGGATTATGATTTCATTTGTTCCGGTTTTCTTTCTAACCTACTTTTCTTGTTGTTCTATCATTTCTGCTAATATTAACAACAGTGCATCCATTTGGATTGGCTTTGTTATATGGTGATTCATTCCCGCTGCAATCGCTTCTTTCTTATCTTCTTCAAATGCATTTGCCGTCATTGCGATGATTGGTATGCATGCCTTGTCTTTATCTGACAGGTGTCTAATTGCCTGTGTTGCTTTATAGCCGTTCATTTTTGGCATCTGGATATCCATCAGAATCACATCATATGTACCTGAAGGCATTTTTTCTATCCTATTTACACACTGCACACCATCTTCCACACGCTCTACTTTAAGACCAGCACGTGCAAGCATTGCTTCTGCAATCTCCGCATTCAAATCATTGTCTTCGGCTAAAAGAATATTCTTTCCTTTAAGAACTTCTTTGTCTTTCAATGGATTTTCAACATGCTTTTTTACATAATAACTTTCATCTGCTATCTTATGTTTCATTGTAACTGTAAATGTACTGCCCTTTCCAAGTTCACTTTCTACTTCAATTGTTCCACCAAGCAGATCAACATATTTCTTTACAATAGACATTCCAAGTCCGCTTCCTGAAATTTTACTTTTTGTGGTGTTCTGTTCACGTGTAAACGCATCAAAAATCTTTGAAAGATACTCTTGGCTCATGCCAATTCCATTATCTCTCACTTTCGTTCTTACAATCATGCAGCCTGTTTCATCACAAGGTAATTCATCAACATCTACGTAAATAGAACCACCAGACGGTGTATATTTCAAGGCATTACTCAAAAGATTAACTAATATCTCTTTTACTTTTGTAAGATCTGTTAATACATGTTCATGTTCGACATTCATCGTGTAATGAATATCAATATTCTTTTTCTTTGATTCATCTTCAAATACTGCTAACAAAGTTTGTTGAACATCTTCAATATTTCCATAGTTCTCATCAATTTTCATATTTCCGCTTTCAATCTGAGCCATATCCAGTACATTATTAATGATTGATAGAAGAAGGTTCCCAGACTGCTTTAGTTTTTCTAGATGTTCTAAAGTTTCAGATAACTCATTTTCCTTTATTTCTTCCTCCATAATCTGTGCATAGCCTAGAATGATATTCATAGGTGTACGGATATCATGAGACATATTGTTAAGAAAACGTGTTTTCGCTAGATTAGCATCCTCTGCTTTTTTCAAAGCAGCTTCCAGCTTGTCATTGAGTTTTTGTGTATCATTTGCCGCAATCTTAGCAGCAGCTTCTGCTTTCCTTGCTTTTCGTAAAAGTAAAAGAATAGCGCTAATGATACCTAGTGCAAAAAAGCTGCTCGTCAATAAAACAGCAATCAGATTATCTTTTACAAAATCTAAAAATGTTACCTTATCTGCAGTACTGTCATAGATAGCAAGGGTACTTGTAAGCATTTCAGAAGGCATGGTCTTTAAAGTTTTATTCAGTATTGATAAAAGTATTCCATCTCCATCTCTTACCGCAAAGCACGCCTCCATTGTTTTTGTTAATGGGATGCTGTTGAAATCTTTATTGTTATCATATTTCAACGCCTGACTGATTCCCATAAGAAAGCAGTCTGTTTTTTTATTTTCAACCATATCTGCAGCATCAGCAAGGGAATCACAATCTACGAGTTTCCATTGCGGATAATTGAAAGCAATATGCTGCTTTAAGGCTTCTTTTTCCTTTAAAACAGCTACTGTATATGCCTCATTTTCATCGAAAGATTTTTTATCCGTTACCGCCATCAAACTGTAATTCCATGCGGTATTTGTAAGGGTATAACCATTTTTTTCAGCAATGTCAGGATTTCTTCCAGCATAGAAAATCATATCAATTTCATGATTCTGCAACGCTTGAAGCATTGCATCATAATTTCCATATTCTTGTATATTAAATTCCAGTATTTGATTTCCTAGACAGTCTTTTGCAAAAGAGATATATTCCGCTAACGTACCAGAAAGTTTTCCAGTCTCTTCGTTCATGTAAAAAACTGCTGGATCATCATTCAGAAAACCAATACGAATACAACCATGTTCTTCAATCCACGCAATTTCTATCCCTGTAAGACTCTGGCTGTAATCTAATCTGAAATACTTCTTATATAGATCTGATTTAAAGAACGGACTATCCTGATCTAATTGGCGCATTGCATAATCTAACTCTGTTTTTATATCACTACGCTCTTTATTGATTGCGAAATATATGCCAGATTTACCAATCGTCGCAACAGATGAAATTCCATGTTCAGACCAGATAGATTCTTCTAAAGACACAAAATAATCAATCTCATGATTTGCCAGCTTCTTTTCAACATCTTCATTATTATTTACATTTACATGTTCTGTATGTATGCCATTCTTATTTTCCCATTCGCTCAACATGACTTCAGGTTCTGTATCCATAAGCACACCTACGCGTTTGCCATCCATAAATTTGAAATCAGACGTAGCAGTATCCATTTTTGATAAGTCACCATAAAGGATATATCTTTCTTCACCCATTGCCTCATCCGAGAAAAGCATCTTTTCCGCACGTTCATCGGAATATGAAATATCGCCCATGATATCAATCTCACCATTTTCAAGCATTTCAAAACAGTTGGACCAGTCACATTTCACATACTCATATTTCCAGCCAGCATAACCTGACAAAGCCTGCATTAATTCGTATCCAAAGCCTCGTCTAACACCATTTTCATCAATATAATTAAACGTATCTTCAAAGGAACCAACACGAATGATTCTCTCTTCCTCTGCTTTTGTTTCTTGAGCCATACAATGTAGCGGCAGCATCATCCACATTCCAAAAACTACAATAATACATGCACATAATGCGGATAATTTTCTTCTTTTTCTCATTGTTCTTTTCTCCACAAATTCATATTTCATCAAGGCACTTGAATCTGTTCTTTCAACCATTTTTTGCTAGAATTTTTTGTATTGCTGTAAAAACAAAAAAGTTCCAAGTAAATAACTTCAGAAACCGAAACCACAAACCCTCTAATATGTCACTAATAAGCAAACAAGTTGCAGCAAGCTACTATGGTCAACTCCCATTTTCGACTTTAGCTCCATGGCTTTTCACACTTCCAATTTTTTAACCTGCAATTATATGCCAATAGAAATTGTCGTTGTTATTATATATTTTACAGTTACATGTGTCTATTTTTTTATAACCGTTTTCTAATCATCCAAAAAAAACCAACAGAAATATTTGAAAACTTTTCACAACATTATAAAAGCAGGCACATTTAAGTACCTGCTCAATTATGATTGATTCACAAGTTTTGATACAATGCGAATCAGAAGTTTCATATTGATTGGTTTTGCGATATGTTCATTCATACCAGCTTCTTCTGCCTTGATCTTGTCTTCAGAAAATGCATTCGCTGTCATTGCGATGATTGGAATTGTTTTTGCATCCTCTCTAGAAAGAGAACGAATGTTCTTCGTTGCTTCATATCCATCCATGACTGGCATCATTACATCCATTAAGATTACATCAAAATCACCAATTGAACTTGCCTGAAAGATTTCTACAGCTTCCTGACCATTCCATGCTTTTGTTATTTTAGCACCAGCATTTTGAAGACTGAATTCTGCAATTTCCATATTCAATTCATTATCTTCCACAAGCAGAATATGGAAGCCATCGAGTGCATGCAAAGAAAGTTCTTGTGTATCTTCACACTGCTCAACTTCTGCATTGATTTTAAAAGGAATTGTAATCGTAAATGTCGTGCCAATACCAGATTCACTTTCAAATGTGATATTTCCACCCATTTTTTCAACAAGCTTTTTTGTGATTGGCATGCCTAATCCAGTACCGCCAAATTTAGAAGCACCGCCTTTTTTCTCCTGGGTAAATGGTTCATAAATATGTTTCTGGAAGTCTTCACTCATACCAATGCCGCTATCTTCACATATAAATTCAAAAGCAGCCGTTTCCATTTGATCAGAAGGAAGTTCATGACAACTTAAATGAATTGAACCATGATCTTTGTTATATTTCACCGCATTGCTCAATACATTCATTAATAAACGCTTTAAATGCATTGCACTGCCAACTAGATTCATATGTTGTATTGGACCAAGATCCATATCCACTTGAATTTTTCTTTCCTTTGCAAGCTGATCTACAACATCACAAACTTCTTGAATCACTTCATCAATATTGAATGGTTTTTCTTCCAGAAAAATTTCACCAGACTCCAGTTTGCTCATATCTAGAACTTCATTGACAAGTTCTAAAAGAATATTTGACGCTTCACGTATTTTATTTCTACATTCAGACTGTTTTTTTAGATCATCATAATAATAATCTCCAACATCAACCATACCACGAATGCCATTGATTGGTGTTCTGATATCATGAGACATTCTCTGCAGGAATTCTGTTTTTGCCTGATTTGCGGCCTCAGCTTTTTCAGCTGCTTTTAACAGGTTTCTTTGATATTCCTGTTCTCGTTCTCTTTCGATACGCAGGCTGTTTTCTTTTGATTTTCTTAAAGAAAGCCACATCAAAGTTAAAGCGATGACATACAAAAGAAACGTTGCCATAACATTCTGTGGAAGTGTAGAAAATACTACCTTTTCTGGTACATACACATAAATGTAATGACTGCTCTGCTTCTTCATCATTCCATAGCTGTAAGTTCCATTAACCTTTAAATGCATCATGGATTCGTTTGCATGTTGTTTTAACGATTGAATGGCTTCATTTTCCGTAGCATTTTGTCCAACTAATGTTGCATCATTAGAAGCAACAATAATACCTTCATCGGCTACAATAATTGTTCCATCACTTACTTTCTGATATCCATTTAATAAGCTTTGAATCGTTAATGTATAATTCTTTGCATATTCTGCAGAAGTAAAATAATACGTGATAATTACACCAGGTTCATCTTCTCTACGACATGCCGCAAAAGAAACATGCGAACCATCATTCAGTTTCAATTGTTGAGAATACACTTTTTCATCATGACTGCCAGCATTTAAAATGTTGTCCTGTTCAACCAAAGACTGAATTTCTAAAGAAATTGATTCATCAGGACTATATTCACATACAACTTCCCCATTTGTATCCAATACAATGATTCCACTCAACCATAACTGTTTTGTACTCTCTTCCAGTAATTCTTGATTCAGTCTTTTTCCTGTTTCAATTTCTAATGCAATATTTTTACTAACTTGTCGCGTACTTTCAATCATTCGCAACAAGCTCTTTGATTCAGACGCTTCATTATAATGTGTATAGGTTGAACATTGAACTTTAACATAGTTCATTGTATCCTCTAGTTTTTCTTCTGCCTGCATTTTATTCACTTGATAAAAATACGTGATAGAAATACCTAATATACACAATCCTGCGACTACACTAAAAACCCAGAATCTCTTTCCCATTCTGGCAGGATTCTTATTGTTCTTCAAGTTGATCCACCTCCAGATATTTTTCAGGGTTTTCTAAATACTTTCCAATGATTTTTTCAGATGTTCCATCCATCCTCATTTCTTCAAGTGTCTGATTCAGTTTTTCATCCAAACCTCTTGTATCATTTTTCGCAAAAGCAACACCAATCCCAACTGTCATCAATGGCTCTTCTAAGATACGAAATTTAGAATCATAATCCTTCATATTTTGAATAATTGAAGTTTCATGTGCTGCAATTGCATCTACATATCCTTTTCCAAGAAACGTAAAAATCAATTCTCTATGTTCCAGGCAAATCAAATTTCCAAGCTGTGGAATTCGTTCATCTTCGTCATGCAAAAAGATTTCTTCTGGTTTCGTTGTTGTCTGTACAGCTACATTCTTTCTCGCAAGATCCTGTAATGTATAAATGTCACTATTTTCATTGACCGCAACAACCTGATTACTCACCATATATGGACCAGCCCATCGGTAATCCTCAATTCTACCTTTCATGGTAAAACAGTCCCAGATACAATCAATCTGTCCACTTTCCAAAAGATCTTTCTTCTTTTCCCATTCAATATAGTCGATTTCAACATCATATCCCATTCTTCCAAAGGCTTCACTTGCAAGATCCATATCAATTCCTGTTGGAATTCCATCTTCATTTAAATAGTTAAACGGAGGGTATTGGTCACACCCAATAATAATCTTTGACCGATGTGGTTGATTTGATGTCTGTTTTATTTTTTCACAGCCGCTGAGCGTTGCCGTAAATGCAAATAACGATACAGCTATCGTAACAAATTTCTTGATTTTCCCCATAATTTTCCCACTTAGAAAAAAATAATATCATTGTTTTACATGATTAAGCAAATAATTACTTTCAAAAGAAAAGAGAATATCCAAAATTGGTTGAGGTTTTGACATATTCCAAAATAACATGATGTTCATGAGGTCTTGATGAAAAATCGA
>CAKVBD010000030.1 GCA_934725105.1 uncultured Bulleidia sp. | reverse complement strand
TACTGGCGCTCGCTACAGCTTACCAGGTCAGGAGTTCCACCTGACTAATTATTGAGCACCGAACCGGCGCACCATAGAAGCATTATACAGGAAAAAAGATTCCCAATATTGAGAATCTTTTTCATTTATCCAATCACATTTTCAGGACGAATTCTACATGGAGCACTATAGCCATCCTGACATCTTCTGCCATAGCCGCCATAGCTGCCAGCCCATCCACATCCAAAGGCCAGATCACCATTCCATGTTCTTAAATAATTTGTAAAATTCGATGCATCTCCTAAATAGAAGATTTCAATATGACAATGCGGTCCTGTTACGTTTCCAGTCGCACCAACTCTACCAATATAATCACCAGCTTTTACCTGTGTACCCAAAGCAATTGGTGATCCATATTGCATATGCAGATACTTCACCGCATACAAAGAGCCATTCACTGCAGTTAACAGATAAATCTGGTTTCCGCCACCACTTGATCCAC
This sequence comes from uncultured Bulleidia sp., assembly GCA_934725105.1. GTDB lineage: Bacteria > Bacillota_I > Bacilli_A > Erysipelotrichales > Erysipelotrichaceae > Bulleidia. The sequence goes on along the minus strand of CAKVBD010000030.1, from coordinate 24,069 downwards.
CTGTACCATGTGCAGTACTTCCAAGATACCCCGTCGTTGCACCATCTGCACTGACAATCACAACACCATCTCCAACAGCTCTAATTGTTGTACCCTGGCTTGCCGCAAAATCATATCCCAAATGTTTACCACCACCAGGATAGTTCCATGTACCAGCACTGCGATATGCACCTGGCACTGGGTTTGTCCATCCAGAAGAGCCAAAGTTTCCAGATGATCCACCGCTGGAAGAATTATCTCCACCACCACTTTCATCCGGTGTTGGCTGTGGTGTATTCGCTTTATCAATCGCTGCCTGCAGTGCATCCATCTGCGCCGCATTGGAATTGATTGTTGCCTTTAAGGAATCCACTGTAGAAGAAATCTTCTCACCCTGTGCTTCCAGTTCTGCAGCAGTATCTTCTGCAGCATCCTTATATACTTGGATCTTTTCCTGTGCCACTTCTAGAAGAGCTTTTTGATTTTCCTGTGTCTCTTGGCTGGCATTCAATTCATCTTGCTGGGCCTGCTGAGAAGCTTTTAAAGTTTCTAATTCTTTCTTGTCACTCTTCAATTGTGTAGATAGATCTACAAGCTGATTTGTTGTCTGGTTATCATATGCATTAATATCACTCAACCCATTTGCGATACGCAGAAAATCCTGGAATGTTGAAGCTCCCATTAAAATAGAAAATTCTTTATGAATACGCATTCCAGACTGGGAAGATACCATTCTGCTTTTTACTTTTTCTCCAAGTTGCGTAATCTGCGCCTGTGTATCATCAATTTCAACCTGCTTTGCATCTGCTTTTGCCTGTGTATCATTGATTTGTGTCTGTAATGCACTGATTTGTGTTTCCAGTTCTGCAATCGTACTGTTCAAATCATCAATCTGCTTTTGATACGATGCAATTTCTTCTTTATACGCAACAATATTTGCGGCAATCTCTGCTCTTTTTGCTTTGATTTCCGCAAGTTCTGCTTCACTGTCTGCTTTCTGTTGTGCAATCTCTTTATTTTTAGCATCTAAAGCATCTTTTTTCTTTTGAGAATATGTCTTGCACGCATCACTATATGGATCAGAATCACATGGATTTGTTTCCGCAATAATACTTGTCAAAGGCATACAGCCTATTACACTTGATAAAACAAGGATTTCTTTCACTAATTTCTTTAACATAGCTTTATTATATCAGACAATGTGTATAGTTTTGTGAACATTATATGTTTCTTGTAATTGCCTGCACTTTTCCTTCAGTTACGTTCAATAAATCTTCAACACCAACTTCAACCTGTGTTCCAACTCTACCACCAGAAACAAGGATCTTATCAAACAGTACGATTGTCTCATCATACACCGTTACAAACTTCTTCTTCATTCCAATTGGTGAGCATCCACCATGAATATATCCTGTCAGTTTCAACAATTCTTTTTGTGGAATCATTTCAACACTTTTTACACCTACTGCCTTGGCACATTCTTTCAGATCCAGTTTTTCCGCAACTGGAATCACAAACACATAATGTTCTTTATCATTGCCAACCGTTACCAATGTTTTAAATACCTGTTCTGGATCTTCGTTACATTTACGCGCAACACTCACACCATCAATCAAATCATCACTCACATCATATGTATGGATCTCATAAGGCACACCAGCCTGATCCAGAATTCTCATCGCATTTGTTTTCGTTTCTTTCTTTGCCATATTCTCACTTCCAATTCAATCAAAAAGATTAGCCCTAAGCTAATCTTGCGTCAAGAGGATTCGATCATCATTTAATGCATCTTTAAATCGATGCATCAATGTATCCACATCCATATTCTTTTTATCATTCTCATTCAGATCCTGAATGATCTTTCCCTGATTCATCATCAACGTGCGATTTCCCGTAGATAAAGCACTCTTCATATTATGCGTAATCATCAGACACGTCGTATGATTGTCCAAAACAATCTGATTCGTTAACGCCATAATTTTCTCAGCAGCCTGTGGATCCAAAGCAGCTGTATGTTCATCCAGCAATAACAGTTTTGGAGGTACAATCGTAGCCATGAGTAATGTTAATGACTGTCTTTGCCCGCCAGACAACGTTCCAACCGGAACATCCATACGATCTTCCAGTCCTATATCCAATTGTTTTAAAACATCTCTAAACTTTTCTTCATCTTTTTTAGAAACACGAGAAAACATCTTTGTGTGTTCACCAGCACGCAAATATGCCAATGCAAGATTCTCACGAATCGTCATATGCGGTGCTGTTCCACGCAATGGATCCTGAAACAATCTGCCAATATATTTGCTTCTTTTATATTCAGGGGTAAATGTAATATTCTCATCATCTAAAAGAATTCTCCCAGAATCCACAAGAAAGTTTCCCGCAATACTGTTAAACAATGTCGATTTTCCAGCACCGTTCGATCCAATGATTGTAATAAATTCACCATCATTCACTGTCAAAGAAAAATCATCTAAAGCTTTCTTTTCATTCACTGTTCCAGGATGGAATGTCTTCGAAATATGTTCAATTCTTAACATGATTTCTCCCTTCTTTCTCGCTTCATTACATCAAGATTCTCTTTGATATATGGAGCCGCAATTGCCAAAGCAACAATGATGGCTGTCATCAGCTTCAATCCTTCTACAGGAATAATATGTGTCTGTAAAACAAATGCATAAATACATCGATACACAATATTTCCCACAAGACACGCGCAGATATTTCTACCGATGGATTTTCTACCCTGGATCAAAGTTTCACCAATAATCAGCGTCGCAAGTCCAATTGTCACAATGCCACTGCCCGCATTGATATCTGCACTCTTTTGCAGCTGTCCTGCAAGTGCACCACTCAGCCCCGTAAACATATTCGCAACAACAAGACCCACAAGAATCGTAAATCTAGGATTGATAGAAGAAGCAGAAACCATATCTCTATTATCACCCGTTGCACGAATGGATAAGCCTAAGCGTGTTGATAAGAACCATTTCATCAATACCATTGCACATAACGCAATCATTCCCGCCAGAAGAATTGCATTCCATGCACCACCAATATTTGTTTTCTTAAACAATGAAAAAATCGTTTCATTCTTCAATAAAGAAATATTAGAACTCCATCCCATTGCCATTAAATTAATTGTATACAACCCAGTATTTGTCACAATTCCAGCGAGAATCGAAGGAACACCCAATTGCGTCTGTAATATTGCCGTCACGCATCCAGCACATCCCCCAGCAATCATTCCAAGAATCACACCAGCAAACGAATGACCGCTTGCACAACAGGAGACAGAAACTGCCATTCCTAATACAAAACACCCATCCGTTGTTAGATCTGCAATATCAAGGATACGATAGCTCAAAAACAAGGCCAATGCGACAAATGAATAAACACATCCAAGTTGTAAAGCTGTCTGTATGATATATAACATTCTTTCCTCCGTTTATTCTTCACTTGTTTCTACTTCAACTACATCTCCAAAATCTTTAAATGTATCAGAAGCAATACCTAATTTTTCACTAGCTTCTGTATTGACTGTAATAATTCCACCAGGCATAACTTCATAGCTGCCCTTGTAGCCTGTTGCATCCATGCCATCTTTCATCGCTTTATATGCAAGATCAGCAGTTTCCTTGCCAAGTTCTGTATAGTTCACACCACAAGTTGCAAATGCACCATTTCTCACAAATGAATCAGCACCTGTATAGTGAGGAATGCCAGCATCCATAAAGTCAGAGGCAATCGATAATTCCGCAGCCATAATAACATTATCTGTTGGTGTAAATACCGCATCTACTTTACTTGCAATCAAGCTAGAAGCAGCCTGCTTAACTTCATCATTTGTATTCGCTGTTACTTCAACATATTGAATACCCTTTTCATCAAGATATTTCTTAGCTTCTGCAATTGGCTTTGTACTATTTGCTTCTGATTTAGAATATAACAATCCAACTGTTTTCATATCAGGATTAGCTTTTAACATCATTTCCATGATTTGTTTTGTATTCAATGCATCAGATGTACCAGTCACATAATCAATTCCAGTTAGATCTGCAGCTTCAGGATCAGAAATTGCCGCAAATACAACCGGAACACTGCCATCCGAAGCAACTGTCATTGTCTGTGCTGCAAGAGTTGCGATAGGAACAATCGCATCGACTCCTTCACTTGTTACTTGAGAGCCAATCTGTTGTAAGACTGTCTGATCATTCTGACCAGAATACACATCACCATATTCAATCTTCACACCTTCTTTTTCACTAATGGCATCAAATTCATCACAGATTGCCTTAGCAATTTCATCTAGAGATGCATGATCCAATTGTTTTACAACAGCGACTTTATATGTTTTTGTTTCCTTCACTGTTGAAGAAGCTGCAGTTTGAGATGATGAACATCCAGTGAGTGTAGCCATTAATGTTGCTGCTAAAGTTAAAGTAAGTAATTTTTTCATGTGATTTTCCTCCTTTTTCTCTAATGCATTTTCTTTATTCGTGATAGAAACAAAAAACGCCTGTCCATCTAAGGACAAGCGTAATAGCCTGCGGTACCACCTTAATTAGAAGATAATCTTCTCTCTTTGTCACGAAAATGCAATCACATTTCCTGTCCTGTAACGCTGACATTGCGTCTAGAAGTACTCGTATAAAACTTTCATCTAGCCCTCACAGGTCCATTTGCATAGTGCCTCACTGTCGATTTCCACCATCACGACTCTCTAAAAGTTGCCTTCTATGTTTGATCTCCTGTTCATCGGTTTGTATGTTTCAAATATACAACCTGCCTATATCTCCGTCAACAACATAGCAAACAATTTTGAAAGAAAAGCAAAGACTTCATGAAACTATTTTCATAAGCACTTTTCTTCTTTTGTATACTTCAATTTATACAAATCCATAATAGAATACTATTATGAACTATAAACAACAAATCATTGAAGCTGGAATCCAAATGGCTTCACAAGACCTCACGATAGAAACATGGGGCAACCTTTCTTTACGTGACCAGACAAATGGTCACATTTATCTCACACCAAGCGGCATGCCATACGATACACTCAAAGAAGAAGATATCTGTGTATTAGACAAGGAAGGAATTCTTATAGAAGGCAAACGCAAGCCAAGCATTGAAAGCATGCTTCATGTACGCATTTATCAAAAGCGAAGTGATGTCAATGCCATCATGCATACCCATCCAGTTTCTTCCACTGTATTTGGTGTTCTTCATCAGTCCATTCCTGTTGTAACGGATGAAATGGCACAGGCAATTGGAGGAGATGTAAAATGTGCAGAATACGCACTTCCAGGTTCAATAGAGCTTGCAGAAAACGTATGCAATGCATTAGGCACAACACAAGCATGTCTGTTAAGTAATCATGGTGCATTATGTGTTGGTAAAGACATGAAAGAATGTTTTAAAGTCGCAAAAGTCTTAGAAACAAGTGCAGATATCTACTATAAGGCGCTCTGCATTGGAAAACCTGTTGTAATCAGTAAAGAAAATGTAGATTGGATGCGAGACTTTGCACTCCATAAGTATGGGCAGAAAGGATAATACATGGAACAGTTAGAAGTTATCAAAATTACAGAGGATGCGAAATCATTGATCATCTTAGATCAGACACAGCTTCCAAATCACGAAGAATATCTCACACTTAAAACAAAAGAAGAGATGTGGAAAGCAATCAAGCTTTTACAGGTACGTGGTGCACCAGCCATTGGCGTATTTGCGGGATATGCTATGGCAGTCTTAGCACAGCACTATCCATCTGATTCCTATGATGCATTTAAAGAAACATTTGATCAAGATGCAGACTACTTAAATACAAGCAGACCAACCGCAGTCAACTTATCATGGGCTTTAAACCGTATGAAAGCTGTTGTAGAAGCAAATGTTATTGACGTTGCTTTCCTCAAGACAAAGCTTGTAGAAGAAGCAAAAACAATCGACGAAGAAAATCTTGCGATGAATCAGAAGATTGCGGAATATGGCGTCACACTATTAAAGGATGGAGATGGCATCTTAACACACTGCAATGCAGGATACTTAGCGTGTCTAGGCTATGGTACCGCAACAGCACCAATGTATCTCGCACATGAAAAAGGAATGAATATTCATGTATATTCCGATGAAACCAGACCTCTATTACAAGGTGCAAGATTAACAAGCTACGAATTGTTTAAATCTGGCATTGATGTTACTTCCATCTGTGATAACATGGCAAGTATTGTCATGAAACAAGGAAAGATCCAATGTGTTATGGTTGGATGTGATCGCATTGCGGCAAATGGTGACTTTGCCAACAAGATTGGTACAAGTGGTGTTGCCATTTTAGCAAAACATTACGGAATTCCTTTCTACACATTAGGACCATCTTCTACAATTGATTTCAATACAAAGTGTGGAGATGATATCCATATTGAAGAAAGAGATGAAGAAGAAGTTGGTTCCATGTGGTACAAAGAACCAATGATCTTAAAAGATATCAAAAAATATAACCCATCATTTGATGTGACTGACCACTCTCTTCTCGCTGCAATCGTTACAGAAAGAGGAATCGTTTATCCACCATTTGATGTCAATTTAAAGAAACTATTTAACAAGGAGTAAAACAAAATGGAAAACAAAGAAAGTATTTCAGCATCAATCGTTCAAAAAGCAGAAATCAGTAAAGTTGTACTGATGCCTGGTGATCCGCTGCGCGCAAAGACACTTGCCGAAAAGTATTTAACAGATGTTGTATGTTTCAATGACACACGTAACATGTTAGGTTATACCGGAACATACAAAGGAAAGAGAATTTCTGTCATGGGACATGGTATGGGTGTTCCATCCATCGGTATCTATACACATGAATTATTCACACAGTTCGGTGTAGATACGATCATTCGTATTGGTTCTGCTGGTGGATTAGATATGGATGTCAATGCAAAGGACGTTGTCATTGCGGAAGCTGCATCAACAAACTCCAGCTATGGAAATGCATATGGTATCCCTGGCCAATTTGCCGCATGTGCTGACTATGACCTGTTATCTACTGCAGTCGAAGCCGCAAAAGAAAACAATATCCCATGTAAAGTTGGTAAAGTTTATACATCTGATTTCTTCTACTATCCACAGACAGGATTAAATGAAAAGTTAAGAGACTTTGGTCATTTATGCGTTGAAATGGAAGCTGCTGGATTATATTGGGAAGCAAGCGCAAATAGAAAGAAGGCATTAGCCATTCTTTCCATCTCTGATCATTTATTCAAACCAGTTGCTTTAACTGCAGAAGAAAGACAAAACAGTTTCACAGATATGATGCTCATCGCATTAGAAACTGCATGGAAATTTGCATAATACGTCAAAAGGCACTTCACAGTGCCTTTTCTTATGCTTTCTTATGTGTAATACCTACACCAATCAAAATCAATGCGCCAATCACCGTCATCGTCATCGCAAATACAAGCATGCTGCTTAATCCAAATGCATCCTGCAAGATTCCACCAACAACATTACCAAGCATAGAGCCAAGGCCTGTTGTCATCATTCCAAGCAATGTCTGTCCCATGATCTGATCTTCTTTTTCACATGTATCCGTGACATAATACGCCATTGTAGATGTCAATAAGCCATACGATGTACTTTGAAATAACACACCAATAAACACAAACAATAGCGAAGGTGCCATCGCAATCAGAATATTACGACAAAGATAGCTCACACCCGCAACAACAATCAAAGTCATCACATCAAACTTTCGCATCAGCTTTCTTGTTACGGCCATCGCAGGCATTTCACTCGCTGCCATCGCAAATACCGCAAATCCATAAATCATTGTATTTCCACCAAGATGCTCCACAACATTGATCAGATATGTAGATAAAGAAGTACTGGCAGAGAATGTAAATGACCATCCAAGAAGAATCACAAATAACAATTTATATTTTTTGATGATTGTTAAAACATTGCCACTTTTCTTCACTTCATGCTTTTCTTCATGATAGTCTGGAAAAGTATTCACAACGATTAGAAGACAAATCACTCCGCAAAGAAACAAGACAGATAAAACATTTGGATCAAACCATTCCACAAAATTACTCAATACAACTGCACTGGTGGCATAGGATACAGATCCCATACCTCTTGCTAAACCAAAGTTCACTTCAACTCCCTGTGCAATATAATTCATCGCAATCGTAGAAACAAGTGGAACACAAGAAAGAAATGCCGTTAAGATATAAATATAACAAAGCATGATCAATCCAGCAGGCAAGGAAAGATAAGAAATCATTAAGAATACAATGGAAGCAACTGATAATAAACATGTAATTAATTTAGGAATTGTTAAACTCTGTATTTTATTTAACAAAGACGTTACAAATGGTGAAATCAATGTAATTAAAATACAGCTAGAACCTGTAACAATACCAATCAATGTATTGTCTAATCCCTTGCTCTTCAGATAAATTGCCACAAAGCCATTGATACAACAAGAAATCATCCAGAATAAAATATGTAGAATATTATAGCGTGTTTGAATATGATGCATGTTTTCCCCCTATAAACCCATTTGTAATTGTATCACTTGCATTCATTCCTTCAAAACATTAAAATCGTTTCATTGAGGTAACATACGTATGAGCAATCCATTTATTCGATCACAACTCGTTCTTGGAGAAGAGGGATTAAAGAAAATAGCCAATGCCAGGGTCGCCGTATTTGGCGTTGGAGGTGTTGGCGGATACGTTATTGAAGCACTTGCACGTTGTGGTATTGGAGAAATCGATATCATTGATAATGATACAGTAGCAGAATCTAACATCAATCGTCAGATCATCCGGGAGTTTAGGAGTTGTAAAAAATATCGAATTTAAGATCGTGGCTTATTTACCACGTTTTTTTATACTTATTTTTGTCAAATTTTATGTATTTGTTTATCGTATTTTATTGTATTCTATGGTATAATATTCAAGGGTGAATATTATGCGTGTTACTACTACAAAATCCAAGAATTCTGAATCTTTCTATATCAACTATGCCTATATCGACAAGAACGGCAAAAGTACTTCCAGAATCTATAAAAAGCTTGGCACTTTAAGAGAACTCAAGGAAAAGCTCGGCACGGATGACCGTGATGAAGTCATGAAATGGGCAAGAGAACAGGCCCGCATCGCCACTGAACAGCACAAGGCTGAATCCGAATCCATTCAGGTCACTCTTTCCCCGAAGAATCTCATCAGTATCAACGAGCAGCGTTCCTTCAACTGCGGCTATCTCTTCCTCCAGAAAATCTGCACAGATCTGAGAATTGACAACATCTGCAGAAACATCAGAGGAAGACACAAATTCAGATATGATATCCATGCGATTCTTACAGATCTCATATATGCACGCATCCTTAATCCTTCCAGTAAAAAGTCTTCATACTCCTACTGCCAGTCACTTCTCGAAGCTCCCAGATATTCTCTGGACAATGTCTATGATGCGCTTCAGATTCTGGCAGATGAATCTGACTACATACAGAGCGATCTCTACCGCAATTCAAATTTTCTGCACAGCCGCAACCAGTCTGTACTCTATTACGACTGCACCAACTTCTTCTTTGAGATTGAACAGGAAGATGAGCTGAGAAAATACGGCAAAAGCAAGGAACACCGTCCTTCTCCTATAGTTGGACTTGGTCTGTTTATGGATGCAGACGGGTTTCCGCTTGCCTTTGACATCTATCCGGGGAATCAGAATGAACAGACAACATTGAAGCCGCTCGAGCAGAAAGTAATCCGTGACTTTGACTGCTCAAAGTTTGTGTTCTGTTCCGATTCAAGACTTGGATCAAAGACAAACCGTCAGTTCAATGATATCGGCGACAGATCATATGTGATCACGCAGTCACTGAAAAAGCTCAGGGCCGAAGACAGAGAAACCGCATTGAATCCTCAGCAGTACAGAAAGCTCAGTTCAGACAGATTCATCGACCTCAGAAATCTTGACATGTCCGATCCGGAAGTATTCAATACGGTCTACTACAAGGAGATACCTGTTGTAAACGGTGCAATGGAAGAAACAGTCATCGTCACATTCTCTCCAAAATACAGAGACTATCAGAGAAAGATCAGAGAAGGACAGATTGAACGGGCAAGAAAGATGATCACTTCTGACGGAAAGATCAGAAAAAACAGAAAGAATCCTAATAATCCTGCCAGATTCATAGAAGAGATACATGTCACTGACAGCAGGGAAGTGGCAGATGATGTCATAGCCACGCTGAATGAAGAGGCAATAGCGAATGAGGAAATGTATGACGGATTCTATGCGGTCATTACAGACATTGAAGATGACCCTTCACAGATCATAGCAATAAACAAAAGAAGATGGCAGATAGAAGAATGCTTCCGCATCATGAAGACAGAATTCAGATCAAGACCTGTATATGTATCAACAGAGAAGGCAATCAGGGCACACTTCCTGACATGTTTCATTGCCCTTCTTGTATACAGAATTCTTGAATATCAGCTGAAGAACAGATATACAGTGACGCAGATTGTAAATACTCTGTCAGAGATGAAACTTACAAACATTGGAAAAATGGGATACATTCCATCATACACAAGAACAGAACTGACTGACGCACTGCATGAAAATGCAGGGTTCAGAACAGATACACAGATTGTCAAAAAATCAAAGCTGAGAACTGTTATCAGATCCACAAAGGATAAGAAGTAAATGTTACGATAATCAGCTGCAAAGCAAAAAATAGCTTCAAAAGGCTTATTTATGCCTTCAAAAGCTATTTTTATTTTCTTCAACTCCTAAAGTCAGGATTGTATCACTTGCATTCATTCCTTCAAAACATTAAAATCGTTTCATTGAGGTAACATACGTATGAGCAATCCATTTATTCGATCACAACTCGTTCTTGGAGAAGAGGGATTAAAGAAAATAGCCAATGCCAGGGTCGCCGTATTTGGCGTTGGAGGTGTTGGCGGATACGTTATTGAAGCACTTGCACGTTGTGGTATTGGAGAAATCGATATCATTGATAATGATACAGTAGCAGAATCTAACATCAATCGTCAGATCATCGCAACACATTCCACGATTGGAGAATATAAAGTCGATGTCATGGAAAAAAGAATCAAAGACATTTCACCAGATACGATCGTGCACAAATATACAACATTCTATCTTCCAGAAAGTAGAGATGCATTTGATTTTACAAACTATGATTATATTGTTGATGCCATTGATACTGTTACTGCTAAGATCGATATGATCTGTTATGCAAAAAGCGTAAAGACACCGATCATTTCCTGTATGGGATGTGGAAATCGAATCGATCCAACACAATTAGAACTCACAGATATCTACAAAACAAAAAATGACCCTCTTGCGAAGGTCATGAGACATGAACTAAAGAAAAGACATATCAACAAATGCAAAGTTGTATGTTCCAAAGAATTGCCAGTCAAAACACATTACACAGAACAAGACAGCAAGAAACGTTCTGTTCCAGGATCTACCGCATTTGTTCCAAGCGCTGCAGGACTGATCTGTGCAAGCTATATCGTTAGAGAATTAATCAAATAATTCTCTAACTTTTTATTTTATTAGCATACACAAGTGTACCAATTGCGATGATTGCAAACAACGCAGCAAGCCACAACGCTGGGTCATAGCTATTTGCGATATCATATACAAAGCCAACTGCTGTCGTAAACAAAGCATTTGAAATTGTTCCAACAAGAGAAACTTTTGGATAATATGCATTATAGCTTTCACGGAATAAATTCTGTGATAACAAGACAGCTCCCACCGCAGCCATTGCATATACCAAACCAACAAGGACTGCACCAACGATTGAAAAGATTGGATGTGATTTGAAAGATACTAGAACAATCAGTCCAATCACAACAAGCACACCATACCCTTCCAAAGCTTTTTCAGCACCAATCTTATCTGAAATCGCACCAAGAATAATTTTACCAGCAGTATTCATCACCATCGTAACAGATACCATAAGTGATCCCACAGCCGCAGTAGAAGCAAGAGATGGGAAATGTTGTGGTAAAGCAGTTACAGAAGCAACCAAGAATGTATATGCACAAACCAGAATAAAGATCGGCAGTGGAACAATTCCTGTCGTAGATATCGTTGTATCTTTAGAATGCAAAACATCTTCTTTAATACGATTATTCAGGCTCACAGGGCCAATCATACAAGGTAAATACAGAAGAAATGCAAGAATTCCTTCCACAACATAAGTCAATCTCCACCCAGCAATACCAATCATCCATGAAAATACAAGAGAAAGTAACGCTCCGGCAATACCTGAAAAGCCTAGTGCAATACTTGTCGCAAATCCAACACCTTCTTTATAGTGATTATTGATTAATATCGTTACAAGTACCATACCAGCAATACCTGTAGAAGCACCACGAATCAAACTAAATACATATAAAAGAAATACAGATTGTGCAATGGATAATAACGCAGTACTGATGGCATACACTGTCCCAAAAAGAAATACCATCTTTTTGAAGTTATTTTCATGGATTACTTTCACTGTCATCAATCCACCAAAAGCATAGGCAATATTCGCCAATGTCAGCGACATACTCACTGCACCTTTTCCAACACCAAGATCTTCTGCAATCGGAGTAAAGAATACACCTGCAGAATTCGTCAGCATTCCAATCGAAGCAGCTACGATACAACAACAAACAACTAATACAGAAAACTGGCTTTTATTTTTCATATATTTATATTCCTCAGCATTAGAATATCAAGTTTATATGCTTCTGTCTAATATCATTTCTGCATACAGCAATTCATTTTTCGCATAGTAAAAGGATTCTAAAATTAGAACCCTTCATACAATTATTCTGTTGTGATATCTGCACCAAAATACTTTGTAGAAATTTCAGAAAGCTTTCCTTCACTTCTCAATTCATCAATAGCTTTATTGATTGCTTCACGAAGAGAATCATTGTCGCTGCCCTTCTTTAGAGGGAAAGCATATTTTGTTGTTTCTTCATCTGTAGCCGCAACCTTTAACTTGTCAGAATTTCCTGTCGTATTGAAATAATCCTGAATAGAAGTATTTGCGTTGATTGTTGCTTCTACTGTTCCATTCAATACAAGATCCATTGTTTCACCTAATGTATCAACGTTTGTTACTGTTGCACCATTATTTTCACCCATTTCAGCATATGTGGAACCAGTAGAATTCGCAGTTGTCTTACCCTTCAAATCTGCAAAAGACTTGATATCAGTATTATCTGTTTTCGTAACAATGACCGCATGATCATATGCATATGGTTCAGTAAAATCATAAGAATTTGATCTTTCTTCTGTGATATCTACACCATTTGCCATCATATCAAATGTACCCTGGGCAACACCTGTCAAGCCACCATCAAAGTTCACTTCTTTAAATTCAGCTTCTACACCTAATTTATTCGCAACAGCCTTTGCAACTTCAACATCAAATCCAACAAGTTCATCTGTTGTTTCATCATGATAAGTAAATGGTGACCATACACCTTCTGTCGCAATTGTAATCTTTCCAGCACTCTGAATACGTGCTAAATGATCACCAGTTGCTGAAGTAGTAGATGTTTTAGCGCTGGAGCAGCCAGCCAAAGCAGTTACGAGCATTGTTGTGAGTAATAGTTTTTTCATGTTCTTTTCTCCTTATCTTGTATTTTCTAAACGCAAGAACTCTCTTGTTCTTTCTTGTTTTGGATTTTCAAAAAATTCTTTTGAAGTACCTTGCTCAATGATCTTTCCACCTTCCATGAAGATTACATGATTGCTGACTTCTTTCGCAAATGACATTTCATGTGTTACAACAATCATTGTCATACCCTCATTTGCAAGCTCACGCATCACATTCAATACTTCACCAATCAATTCAGGATCTAAAGCAGATGTTGGCTCATCAAAGTAAATGATTTCTGGATTTGTTGCCAATGCACGTGCAATCGCAACTCTTTGTTGCTGACCACCTGATAATTGAGAAGGATAATGCGAAGCACGATCTTCCATACCTACTTTTCTAAGCATTTCGAGTCCAATTTTCTCTGCCTGTTTCTTATCCATCTTTCTTGCTGAAGTTAAGCCAAGCATAACATTCTGTAATGCTGTTTTATTCGCAAACAGATTATAGTTCTGAAATACAAATCCTGTTTTCTTTCGAATATCACGAATATCATTCTTATGCATGGATGCAAGATCATATTCTTTTTCATCAAAAACCATCGTTCCCTGATCTGCAGTTTCTAGAAAGTTAATGCATCGCAACAATGTCGTTTTCCCAGAACCACTTGGTCCAAGAATTGCAATCACATCACCTTTATGAACAGATAGATTGACACCATCCAGCACATTCAATGACCCAAATGATTTATGAATATCTTTAATTTCTAATACTGACATATCACTTTGTACCTCCATAACTGTTCAATTTCTTTTCCCCAAGCTTCTGCAGCCAGGAGATCACAGAACAGAACAATAGATATACAACCGCAACTTCAATATACAAAGGTAGATACACATAAGTTCTACCAATGATCTGACGTGTACGCATAAACATTTCAACAACTGTAATATTAGAAGCCAAAGATGTATCTTTCACCATAGAAATCAATGAATTTCCTAAAGATGGGAATGCTGTACGAAATGCCTGCGGCAATACAACATGCCACATGATCTGCATATAGCTCATACCAACACAATATCCAGCTTCCATCTGTCCCTTCGGAACACTTTCCAGACATCCACGAATCGTTTCAGAACAATATGCACCTTCATTCAATGCAAACACAACCACTGCAGTCACAAACGCTGTTGTTTCAATTCCAAATGCTTTTAAGCCATAGAAGCCAACCATCAATTGAACAAGTAATGGTGTCCCACGAATCAGCCAGATATAGAAACGACTGATTTGTTTCAATACAGGAACATTTGCATACTGCACCATTGCCACAACAACTGCAATCACAAGTGCCAATGCAAAAGAAATTAGTGTTAAAGGAATCGTCACTAAGATTCCAGGAATCAATATTTTTGTAAAAGATTCACTTAATATCTGTAATACTCTTGCGTCCATTTTTTTGTTTTCTCTTTCCTAGGATGTTTCACATTGTACATAACTCAAACATAAGAATCCACTCATATGCTCAAAAAAAAACAAAGTCTTTATTGACCTTGTTTCTTTCCTTTTCTTTCCGCAATGATATCTGATAAATCAAACGGTGTATCATCATTTTCTTTACTATACACATCCATAAAAGGAACATCTTCAATAGATCTTAATGGAAATTCAGATTTGGCAGTCACATTTTTTCTATCACACGTAATCATACCAATATACATATTTGGAATCACATTTCTTTCAGATAATGGTTTTATTTCTCTTCCATTGCATGTATATAACAAGTTATATCCTTTTTCCCAATATTCTGGATCATCTTTGTACTCCAGCAATTTCATATCACCTTTCGCAATAACACTGCGATAATCATGATAGTGACCTTTATATTTCTTATCTGGGAAATCATTGAATATATTAAATGCAACGCAAACCTGAGGATGTTTCTTCAAAAGGTTTATTTTTTTACCCACTTTCATCATATGAACAAAAATAAGCAATTTCTCTTCATTGATTTCAAAGCCAAAGTTCATTGGAACAATATATGGATATCCATCTTCATCCATCATTCCAACATTCGCAATGTGAATTTCTTTCAAAATAGCTTCAATTAAATCCGTTCTAACGACTTCTCTTTCAAAATGTATCATATCTCTTCACCTCAAAGTAATTATAGTATGAATCTACTGAAATAATATTCCAAAAAAAGTACTTCAGCATAAGCCAAAGTACTTTCAATCAATTACTTTACAGTAACGTTTGTAATGTGTGGGTTAACACCATTGTACCAGTAGAGGTAACCATCACAGTCAATTGTGTCTCCAACCTTTAGATTTTCAACAGCCTTATATACATCTGTATCTTTTCCACAAAGATAAGATTCAACTGTGAATGTATATGTATTTCCATCAAGATCTACATTGAAATACAAGTCATCACCCTGTGTTCCAGAACCATCATAGTTGTAAAGATAAGCAACATCTTTTCCATCAGCATCCTTGCTTGCAGAAACTGTCAAACCCTTAACAGAGAACTTTTCATTCTGGTGCTTGATCAATTCATCTTCATTTGCGAGCATGTCTGTAAGATCAACAGGTTCAGCAACATAGTTGCCTTCTTCAATTTCAAATGTAGCGTCTGTGATTTCAACTTCACCACTCCATTCACTCTTGTAGCCAACAGCCTTGATCTTTGTACCTTCTGTCAGCTTGTTGTAGTCTTCTTCACTCATTTCAACGTTATATAAGAAATAAGCACCTTCCTGGTCCTGTGTATAAAGTGTTGCTTTACCAACGCCCTTATCTTCCCACCAGCCTTGTTTAGCCTGTACGTAAGTTTCAACTGTTACTTCTGAATCAACTGCAGCGTCAACATATTCAGCATATGTCATAACACCTTCGCTCTTTGTGCCATCTTCAGCAACAACACTTGTTTTGCCTTCACCTGTTGAAGAAGTCTTGCTTGATGCAGGTGTAGAACAGCCAGCCATAGAAGCAATGACCGCAGCAGATAAAACTGTAGATAAAATCTTGTTCATTTCTTTTCTCCTCTTTTCCCTAAATATTATATCTCACGTTTGTTTCTCTTACGCAAGAATATAACCACAATAATGCAAATCCATGCAAATACTAACGAGCCAAGTAATAGCTTCGATTCCATTGGCAATGGTGTATCCACCGATGTTGTTTTAGAAATGGAATCTAAACGATACAATGACTTCACTTTTTCAAATTCATCTTCAATGAATGCATCATCCACTTTCTTATGTCTGCGAATGCCTTTCGCAACATCTTCAATCATCTGCCCAGCCGCATCTCTTAAAGAAGCAGAGCCATTGAATACTGGTGTCGTAAACGTATGTGCAACGTTATCAAGCAATAGCTTTGTAGCCTCAATCTTCACAGAATAATGTGCATCATTATCTTTTCCTTCACTAGATAAATACGATTGGTAGCTATCTGTATTTCTAGCTTTGCTTGTGACTGGTACATATCCTTCCGTTTCACTATAGCCAATCTGCACATCATCACTCAATAAGTACTGTGCAAACAGCCAGGAAGCAACGACCTGATTTGGATCATCTTTGTTAAACACACATATCGAAGGCCCTTGAGAAATCATCTTTGGATCATTCACATCATATTGAGGAACAATACGTACTTCAGTTTGAAAATCCACTTTATTTTCTTCTGCAATATCAGATAACGGCGCATCTGTTCCCATCCACGTAGAACCCGCTGTAGAATCAATCGCAAATACACATTGTCCCGCATTTAAAAAGTTTGCAGGATAGGAAGATATCTTAAATGTTGAAAATGCACCTGTCTCTACATGACTTGCAATCTCACCAAGGATTTCTTTTGTATCATCATTAAAGATATCAATGGTTCCATTTTCATCCGCATATCCAGCACCTTTCTGCTTCAACATTTGAATCATCATGTTATCAGTGCTCTTATAAATAAACGGAATCATAACATTCTGACCATTCAATGCATATGTTCCATCCGCATTCTTTTTCGTTGCCGCTTCAGAAACTTCAAAGATATATTCCCACGTCAATACATCAGGTATTTCATATCCCAATTGATGCACATAGTCTGCATTGATATACACAACTTCACTAGAACGCATGAATGGCAAAGCATAATACTGACCATTCAACATGCATTCCTCTAGATATTCAGGAATGATTTCATCTTTCTTGATGGAATCATACTTCACTTCACTGCCACCAAGACCATATTTCTCATCATTCATCAATGTATCTAGTGGAACAACCGTATCACTGCCAGAAAGATATGTAGCGATATGATCAGGATACGTAATACATACATCCGGTGTTGTATTTGTAGAAATATTTGTTATGACATCATTGTAGATTTTTCCATAATCTGTATAAAGACGAATATTAACTTTAATGTTAGGATACAATGCCTCAAAATCATTGATTGCCTTTTGATACACTGCTGTCTGGTTCTTATTTGTATCATTCTTTGCCCAGAATGTAACTTCATAATTCTTTGACGTATCAAAAGAAGCAGGCATTACAAACGAAGAGGCTGTGCGTTTTCCATGACACCCACTGCACAACAGGAGCACACTCGCAAGAAGAAGCTTGAAATATTTCTTCATCCTTTTGTACCTCCTCTTTTCACACCTTCCATGATCTTGTTATGAAAAAGCAAAAACAAAATAATGAGTGGAATCGAAATCACCACAACAGCCGCCATCATCGCAGGAATGTTTTCTCTTCCAAAACCATTCTCACGAATTTCCTGAATTCCATTAGAAACAAGATAATACTTCTCATTATCTGTAATCAATCTAGGCCATACATAACTATTCCAGCATTCAATGACTTTCAAAATCGTAATTGTAACTACCGTTGGAGAGCAAACTGGCAATAATACTTTCCAAAGATACTCCCAGTCACTCAATCCATCCACTTTCGCTGCCTTATACAATTCTTCAGGAACCTGTTCAAAGTTTTCTTTCAAAAGATAAATATAGAACACAGATGTAATAGAAGGTAAGATCAAACCCATAAATGTATTTCTCAGATTCCAGTTCGTAATCGTCACAAAGTTTGTAATGACAACAAGTTCATTTGGAATCATCATCAAAGAAAGAAACAATGTGAATACAATATTCTTTCCCTTGAATTTCAATCTTGCAAAAGCATATGCCGCAAGAATTGTTACAAACAACATGATCCCTGTCGTAATGACAGTAAACAATACTGTGTTGCCAAAATATCCAGCTAAGTTCACTTCTGAAAATGCAGAGAAGTAGTTTTTTAATGTCGGTGAAGATACAAACAATTTCGGAATATATTCACTGTTATAGCTGCCATAGCTCTTAAAAGAAGTTAAAACCATCCAATAGAATGGAAACAATACAACAAGTGCCCAGAAAGCAAGGAATACATGAATACATGTTTTCTTCAATCGATGTTTATTTTTCATTCTGCTTCATCTCCTTTCGTTGATAAAAGCAAATTGATGACTGTAATCGTCAATACGATGGCAAATAAGATCAACGCTGCAGCAGAAGCATACGAAGGATATCCGCCAGAATTTCCATATAACATGTCATACACATATCCAACAATTGTATTCATGCCAGCTGCATTTAAATTCGTACCAAAAATAGCAACTTCATCACTATATGCTTTAAATGCGCCAATAAATCCAGTAATGACTAAATATGAAATCATTGGCATGATCATTGGTAATGTAATCTTTGTAAATGTTCTAAAAGAACTTGTTCCATCTACCTTAGCAGCTTTGTATAGATTCCGATCTACAGAAGCAAGTGCACTTGTTAAAATCAACACTTTAAATGGCAGAACGATCCAGATCGTATAGATACACATCGTCAGCATCTTTGCCCAATATGGTCCTTCAATAAAGTCAATGCTATTGCCGCCAAAGAATTGAATGATCATATTGATAAAACCATCAGAATAAGGTGTTTTCTTAAATAAGATCATAAATACAAGACCAACAGCCAATGTATTCGTCACATAAGGCAAGAAATAAATGGTCTGATACAATTCTTTAACTTTCTGAATCGAAGACAAGGCTAAAGAAAGCAATAATGCCAGTCCCGTTGATAACGGTACTGTAATAATAACAAGCAGGAATGTATTCTTTACTGCCTGTAAAAAATAAGGATCACGCAGAACATATGAAAAGTTATATAGGCCAATACCAGAATATGTCTGTGAAGCAGAGTTGTATCCTTCCTGCAATGAATAGACAAGAACATCAAACAAAGGATAAATCATAAATATCCCAAGAAGAATCAAGGAAGGTAATAGATACAGCCAAGGACGAACTTTCTTCATGCTTCTTCCTCTAAAGCAATTCTATTCTCACTTTCATCAAACAAATACAGTTTATGTGGCTTCAAAGAAAAACGAATCGTTTCACTGTTTTCAATCTTTGTTTCACTCGGTACAACAACACGCATATGATCCGCCTGCATACCTTCATGTGTACAGATAACGCTTGTATCTCTGCCAAGCTTTTCAATCTTTCGCAATGAACATACAAATGGTCCATTTTCATCAACCAGCAATCCTTCAGGACGAATTCCAACAAACACATTCTGATCCGGAAGGTCAACATTGAAAATGGCATCCTTTCCAATCACAAGCTTTCCATTTTCAATCTTTCCATGCAGCACATTGATTGCTGGCGTACCAAGAAACTTTGCCACAAACAAATTAACAGGATTATCATAAATTTCCTGTGGCTTATCCATCTGTTGAAGCACACCATCCTTCATTACAACCATCAAATCACTAATTGACATTGCTTCTTCCTGATCATGCGTAACAAATACAGTCGTAACGCCTGTTTCCTGCTGAATTCTACGAATTTCTTCTCTTGTAGAAAGACGCAGTCTAGCATCCAGGTTGCTCAATGGTTCATCCAGCAACAACACTTTAGGCTGTTTCACCAAAGCACGTGCAATCGCAACACGTTGCTGCTGACCGCCAGATAAAGCAGAAGGTTTACGATCCATCAAAGAATCAATCTGTACAAGCTTCGCAGCTTCCATTGCTTTTTCTTCAATGACCTGCTTACTTAATTTCTCTTTTCCTTTTTTATTTTCTAAAGGAAACATAATATTCTGTTTAACTGTTAAATGCGGATATAAGGCATAGCTTTGAAACACCATTCCAACATCTCTATTTTCAACAGGTACGTTTGTAATATCTTCATCCCCAAAATAGATTTTTCCCTCTGTAGGTGTTTCCAGTCCACAAATCATATTCAATGTTGTACTCTTTCCACAACCTGATGGGCCAAGTAAAGCAACAAGCTTTCCATCTGGTATTTCAAAATTAAAATGATCTACCGCAGTTACGGCAGGTGTGTGTTTTCCTTGTGGAAATACTTTTGTCAGGTTCTCTAAAACGATTTTCATACGACCCCTTATAGTCATTTTGACTTTATCTTTGCGTCACTATTATACCACGTATACAAAAAACGACCACACAAGGTCGTTTCCATTAATGTAATAGTGTACCTAAAACCTGATTAACAAGCTTTCCATCCACCTGTCCCTTATATTGTGCCATCATTTCTTTCATAACAACACCTTGTGATTTCTTGACAGGTTCTAATCCCTTTTCACTTAAAATCTTTTCAATTGCTTCTTTGATTTCCTCTGCACTCAATTGTTTAGGCAGATAAGATTCAAGAATCGCAATCTTCTTCTTTGTTTCTTCAATCAAATCTGTTCTAGAAGCAGGTGTCTGTTGTAAAGAATCACGTGTCTGTTTGAGTTCACGCTGTACATAAGTCAATTCATCTTCCTTACTTAATTCAACACCTTTTTCTTTTTCAGCCAAAGCAACGGCAGAAATTACCATGCCAAGAACACCCTTTTTCACAGTATCGTGTTCCTTCATTGCCATCATGTTGTCTTTTCTTAACTGTTTTAATAATTCACCCATAGAATTTCCTCCTCACATTTCATCTTGTATCTGTCTTTGAAATTCTTTACTTAAAGCTAAGAGATCATGATACCATGCTTCAAAGTATGGTTTGATATCATCATCCTGAATGCGATCTACATTCTTTTTCGTAATTTCATTTTCTCTATCTGAATTCAATATTGGCAAGCGGTTTTCAATTTTGTAATCAATGACATCACGTACTGTTTCAAATCTTTCTTCGAATAGTTTCGCAATCTGCGCATCAATTTCATCAATTTTTTCTCTATCTTTGTCTAATCTATTCATTTATGAAACCTTTTTCAATAAAAAATGCCTTTCTTCCAATAAAGATTATATACTCATTCATGAAAAATAGCGTTTCTATGTTACTATTTAAAACATAAATTGGTTAAAGGAGTGAACATATGGGAAAGAATTTTGTTTTTATATCTCCAACATTCCCAAAGACATATTACCAGTTCCCACAGGCATGGAAACGCATTGGTGGTACTTCTTTGTGCATCGGTGAAGATTATTATGACTCTTTAAGTGAAGAAATGAAAAACGCATGCGATGAATACTATCGTGTCGATAACATGCAGGATTATGATCAGATGTATCGTGCCGTTGCATGGTTCGCACATAAGCATGGAAAGATTGACTGGCTAGAAAGCAACAATGAATTCTGGCTGGAACAAGATGCAAAACTACGTACAGATTTCAATATCACTTCTGGTGACAACGAAACTTCTGTCATGCGCTATAAAACAAAATCAAACATGAAAGCCTACTATGAAAAGGCAAATGTTCCAGTTGCGAGATACCATCTGGTTTCTACATATGAAGAAGGAAAGAAGTTTGTTGATCTTGTTGGATATCCTGTCATTGTCAAACCAGACGATGGTGTTGGTGCCAATACAACATGGAAAATCAAAAACGACAAACAACTTAAAGATTTCTACAAACAAAACATCCAGACACAATACATCATGGAAGAATTTGTTCCAGGATCTATTGTTTCATTTGATGGTATCGTAGATCAAGATAACAACATCATCTTCCAGACATCCCACGTATTCCCTGAACCAATCATGGATATCGTAAACAGTGCAGATGAGTGCTGGTATTACAGTGAAAGAGAAATCCCAAAGGATCTTGTTGAAATGGGTACACGTGTTATCAAAGCATTTGATATCCGTGGACGTTTCTTCCATACAGAATACTTCAGACTCTATGAAGATAAAGAAGGATTAGGTAAAAAAGGAGATCTTGTAGGATTAGAAGTTAACATGCGACCTCCTGGAGGATATACACCAGATATGATGAACTATGCAAATGACATCAATGTATATCTCATCTATGCCAATATGGCAATGTATAACGAAGGCTTATACAAAACAGATCGACCATATCATTGTGTATATGTCGGTAGAAGAGATAAATACAATGGTCTATATACAAATGGCTCCACATCTATCTTCTCAAAATATGGTCAATCCATTGTCATGCATGAAAGAATGCCTGACTTGTTATCTTCCGCAATGGGAAATGAATTCTACATTGCACGTTTCAAAACAAAGAAAGAAGTCAAAGATTTTGTAAACTTCGTATACAAGAAAGACAAGGTGAAGAAATGAAAACAGAATACTACAAAGAATATTCTCAAAACCTGGGAAGAGACATGGAATTTAAAGTCTACGGACATTCCGGCAGACCATTCCTTGTATTTCCATCACAAGATGGTCGTTTCTTCGACTATGAAAACAATGGCATGATTGATGCTGCAAAAGATTATATTGAAGCAGGGCGTATTCAAATGTTCTGTTGCGATTCCAACGATGTCAATTCCTGGAGTTCAACTTCTTGGGATAATCGTAATAGAATCCTCCAGCAGGAAGCATATATGCGTTACATCACAGATGAACTCTGCCCAAGAATCTTTGATATCAATGCACAGGCAAACAATGGCACATATGCAAATGGTATCATGACAACTGGCTGTTCTATGGGTGGAACACATGCATTAAATTCCTTGCTTAGAAGACCAGACATCTTTGCGGGATGCATTGCATTGAGTGGTGCATACAATGCAAGACTCTTTTTCCCTGACTATTGGGATGATCTAGTATATGCAAACTCACCTGTCGATTATCTAGAAGGCATGCATTATGATGATCCAAAAGTTGAAATGTATCGTCATAGAGATATCATCGTTTGTTGTGGTAGAGGTGCATGGGAAGTTCCAATGCAGGAAGATGCTGGAAGAATCAAAGAATTGCTTGAATATAAGAATGTACCAGCCTGGGTTGATTTCTGGGGAACAGACGTCGCACATGACTGGCCATGGTGGAGAAAGCAGCTTCCATACTATTTAAACTATGTTTGTTAAGAATGCATATTGCATTCTTTTTCTTTTTCTCTCAAGTTTTACAGTAAAAGTGCTAAATAAAGCATATTTATGCGATATTTAGCACTTTTTGTGTGTACAGTATTT
>CAKVBD010000029.1 GCA_934725105.1 uncultured Bulleidia sp. | reverse complement strand
AAGTAACAGAGCAGTAAAAAGTCGTAGACAGATTCAGGTGACTGATAAGTCTCGGACATCTCAATCTGTCTATGACAGATAAACGACAAAGTATGAGCTGGTAGCCGATAGATATTTTCACCATAGGGCAACGATCCTGCAAACGAGCTTAATCGGCACCCAGGTTATGGATATGTGGGACGAAGGAAGTTAGGGCCTCTTAAATAAGAGTGATCCTGGTAGACACGGGAGGTGCACACCCATAACGATGAGGGCATTACACAAAGGCCATTTATAAATGAAACGTGACGTTTTGTTTTAAAAGTGCCTGTAATACATGAAAATCGTTATAATTCAGCACATCGATGCAAGAAATATCCATAACCTATTGGCTTATATCAAAATATGTACTTAAAAAATAGCTTAAATAAGCTAAATAACATTTGACTTATTAGGGAGGTTTGTATGTTGAAAATTGAACACTTAACAAAGAATTATGGATTGAAAAAAGCAGTAGATGATCTTTCTCTGGAAATTAAAGATGGAGAAATCTATGGCTTTATTGGACATAATGGTGCAGGGAAAACAACGACATTGAAATCTGTTGTTGGAATACAGGCATTTGATGAGGGAGAAATCTATATTGATGGCATTTCTATCAAAGATGATCCTATTGCATGTAAAAAGAAGATTGCCTATATTCCTGATAACCCTGATCTATATGAATATATGACAGCTAGACAATACATCAATTTTATTCAGGATGTATTTGAGGTTGGAAATGAGAGATTTGAAAGAATTGAAAAGTATGCAAAAATCTTTTCCATTGAAAAAGATCTGGATCAGCCAATTGCTTCCTTTTCTCATGGCATGAAGCAAAAGGTTGCATTGATTGCCGCATGGGTACATCAGCCAAAACTGGTGATCATGGATGAACCATTTGTTGGATTAGATCCAACAGCGTCTCATCTATTGAAACAGATGATGCGTGAGTTATGTGAAGAAGGTGGTGCCATTTTCTTTTCTACACATGTATTGGAAGTTGCTGAAAAACTTTGTGATCATATTGCTATCATCAAAGAAGGAAAACTGTTAAAAACAGGAACAATGGAAGAAGTAAAGGGAGATGCCTCTCTAGAAACTGTATTTCTTGAAATGGAGAATGAATCTGTATGACATGGCTTTTGATCAAAAAGCAGCTCATGGAAATCTTCCGTGCCTATTTCTACAATGAAAAAAAGCAGGAACAACGTTCTATGGGTGCTACGATTGGAATGTTTGTATTGTTCTTTGCGCTGATGTTTCTATTTCTTGGAGGTATGTTCTATGCATTGTGTTCACTCATTCTTCCATCTATTGTACAGCTGCATATTGAATGGATGTTCTTTGCATTGATGGGATTATTGTCAATCTTTATGGGCGTATTTGGAAGTGTATTCTCTACATATTCCATCTTGTATTTAGCGAAAGATAATGATTTGTTGTTCTCATTGCCTATTGATGCATCTACAATCATTATTTCTAGAATCTTCAGTGTATATCTGATGAGCTGTCTCTATGCACTTGTTGTATGGATTCCATCTCAACTGTCATATCTATTCAATGTATCATTTGACCTTGGTGTATTTATTGCTTCTACATTGATGGGGTTGGCGATTACGCTATTTGTACTATGTCTTTCATGTCTATTAGGGCTTGTTGTCGCAAAGATATCCGTAAAACTCAAGAATCGCAGTATTATCACAACGATTCTTTCACTCATATTTCTAGCGCTGTATTATTTGATTTACTTCAATGCCAATACGATCTTTTCCAGACTGCTTGAAAATGTATTGCTGTATCAAAAACAAATACAGATCTATGCATATCCAATCTATGCATTTGGAAATGGTGCATGTGGAAATCTCATGCATCTATGTTTGACACTCGTGATTACAATTGTTTTCACATATGTTGTATGGTGTTTCTTGAAGAAGAGCTTTTTTGAGATTTCTTCACAGACGATGACTTTTGAAAGAATCAAAACAAAAAAGCAGAAAAATCAGACAAGATCTGTTTCTTCTGCTCTTCTACATAGAGAATTTCTGCATTTCAAGAGCAGTTCTTCGTATATGCTGAATTGTTCTCTTGGTTCTGTATTTATGATTGGTATTGCAATTTATATGCTTGTGAAGTTCCCATCTGTGATTGCTTTATTACAACAGGAAGGCATTGATACAGCATTGCTTGCACCGCTGATGGTACTTGCTATATGTACATTAGCTTCCTTCAATGACATCACAGCACCTTCGATTTCTCTAGAAGGGAAAACACTATGGTTAGCTAAATCTCTGCCTGTAAAGGTAGAAGAGATATTAAATGCAAAGGTGAAGATGCATCTGATTTTGACAGGCATTCCTTCTTTGTTTGTATCACTTGTATGTATGTATTTATCTAGAAGTGATGTCATAATGTCTTTGCTTATGATCATTACACCAATTTTATCCATTACATTTTCAGCATTATTTGGTCTGATTGTGAACCTGAATATGCCAAACTTGAAGTGGACAAATGAAATGGTTCCAATCAAACAAAGCTTATCTGTATTTATTTCGATGATGGTCCCAATGATTGTCAATGGAATTGCATTCATTGTCTATCTGAATAACACGATGAATGAATATTTGTATATCATCATTTATTCCATTCTGTTATTTGCAGCATGTATATACATGTATCAATGGATCAGATCAAAGGGAACACAAATCTTTATGAATCTTTAAAAAATAACTAGAGGAAACAAACCTCTAGTTATTGTTATAGATAGCGTTGATTGTGGAAACAAGACGCTGTGCAATTGGGTATAGGTTATAGCTGTGATCAGAATGATTCAAAGAGATGCAGAAAGAAGCATTCTCTGTAAATCCAACCATATATGTATGAATACGATCATTTGCACATTCTGCAGTACCTGTTTTTGCATATACCATACCATAGTTATATTCATCGAGCCCATATCCTTCAGCAGTTGTATGAAGGATATTTTTTAATTTGTCACAAATATCACTGTCTGCTGTTTTTGTGAGTTTTCCATTGAGATGTTTGTATAAAGGAAAAGAATGATCATAGATGGAAGAAACAACATATGGTTTCATCATAATGCCATCATTCGCAACAGCCTGTGCAATCATTGCCAGATGTACAGGTGTAATTTGTGTATTTCCTTGTCCAAAGGAAGTCTGTGCGAGTTCATCATTTGCATTTTCACTAATTTGATAGGAAGAATGCAATGTTGTTAAAAATGGAATTTCAATATCTTTACCAACAAGAAATTCTTTCATTGTACTAGTTAGCTGCGCACTGCCAATACGAATGCCAAGATCTGCAAAATAACAGTTGATGGATTTATTCATTGCCGTTTCTAGATCAACATCACCATATGCAGTACTTTGATAGTTTGTAATCGTCCACTCAGATCCTTCAGGAAGATATGTTCCCGTATCATAGTAATTGAAGAAGGAATCATCAAATCCATCCTGCTTTTGTTTTTCAAGTGCACTGATGGCAGTAATGATCTTGAATGTTGATCCTGGAGGATCGTTTTCAAATGTACCTCTACGATATTGAGAACCTTCTACATCACTTAACAGCAGGGAATTGATGTCATTGACATCATATGTAATCGTTGAATGAGAAGCTAATGCAAGGATTGCACCTGTTTGATTATCAATGACAGTAATGGAACCTTCCTGATCATTTAATAAATCATACGCTGTATCTTGTAATGTATTGTCTGTTGTCAATTGTACCGTTGCACCTTTATTGATAGAGTCTAGGTGGAATAAAGAATAATCTTTTAAATTGCCACGTAATCCATATGCATTTTCTTTTCCAGAATTTACAGAATAATATCCTAATAAATATGCATACGATTCATTTTCTGGATAGTTAGCATAAGCACCACTTCCTTCGGACGCATTTGCCATGATCGTACTTCCATTGCGGTCTAATATGTCACCTTCAATGACATAGTTTTGAATGGCGTTATATGTAATTGTATTTTTTGTGCCTTGTCTTTTTGTTGAAAAGACAGGGGAGATCAAATATTTTTCAGAAAAGAATCCAACAAACAACAGGCAGCAGACAATACTGCATACTTCAACAATACGGATACGCTGTCTAGATAGTTTATTCATCTGATGATGTTCATCATTATTCATCCACATATTCATCTTCCTCCTCATCTTCATACTCTTCAGACATATGAAGAAGTAAACCGATCAAACAGAATGTGAGTGTTAAATATGTACCACCACGAGATAAGAATGGAATTGGCAGACCAGTAAATGGAATGATATTGCAAGAACCAAGAATAACAATCATTGCCTGCATGACAATCAGTATTGTGCTGGCATATGCAACTACCGCATCCTGTTTTTCTTCTTTCATTTTCTTTCTTGATAGTTCAGATCCACTGAGCATGATTCTTAAAAACAGGAAAATGACGAAGAAGCCAAAGACATGTCCAAAAGCATTCACAAGTGCAATATATGCCATGTCACTTTCCGCAACAGGAATTGCATGGAAATTGACAGTATTGCCAAACCATCCAGCCATCCATAATGCTTTCTTTCCTTGCAGCAATTGATAGCCAGCACCATATGGGTCAGCGTTGATATTGGCAGTCACAGAGAATCTTTGATGAATCTTATTGAGAATTGGCCATAGTGCTTTTGTCACTGCGTTCATTGTACCTGCATCATGAGAAGGTAGAATAAGTTTATACAGCAGGAATGCTAAAACAAGTGCACCAATTGTAATAAAGAATATGAAAAGTAAATACAGTTTTTTCTTTGTTCCTTTATTCATGAAGATATACAGAATGGATAAATGCAGGAAGTATAGAATAAAGAAAGAACCTAATTCTTTAATCAACAGGGAACCAATGAAATTAATGACAAAAAAGATCGAAGATAATACAAGGATCTGATTGTCATCATGACTTGTCTTAGAAGAAAACAATGCACTGTAAAACATAATTGCCGCAACTTTAGTAAAGTCGGTCAGCTGCACCGTAATTCCACCAATCCGTATCCATGCACTTGTTCCATATCCATTTGGATCACTTCCAGATACAAGCAGGATAACATAAATTGCGGCAGTAACGATCATCATGACATATACCATCCATGACTTGTTCAGCAGTTTTCGAAACAACGTATAGAACATGACAAATATGATTGCCACAACAAAGGAAACAATCAATTTGATCGTACTGAACGATGTAATAGGATCATAGATCTGATCAATCAATAGCTGCAGTGCAGTTCCAATCGTTGTTAAAATTGCGGCACTGGAAAACAGCTTCATATCTCCATTTCTATTGTAGACATAGGATCCGATAAAACTTGTTGCGAATAGAAGCGGGATCAAAGCATATAAATAATTTAAGGCTGCAGTTCGACTTCTTAGAAATAGTAGAAGTGCCATCAGTAGTTGTATCAAAATAGGAATAATAATGTAGCGTGTGCCACTTGTTTCTTCTTCCGTATCTTGTTCTCTATCATCTTTTACAAATATTTTCATCGATAATAGGTTATCATTTCTCGCTAGATGTTCAAGTATGATAGCCCTTTCCATTCACAAATTTAAGAATTTGTCAGATAATAGTAGTAATAGAAATGATGTAGTTAAAGAGGAAATCATATGCAGACAACATTTGGAAAATTAAATGATGGTAGAGAAGTAACACTCTACACAATTGAAAATGATCATGTCATGATGAAAGTCATGAATTATGGCGCAACACTTGTATCATTTATCAATAAAGATACAGGGATTGATGTTGTGGAAGGGTTTGAAAGTGTTGCAGGATATTTAGATCAGACAAGTTATATTGGTGCATCCATTGGTAGAACTGCCAACCGTATTGAAAAGGGAAAGTTTACACTCAATGGAAAAGAGTACAC
This sequence comes from uncultured Bulleidia sp., assembly GCA_934725105.1. GTDB lineage: Bacteria > Bacillota_I > Bacilli_A > Erysipelotrichales > Erysipelotrichaceae > Bulleidia. The sequence continues at coordinate 18,905 of CAKVBD010000029.1, read as the reverse complement.
ACTTCCTATCAACAATAATGGGAATTGTAACCATGGCGGCTTAGAAGGATTTGACAAGAAGATCTGGAATGGTATTGAAGAAGAGGATTGTGTTACGTTCCGTTATACAAGTGCAGATGGAGAAGAAGGGTATCCTGGAAATCTATTTGTGAAAGTAACATATTCATTACTGGAAGATGGTATTTCTATAAAGACGGAAGCGAGAAGTGATGCAGATACTTTATTTGCGTATACAAATCATTCTTATTTCAATCTGGATGAAAGTGAAGATGCGATGAATCATGAAGTGAAGATTCATGCAAATCAATATGGACTGTCTGATGCAAATGGATTAACACTGAACAAACTTGTACCAGTTGAAAATACGCCATTTGATTTTAGAGATTTCAAGAAACTATCTAAAGATATCAATGTTGAAAATGAACAGTTAAAGTTTGGTAAAGGTTATGATCATCACTATGCAATTCTTGGAGAGGGTCTAAGAGAAATGGCAATTGTGAGAAGCGAAAAGCTAGAGTTACATGCATACAGTGACTATCCAGGAATGCATTTATATTCCGCAAACTGGCTGGAAAATAAAATGGGTAAAAAAGGACATTTGTATCCTGAAAGAAGTGCAGTGTGCTTTGAAGCAGAATATTTGCCAAATGCAATCAATTATCCTGATGTAGAAGAAAAACCTGTTTTACGTGCTGGTGATATACAGAAGCATGAAATCCAATATAGATTGAAGGTGAAATGATGCAATATACAGAACAAGAATTAGCAAGAATCGTAAATGAAAGAGATGAAGAAGAATTATATGAACTTCATGAAAAAATCAAAGAAAGCAAGTATCGTTGTGAATATCATATTCAAACAGTGACTGGCTTAATGAATGATCCAAATGGATTTTCTTACTTTAATGGAAAATGGCATTTGTTTTATCAGTGGTATCCATTTGCGGGATACCATGGAATGAAGCATTGGTATCATGTTGTGAGTGATGATCTTGTGCATTGGAAGAACATTGGTCTTGGCATGAAGCCAACATTGAATTATGACAATCATGGCTGTTATTCTGGCAGTGGCTTTGTAAAGAATGAATTCTTATATCTAGTCTATACAGGAAATCATAGAGAAGAAGATGGTACAAGAATTCCATATCAGATGATTGCGGCAATTGATGAAGAAAATCATCTGACAAAATTAAAACGTCCAATCATTCAGCCGCAGCAAGGGTATACAGAACATCAAAGAGATCCAAAGATCTTCTTTGAAAATGGTACATATTACATTCTGATGGGTGCACAGAATGAAGAAAAGCAAGGCAAGATGCTGATCTATAAATCTTCACAGATTGCAACGGGATGGACATTTGTATCTGAATTGAAGGTAAAAGGATATGATTCTTTTGGATTTATGGTGGAATGTCCATGTATTCAAAAGATTGGTGATAAATGGCTGCTTTTATTCTCACCACAGGGTCTTGCAAAACAAGAAGAGGCATTTTTAAATGCATATTCGAATGTTTATTTTATTGGTGATCTGGATTTAGATACAATGACATTTACACCAGATGGACCAATGAAGGAATTAGATAAAGGATTTGACTTCTACGCAGCACAGACAGCATTCCAATCAGAACAGAATGATAAGGCAATCCTGGAAGGCTGGTTTGGATGTTCTGACTATTCTTATCCTGTTACGGAAAGTGAAGGATGGGCTGGCTTACAGACACTTGCACGTGAATTAACAATTGAGGATGGAAAACTCATCCAGCGGCCAGCCAAAGCATTAGAAACAATCAAAGATGAACTTGTATTTGATGCAGAAAATGGTGTTGTAACAAAGGATGTAATGCGTCGTAGAATGCTTGATGCGTGTGTGATTCATTTAGACAATCCTGGCAATAATAACGTTGGCTTGAATTTATTCGCAACAGATTTGAAAAAGGGATTTGAGATTTCTTATGATGCACGGAAAAAGACATTCCTGATTTCTAGAGAAGCACTTGTGAATCAGATGAATACAGATTTTGGTACAGAAAGAAAGTTTACATTAGATGCATTAAAAACATTAGATATCTTTGTGGATCACAGTACAGTAGAAATATTCATCAATGATGGTGAAACAGTTATGTCCAGTAGAATCTTCCCAACAAAGGAAGAACATAAGATTCGTATGTCTGGAAAAGATATTAATCTTAAATTCTGGTCTATCAAACCAGCAGTAGAAGATGATTTTGAAATTTTTGAAAAAGGAGATGACGATGGAGAATAGAATTAATCATTGTGTAGAATGCATTCGAAATTTAACTGACCGTAAACCTGAAATTGGAATTACTTTAGGATCTGGTTTAGGTGATTTTGTGGAACAGTTAACAGACAAGGAAGAAATTCCATTTACCAGTATTGAAGGTTTTCCAACACCAACAGTAAAAGGGCATGATGGAAAACTGATCTTTGGTACATACAATGGTGTAGAAGTTGTTGTGCTGGATGGCAGAGTTCATTACTATGAAGGCTATTCTCAGCAGGAAACAGTGATTCCAGTACGTGTATTAAAGAGAATTGGTGTACATACATTGATTCTTTCCAATGCATGTGGTGGAGTCAACTATGACTTTAAGCCAGGAGATCTCATGTTGATTGATGATCATATCAACATGTCTGGTTTCAATCCACTCATTGGTAAAAACTTAGATTCCTTTGGGGAAAGATTCCCAGATATGTCAGAAGTATATTCCAAAAAACTATGGCAGACGCTGCAGGAAAAGGCACATAATGAAGGTATTGAAACAAAACATGGTGTTTATATGATGTATTCTGGACCTTCTTTTGAGACACCTGCAGAAATTCGTGCATTCCGTATCTTAGGTGCGGATGCGGTTGGAATGTCTACTGTACCAGAAGCCATTGCGGCACGACACGCAGGAATGAATGTGATGGGTATTTCTGTCATTACAAATATGGCTGCAGGAATGCTGGATCAGAAACTAACGCATGAAGAAGTATTGGAAACTGCAGAAATCGTTAGAAAACCATTTGCAAGATTAATTGCTTTAGCAATTGAATCCATTCAAGAAAACCAATAAGAAAAAGTAGAGTTGTTCATGCAACTCTACTTTCTTTATCTGATAAGTATACAAATGCTAAGAAGCCTGGACCAACATGACATCCAATCACAGGTCCTAATTCCTGAATCGAAATGGAAGCATCTGGGTATTTTTCTTTGAGTAAGCCAACAAGCTTTTCAGCTTCTTCTAAATCATCTGAATGACCAACAATGAACTCTTTTGCATTGGCTGGATCTAAATCATGATCGATTTCGGCAATCAATTCCTTGATTGCTTTTTTCTTTCCACGTATTTTAGCGTGTGCAACAAGTTTTCCTTCATCATCAATATGAATTAAAGGTTTAATGGATAGAAGGGAACCAATCATTGCGGAAGCATTGGATAATCTGCCACCACGTCTGAGCCATTCTAGATCATCTACTAAGAAACGGTGAGAAATTCTAAACTTGTTATTTTCAATCCATGTACAAACTTCATCCATGGATTTTCCATCCTTCTTTAATGCAACTGCTTTTTTTAGAAGAAATGTCAGACCCATTGTGACACATCTAGTATCAACAATGACTAAATTGTTATCTGGAAATTCTTCCTGGATATCTTCATATGCACGCTGTGAATTGAAATATGAAGAGGATAATGCTTTATCCATATCTAAGAAAATAACATTTTTATTCTTTTCTAATAGTTCTTTAAAGAATTCATAATATGCATACGCAGTAATCTGAGATGTTTTTGGCTGATGACCTTCACGCATTTCATGGAAGAGTGCATGTTTTGTTTCAGCTCTGCAATCATCAATATATACTTTTTCATTGACTTCAAATGTGTATGAAATCATAGGAATGTTGTTTTTTTCCAGCCATTCTCTATCTGCATCACATGTAGAAGCTGTCGCAATAATAAAATCTTCCATGGTACCCTCCTAAGTCATATTCAATATTTTAACTGTAATGTATGATTAAACACAAGCAGTTTGTAGTTTTTCTCTGGCAACGGCAAGCATCAGCTTGATTCGATTTTCCTGGTTGACCTTTGTTGAAGAAGGGTCGTAATCGACTGCGGTGATGTTTGCTTCTGGATATTTTTCACGAATCTTGTTTGTCACGCCTTTGCCGGCAATATGATTTGGCAGACATCCAAATGGCTGCGCACATACAATATTGGAATATCCATCTTCAATGAGTTCCACCATTTCCGCACATAACAGCCATCCTTCACCCATTTTTACGCCAAGAGATAAAATACCTTCTGGTTTTTTCATGAGCTGCTTAAATGAACCAGCACCATAGAAGCCAGCATCTTTCATTGCTTTTGTACATGCCTGTCCAACAGAATCTAATACATTTAAAAGTTTATCCGCCATAAATCCAAACGTTTGATTCATGTTGTATAGTTTTGCATCTAAAGCAAAGTTTGCACAACAATAATTAATATATCCCATGACACCAGGCATATTGACTTCACATCCTTCTTTTTCAAGGAATTCCTGCAGGCCATTGTTACCAAGTGGGGAGAACTTTACAAAGATTTCTCCAACAACACCAACTTTGACTTTCTTTTCTTTTTTTCTCTCGATTTTTTTTGCATCGTTAGCAATTTTTATAAAGTTCTTTTTCATCGCATGGATAGAGTAGTTTTTATTTTCATGCATCCATATATCAATTTCATGGATCCATTGATTACACCATGCTTCTGTTTGTCCTGAATGTACTTCATAGGGAATGATCTGATTTCTTAATGAAGCAATTTCATCACCATAGAATGCACACGCAATCAGTTTTCTGACTAAAGTTAATGTTAATGGTAAAGAAGATGATGATTCTAGACCTGTTGGGTTGATGGAAGCAACAGGGATATAGCCATATCCAGCTTTTACCAGAGCTTTTCTTAATAGTTTGATGTAATTGGATGCTCTGCATCCACCACCAGATTGAGAAATCAGTAATGCGGTATGATGCAGGTCATATTTGCCACTGTTCAATGCATCAATGAATTGACCAATGATGAGAAGTGCAGGGTAACATGTATCATTATGTACATATTTGAGACCTAACTGTGCAACTTCACTGCCACTGTTATTGAGTACTTCACAATGAATGCCTTCAGAATCCATTGCTTTTTGAATGCATTGAAACTGTAATGGTGCCATATTTGGGAAAAGGATCGTATAATCCTTTAACATATCTTTTGTGAAATTCGGAGTTAAATATTCCATAGATTTATGCCTCCTCTTCTCTTTCTTTTAATGCTGCAAATAAGGAACGGATACGAATATTGACTGCGCCTAGGTTTGTAATTTCATCAATCTTTAACTGTGTATAGAGCTTGTTTCCTTCCTGCAGGATCTCACGCGTTTCATCGGTTGTGATTGCATCCAAGCCACAGCCAAAGGATACAAGCTGTACAAGATCCATATCATTCTGTGTCGTGCAGTATTTTGCTGCGGCATACAGTCTAGCGTGATATGTCCATTGATTTAATACATTCGTAGGAAATGGCTTGATCAAATCAGAAATAGAATCTTCTGTAATGACACAGGCATTCTGTTTGATGATTAGTTTATCAATACCATGGTTGACTTCAGGATCAATGTGATATGGTCTGCCTGCTAGAACAATGATTCTCTTTCCTTGTTTTCTTGCTTCCTCAATCATTTCTTTTGCTTTGTTTCTTGTATCCATCATATGTGCTTCATATTCTGCATATGCCTGCGTAATTGCATTAGAAATCAATTTCTTATCATTGATATGGAATGTTTCTTTGATGTAAGAAATAAATTTCTTTTCAAATGTTTTATGATTGGAAATATCAATGAATGGATCCAGGAATGTTGTATTTTTGAGAACAAGCATATTATCTTTGAGTGTTTCTGGATAGTATGCAACGATTGGACAGTTATAGTGATTCTCTCCTTTGTGTTCATCCATGTTATATGATAGACAAGGATAGAAGATGTAATCTACATTCTGCTGTATGAGCCATTCGATATGTCCATGTGTCAGCTTTGCTGGATAACATGCGGTATCACTTGGAATCGTACCTTGTCCACTTTGGTACATTGCACGTGTACTAAAAGGGGAGACAATAACAGAGTAGCCCAATTCAGAAAATAATGTATGCCAGAATGGCAGTAATTCATACATATTCAGCACCATTGGAATACCAATCGTTCCTCTTGTGCCATTTGTTTTCTTGTTTCTATATGCATCCAATGCTTTTCGCTTATATGCATACAGGTTGAGAGAATCATCACTTGCTTTTCCAGTAACTGGTTTTTCACATTTGTTTCCAGAAATAAATCTCTTTCCATCATGGAATGTATTGATTGTCAATTGACAATGATTTCCACAGCCTTGACATTGTATTGACTGTGTCTTGATAGTAAAAGCTTCTAATTCTTCTTTGGATAACATATTGGAAAGGGTACCTTGCTTTGTATGCGTCTTGCCATACAGCGCAGCACCATATGCACCCATGAGTCCTGCAATATCTGGACGAATGACATCAACACCCATTTCTAATTCAAACGCGCGGAGAACTGCTTCGTTATAGAATGTTCCACCTTGTACAACAATATTTTTTCCTAACTGTTCTGGAGAAGAACAGCGAATGACTTTATATAAGGCATTTTTGACAACAGAAATTGCAAGACCTGCAGAAATACAGTCAACCGTTGCACCATCTTTCTGTGCCTGTTTGACAGAAGAATTCATAAATACCGTACAGCGAGATCCTAGATCGACTGGATTTTTTGCAAAGAGTGCCATTTTTGCAAAGTCTTCTACTTTGTAGCCTAATGCCTGTGCAAATGTCTGTAGAAAAGAACCACATCCACTAGAACATGCTTCATTTAAGAAAATATCTGAAATCGCACCATCTTCAATCTTGAAGCACTTCATATCTTGTCCACCGATATCGATAATAAAATCTACATCTGGACGAAAGTGCTTGGCAGCAGTGAAGTGCGCAACAGTTTCTACAAGTCCAAAATCACAATGCAAAGCATGCTTCATGAGCTCTTCTCCATAGCCAGTCGCAGTTAAGGAAGCAACTTTCATGTTTGGATGCTGTGCATATAGTTTCAGCAATGTTTGAATCACAAGCGGTAATGGCTGACCATCATTAGAACGATAATCTGTGAATAATAGATTTGCATCATCATCAATGACCGCAATCTTGATCGTTGTAGAACCGGAATCAATACCAATGTGTACAGGACCTGTCTGATCCGTAAAAGGAATTCTACCAACAGATGCTTTAGCATGACGGTTTCTAAATGCCCAATATGCATCGCGGTCTTTAAATAATGGCGGCAGGGAGGCAAATTCTTGTGTATTTGTATATTGATCTAAAGAAGCAATGACTTGTGATACGTCAAATTCTTGATCTGCGTAATAGGCTGCACCAAGTGCAACAAACAATAATGAGTTATCAGGACATGTACCTTGTACATGTAGTGTGCGATCAAAGCTGTCTCTTAAGCACTTTGAAAATGTCAAAGGACCACCAAGATACAGGATATTTCCGCGGATTGGTCTACCTTGTGCAAGACCTGCAATTGTCTGATTGACAACGGCCTGGTAAATGGAGGCGGCAATATCACTTGCTTTAGCGCCTTGGTTGATGAGTGGCTGTACGTCACTTTTCGCAAATACACCACATCGAGAAGCAATTGTATATGTTTTCTCTGCTTTTAAAGCCTCTTGATCCATTTCGTTTGGTGTGAGTTTTAATAATGTTGCCATCTGGTCAATAAATGCACCTGTACCACCTGCACAGGATCCATTCATACGTACTTCGACACCATTTGTTAAAAAGAGAATCTTTGCATCTTCTCCACCAAGTTCAATGATGACATCTGTATCAGGAGTACGTTTTTTTGCGGCAACTCTTTCAGCATAGACTTCCTGCACAAAAGGCACATCACAGCTATCTGCAAGTCCCATTCCTGCACTTCCTGATATCGCAAGAATTGTCTTTTGATCATGCAGGAATTCATCATTGATCTTTGTCAAAAGTGCTTTTGCTTTTTCTATGATATGACTGTAGTGTCTATCATAAGAAGAATAAAGTATCTGGTCATTTTCATCTAGAACTACACATTTGATTGTCGTAGAACCAATATCTAATCCAACTCTCATTGGTGCCTCCTATTAAAAAACGTACCTATTTTAATGAGAAAACTTTCTTTTAGCAATGAAAAACTTTCTAAAAATTGACATTCAAAGTACATTGTATTTCTGAAAATATATAATGAAATATACATTGAAGACTGCTATCATAGATGCATTAGAAAGAAGAGGGACACGCTATGAGAGCACCTTACCGTTATGACTATGTAGGTAGTTTTTTGAGACCAGAAGCTTTGAAAGAAGCTAGAAGCAAATTTGAAAATGGAACGATTGATGCTGCAGCTTTAAAAGATGTTGAAGATGCATGTATTACTGATCTTGTGAAGAAACAGAAACAGGCAGGCTATCATTTTATTACGGATGGAGAATTCAGAAGAACATGGTGGCATATGGATTTTTTCTGGGGACTTAATGGAATTGAAAAAGTGGATACAAAAGATGGATTACATTTCCATGGGGAAACAACAAAGAATCAAAGTGCAAAGATTGTTTCTAAGATTTCTGGAACAAATCATCCTTTCGTTGGAGACTTTAAGTTTGTTAAGCAGTTTGAAGAAGCAGGCGTTGAAGTAAAGCAGACAATTCCTGCACCTACACAATTACTTGCACAGCTAAGACTTCCTGAATTCAAAGCTGAAAATGATGCGGTATATCCAAACCAGGATGATTTGAAAAATGATATTGTCAAAGCGTATGGTGAAGTCATTGATGAATTATATGAAGCTGGATGTAGAAATCTACAGTTAGATGACTGTACATGGACACTCTATGCTGATCCTAATATGTGGAAAACATTTGGTTTAACAGAAGAAAAACTGAAAGCTATCTGTGAAGAAGGTGTTGCTTTAAATAATGCAGTTCTTGCATACAAGAAAGAGGATATGGTTATCAATACACATGTATGTCGTGGTAATTTCCATTCTACATATGCAAATGTTGGACCATATGATCCAATTGCTCCATATTTATTCGCAAAAGAAGATGTGGATGCATTCTATCTGGAATATGACAGTGATAGAGCAGGTGGATTTGAACCTTTGAAGTTTGTTCCTGACAATAAGAAAGTTGTTTTAGGCTTAATTACAAGTAAAACAGGGGAGTTAGAAGATGCTGATGCAATCATTCGTCGTATTCATCAGGCTGCACTCTATCATCCATTAGAAAATTTATATTTATCTCCACAGTGTGGATTTGCTTCTACAGAAGAAGGAAATAAATTAACAGAACAGCAGCAGTGGGCAAAACTTGCATTGATCAAGGAAATTGCTGAGAAAGTCTGGAAGGATTGTTAAAATGAATCGTACGGAAAGAAATCAACTTTTGAAAGAGTGGATCTTTAAAAGATCCGCCTATACGATGGCATTAGCAATCATTGATATTGATAAGCAGACAGTTGCTCCTAGTGGAGGAAATGCATATCGTGATGAAAGATCTGCTTTTCTTGCGGGTGAATTGTTTTCAATTGAAACAGATGAAAGCATGCTTCCTGTTTTAGAAGAAATGCAGAAAGATGAAGAGGAAGAGCCATATTTAAGAAGAGCTGCCTATCTTTATCAAAAGGAAATGTATAAGACAGTATGTATTCCTAAAGAGGAATTTGTTGCCTTAGAAGAGTTGAAGAGTGTATCTTATACGAAATGGCTGGAAGCAAAAAAGAATAATGATTATACAATCTTTGAACCATATTTGAAGAAGATCATTGAAGCAAAAAAGAAAGTCTATGCTTATAGAAATGATACAAGGGATCTGTATGATCAGATGCTGGATGACTTTGAGCCAGGTATGAATCAGGAAAAGTATGATGCTTTCTTTGATGCACTCAAAGAAAAGCTTGTGCCTTTGATTCAAAAGGTGACAGAAGCAAAACAGATCAATGATCAGTTTCTGTTTGAAACATATCCTGTAGAAGAACAGAAGAAGTTCATGGATCATCTTTTAGAATATCTTCACTTTGATCCACAGTGGGGATACCAGAATGAAACAGAACATCCATTTACATCATGGACTTGCGAAAATGACTGTCGTACAACAACAAAGTATCTTGAAGATAATGTGATGTCTGCAATCTTTTCTACTGTACATGAAGTAGGGCATGCTTACTATGAACATGATTGTGATCCTAGATTTGATGGCATGATTCTTTCCGATGGGATTTCTAGTGGGATGCATGAATCTCAAAGCAGACTTTGTGAAAACTATTTAGGAAGAAGAACATCTTTCTGGGAATATAACTATCCATTTCTTCAAAAGCAGTTTCCACAGCAGCTGAAAGATATTTCTTTAGATACATTTATGAAAGCAGTGAATGTATCTAGACCATCTCTTGTTCGTACAGAGGCAGATGAATTGACATATCCAATGCATATTCTTGTACGCTATGAAATTGAAAAGGGACTGTTTAATGGTTCTATCAGTGTAGAAGGACTGGACAAGACTTGGAGTGATATGTATGAAAAATATCTTGGAATTCGTCCTGCAAATGCAAGTGAAGGTATTTTGCAGGATGTTCACTGGTCTTGTGGAGAATTTGGCTATTTTCCTACCTATGCACTAGGTTCTGCATTTGCGGCACAGTTTGTTAAGAAAATGCAGGAAGAAATTGACGTAGATGACTTGTTAAGTAACAACCACTATGATACAGTCATAGAATGGTTGAAGAACAATATTCATCAATATGGCTGTATGTATGATGCAGATGAAATCATGCAGAAGGCAACAGGCACATCTTTTGATGTGAATGTGTATATTGAATATTTAACAAGGAAATATACGGAGTTGTACGATTTATGAAAGAACTAGTTGAAAGAATCAAAGAAGATGGGCAGATTTTAGATGGAAATATCTTGAAAGTAGATGGTTTTTTAAATCATCAGATTGATATTCATTTAATGAAGCAGATTGGACAGGAATTCTATCGCTTATATAAAGATGAAAATATCACAAAAATATTAACGATCGAAGCAAGTGGTATCGCAATCGCATCCTTTGTGGCGGATGCATTTGATGTTCCACTCTTGTTTGCGAAGAAGTCACAGTCCACAAATCTTGGTTCAGATGTATATACATCTAAAGTGTATTCTTATACACATAATCGTGAATATACAATTACAGTATCTAAGAAGTATATGCATGAAAATGACCGTTTCTTGATTATTGATGACTTTATGGCAAATGGATTGGCAATGCAGGGGCTGATTGATATTGTAAAGCAGGCAAATGCTGAAATTGCAGGGGTTGGCATCTGTATTGAAAAGAGCTACCAGGATGGTGGTAAACTGACACGCAGCAAAGGAATTCGTGTAGAATCCCTTGCAAAGATCAAATCCATGCAAGATGGCAAAATTGAATTTGAAGAAGAGTAACCGGATGAAAATCATCTGGTTATTTTTTATGTCTATACGAAAACGTTTACATGAAAAAAAATAGAAAAAAACTATTGACGTACAGTGTTAGTTCTACTAAACTAACTGTGTGTTAGATGAAGCTAACCATAGATGGAGGCAGTATATGTTACCTTTAACATTTGCAGAAATTGGAACAGAAGTAACAATTCAATTAGTAAAAGGAAAACCTGAGACAAAGAAACATCTGGAAGATCTTGGATTTGTGACAGGTGGAAAGGTTCAAATCGTTTCTAAAAACGGTGGCAATCTGATTGTGAACGTGAAAGAAACAAGACTTGGTCTAGACCAGTCTATGGCTAGTAAGATCATGATCTAGTGGAAAGGGGATACACATGACATTAAAAGAAGCAAAAGTAAAATCCACTGTGAAGGTTGTAAAACTCCATGGCGAAGGAGCAGTGAAAAGAAGAATCATGGATATGGGCATCACAAAGGGTGTTGAAATCTATGTTAGAAAAGTTGCTCCACTAGGAGATCCTGTAGAAGTAACTGTACGAAACTATGAATTATCTCTTCGTAAAGATGATGCACAGTTGATTGAAGTTGAACTTGTAAAGTAAGAAAAGGGGAACGACATGTCAGAAATTAGAATTGCTTTGGCAGGAAATCCAAACTGCGGTAAAACGACATTGTTTAATGCACTAACTGGTTCTAACCAGTATGTTGGTAACTGGCCAGGCGTAACAGTTGAAAAGAAAGAAGGTAAGCTGAAAGGACATGCAGATGTCACAATTCAAGACTTGCCTGGTATTTACTCACTTTCTCCATATACATTGGAAGAAGTTGTATCTAGAAATTATCTTGTTGGTGATAAGCCAGATGTTATCTTAAATATCATTGATGGTACTAACCTTGAAAGAAACCTGTATCTGACAACACAGTTAGCAGAAACAGGAATTCCAATGATCATTGCGATGAATATGATGGACCTTGTGAAGAAAGCAGGAGATGATATCAATATTGCTGAATTAAGCAAGCGTCTTGGATGCAAGATCGTTGAAATCTCTGCTTTAAAGGGACAGGGAATCAAGAAGGCTGCTGAAGAAGCAATCTTGGCTGCTAAAACAAAGTCTCTTCCAACACCAATGACATATACAAAGGATGTTGAAGCAGCATTAACTTCTATTGAATCTTATGCAGATTTGAATGATGCACAGAAGAGATGGTACGCAGTAAAGCTTTTTGAAAAGGATGAAAAAGTTCTTGAAGATGTAAAGCTGTCAAGTGATGTTCAGAATTCTATTACATCTGTTATCAATAAAGTTGAAGAGCAAGAAGATGATGATTCTGAAGCAATCATTACAAATGAAAGATATGAATATATCGCAACATTGTTAAAGAATGTTTATGTAAAGAAAAATGCTGGAAAGTTATCTATCTCTGATAAGATCGATAAGATCGTAACAAACAGATGGCTTGCACTCCCAATCTTTGCAGCTGTTATGTTCTTTATCTATTGGGTAGCAGTCGCTACACTTGGTACAGTTGTTACTGACTGGACAAATGATGTCTTGTTTGGTGAATGGATCCAGCCTGCAGTGCAAGGTGCATTGGAAAGTGCTGGTGCAGCTGATTGGGTCGTATCCCTTGTTGTAGATGGTATTATCGGTGGTATTGCAGCGCCTGTTGGCTTTGCTCCACAGATGGCTATTGTCTTCTTCTTCCTTTCTGTTCTGGAAGATTGTGGATACATGGCGCGTGTTGCATTTATCATGGATAGAATCTTTAGAAAGTTTGGCCTTTCTGGTAAATCCTTTATTCCATTTATGATTTCACAGGGTTGTGGTGTTCCAGGTATCATGGCTACACGTACAATTGAAAATGAAAAAGATCGTCGTATGACAATGATCACAACAACAACAATTCCTTGTGGTGCAAAACTTCCAGTCATCGCAATGATTGCTGGCTACCTGCTAGGAGAAGGTACATGGTGGTTTGCTCCAGTGATTTATCTATCATCTATTGCACTTGTTATTGTAATGTGTGTTATTTTAAAGAAGACAAAGATGTTTGCTGGTGATCCTTCACCATTCGTTATGGAACTTCCAGCATATCATATTCCTTCTATTAAGGGCGTATTACTCCATGTTTGGGAAAGAGTATGGGCATTCTTGAAGAAGGCTGGTACAATCTTGTTCCTATGTTGTGCAGTGATGTGGTTCCTTGGTGCATTTGGTATCCAGGATGGTACATTTGGACTTGTTGATACAGAATATTGCTTCCTTGCTACAATTGGTAATGGTATTGCATGGATCTTTAAGCCACTTGGTTTTGGTACATGGCAGGCAGTTGCTTCCAGCTTATCTGGATTCGTTGCAAAGGAAGGTATCGTTTCTACAATGGGTGTATTGAGTGGTCTTGGTGAAGTTGAAGAATATGAACTTTCAATGCATCAGCAGTTTGCATCATTCTTCCCAACAAGTATTGCGGCAATTTCCTTCCTTGTATTCAACATTTATGATTCACCATGCTTAGCAGCAATTTCTTCTACAGCGAAGGAAATGAATGATAAGAGATGGTTCTGGTTCTCTATTGCATTCCAGAATATCAACGCATACGCAGTTACATTAATGGTATATCAGTTTGGTGGATTGATTACAGGTGAACTTGCATTCGGCATTGGTACAATTGCGGCAATCGTCGTTCTTGCGGTATATCTCTATCTCTTATTTAGACCAGATCCAAACAAGAGAAAAGCAGTTGTTGAACAAGCTGCGTAGGTAAGGTGTATGCAGCGTCGTTGTTTGAGTGAAGCGAAAAAGAAGTATCTTGTAAAAATGGTGGAAATGGATCCTGAAGGAAAAGGGATTCGTTCCATCAAGATTGCAAAGGAATTAGATGTTACCCGTCCTTCTGTACATGCGATGCTGACAAGACTGTCCGATGATGGTTTATTAGTCAAAGAACATTACGGAATCGTATATCTCACACAAGAAGGTTTGGCAACAGGTAAAAAAATCATTGCTTCCTGCAACCATAACAGTTAATTCTGTTATGGTTTTTCTGAATTTTAAAAGTTAGTTGAAACTAACTGAAAAACGTATTACATTCATAGATAAGTTATGAAATTTAAAAGGAACTGATATGAAAAACGAAGAATATAAAAAACTATCCATTGATGAATTTACAAAAGCTGCAGAAAGATATGAAAGTAATCATGCGGGAATTTATGAGATGTGTAAAAAAGATTATCCAGAAATTCTTGAAGAATTAGAAAAAGAACCATTTCAAGATTTACTGGATGCGGGATGTGGTCCGGCACCAATGATTTCTTTATTGTCAGAAAAATATCCAAAACGGCACTATACGGGTCTAGATTTAACACCGGCAATGATTGTACAGGCACAAAAGAAAAATATTCCAAACGCAACGTTTGTTGTAGGGGATTGTGAAAACTTTCCGTTTGAAAATGATTGCTTTGATGCAATTATCTGTTCTATGAGTTTTCATCATTATCCTGATCCACAGGCATTTTTTGACAGTGTGAAACGATGTCTTCGTCCAAATGGAAGGCTGATTTTAAGAGATGTGACCAGTGACAATAAGGCATTGATATGGTTGATGAATACGTTAGAAATGCCTTTGGCAAATCTATTTGGACATGGTGATGTTCGTGTTCCTACAAGAGATTTGATTGCTGTGTGTTGTGAAAAATCTGGATTGAAGCTTGAAAAATTTGAAATTCGTAAAGGAATGCGAATGCATTGTGTTGTTAGAAAAAACAAATAGAAAAGGATGACAGGTGATGAAAGAAAAAGTTAGCGTAACAGGTGTAGCGGAAACAATGATACAGACCTTATATGCAAGGGCAAAAGAAACAAGGAAAACTGATCATAAAATCAGAGATGATATTGCGGTTGAACTTGTGGAAAAGATAGACTATGACTTTTCTAAGGCTGATCAAGATATGGTTATGTATTCTGGTGTTATCGCTAGAACAATAGTATTGGATCAAATGGTTAAACAATATTTAGAGAATCATGGAAATACAATTGTTATCAATATTGCATGTGGACTAGATACAAGATGCTATCGGATGCAAGGGAAATACTTACGCTGGTACAATGTTGATTTACCAGAAACGATGAAAGTAAGAAGCAGGTTTCTGAGTGAAACAGGTCCAGTTTATCAAATTGCAAAATCTGCAATGGATGAAACGTATGTGGATGATATTACTTTTCATAATGAAGATGTTCTAGTCATTATTGAAGGATTAACAATGTATTTGAATGAAGAGGATGTGAAAAAAATGTTTTCAATCATTAATCAATCCTTTCAAAACGTAACAGTTCTTGTAGAAACAATGTCCCCATTTGTTGTGAAACATGTAAAGGAAAAATCGATTGCAGGAAGTAATGCAAAATTCACATGGGGCATAAAAAATGGAAAGCAGCTGCAGAATTTATTGCCGGATTTTACATTACAAAATGAAGTCAGTTTAGTGGGAGGAATGAAAGAATTGGTGCCTATGTATCGTGTAATTGGTAAGATTCCAGCTGTTCGAAATATATCTAACAAAATCATTGTGATGGAGAAATATAGAAAGGAATCATTGTGAATTATGGAAGTATTTCTTGGTATATTGATTCCGTTTGCTGGAACAACACTTGGTGCAGCTTGTGTACTCTTTATGAAGAATACACTTGGTGCATCTATACATCGTGCACTTGCGGGATTTGCAGCAGGTGTTATGGTAGCTGCATCCATATGGAGTTTATTGATTCCATCGATTGAACAGTCTGCGTATATGGGAGTTTTATCATTTATACCTGCATTTGTTGGCTTTTGGGTTGGTGTTCTGTTTCTGCTTGCATTAGATAATCTGATTCCTCATCTTCATGTAGGAAGTGATGAAGCTGAAGGAATTAAAAGTAAATTGAACCGTACAACAATGATGGTATTGGCAGTGACATTACATAATATTCCTGAAGGTATGGCAGTTGGAGTGATATATGCTGGATTTCTAGCAGGAGATTCACAAATAACAGCAGCAAGTGCACTTGCATTGTCCATTGGCATTGCAATCCAGAATTTTCCTGAAGGAGCAATTATTTCTATGCCATTAAAAGACGAAGGTGAAAGTAAAGGAAAAGCATTTGCTGGTGGTGTTCTTTCTGGCATAGTGGAACCTATTGGTGCAGTATTGACGATACTGATTTCAAAACAAATCATTCCGTTATTGCCGTATTTACTGAGTTTTGCTGCAGGAGCAATGCTTTATGTTGTTGTTGAAGAATTGATTCCTGAAATGTCGCAAGGAAAACATTCGAATATTGGTGCAGTTTTCTTTGCGGTTGGATTTAGTTTGATGATGGTTTTAGATGTAGCACTTGGCTGATGATAGATGAAAGGAAAAAAGAAATGAAGAAACAACATTTTGAAATGGAATCAGATGGATTTTATGGTGCGTACTGGAAATGTAAAACAGATTCAAATTCTGCGGTGATTGCAATGATTGGAGATGATCCAGAGGATTATATGGTACGTACTGCTGTGAAATGGCTGAAATCACATGGAAATCAAAAGGTTGGAATTGTCGGAGCATCTACAACAGGAACACTAGCTTTAACTGAAGCTTCTTATTTTGAAGACATTACATTAACGATTGCGTTAACACCAAGTGACTTCATATGGCAATGTTTTATGCAGGAAAAGAAAGATGGATGTAAAGAATGGCCAGTTGAGGAAGAACCACTTCCATATATGCCATTTTGTTACAAACATCCAGAATATTGGCGTGTTATAGAGAAAGAAACAAAGCGTACTGGTGATATGATCAATTCTAAAAAACTGTTTGATGATGCAGAAGCAGCGCACCCAATTACAGAGGAAGAATTGATCAAGATTGAAAGAATTCATGGAATTTTATTGCTAATTGGTGCTGAAGATGATGTGCTGTGGGATTGCGCAAAATATATACGTCGCATGGAACAGAGAATGAAAAAATATCCACACAGCTGCATATTAGAATCTACTGTATACAAGTATGGAACGCATTTTGTTTTTCCAGAGAGTATGTTAAAAACAATGTTTCCAGTTGGTTCTGCCTTTTTTGCAAAATTAGCATTTCAATCTGCAAGAAAGCATCCTAAGGAATGTCTTGAAACACGATTAGATATTGATGTGCATATAAGAAATGCGATTACAGAATGGAAAGGAAGGGAAAGTAATGTTGTTTCAAACAATGGGAAATAAATGTAATCCTGTTATTTTGTTTTTTCATGCGATGGGAGTGACTGGAAAAAGCAGTATGCCAGTTGCTAAGGAACTGGCAGATAATTATTATTGTGTTTTGCCAACTTCAACAGTATATTGTTCAAATCAGAAATATATTAGCAAAAATGATGAAATACAACAGATTGTACAATTTCTAAAGAAACAAGGAATCGAAGAGATAGAACTTGTAGTAGTGTCTTCGATTGGTGCTGATCTTGCTATGACGTTTTTGAAGGATGCTAAAATACCGGTAGGGCATATATTCTTTGATGGTGGTCAGTTTGCACAGATTGGAAAGATGACACGTAAAATCATGGTTCCTTTCTTATATTTTGCAGTGAAAAGCCTGTATTGGTCAAAAGGAAAAACATTGAAGAAAATTATGTGGTGTGACGATGATAATATTAAACCTTACTTTGTAGAAGCAGGAAAAAATCTGACATATGGAAATTTGAGAAAGCAGATGGCAGATAGTCTGGAGGATAAACCATTTCCAAAATTATCAGAAGAATTGCAAAAACATACATTCTGGGAATTTGGGAGTATTGAAGAACATTTTAAATACAGAAATGCAGTAATGCAGGCCTATCAATATGGCAACTTTCCGGTTTTTGAAGGACATAATCATATGCAGTATCAAATTCGCAATCCCCAAGGGTTTGCTAGAATGCTTGAAACAATCATTGTTACAAACAGATTACTAGATTTGCCATTCATCACATATAAGTATTGACATTTTTTATGAAACAGGAATAATATAACAGTGTGATATAACACTGTTATATTTTATTTGCTGGAGATCTTTATGTCAGAAAAAGCAGAGAATACAAGAGAAAAAATATTAGATGCTGCCATCAAACATTTCTTAAAAGATGGATTTAGTGGTGCTTCATTAAGAAGGATTGTGAAAGATGCAGGACTTACTACAGGAGCATTTTATAAATATTATCCAACGAAAGAAATGTTATTTGATGCATTGGTGGATCCATATATAGAACATATATATGAAATCTTAATGAAATTATATATGCCTTTTTGACTATCTTTTTATATCTTCTCAAATGTCCGCAAAGCCTTATTTTATCGGCTCTACGG
>CAKVBD010000028.1 GCA_934725105.1 uncultured Bulleidia sp. | reverse complement strand
AAGATTTATCATCTCTACGCTCCTGTCTATTTACGCGAATATTCAGAGGGTCTCCCCTCTGAATATTACTGATTGTATTGTTATATTTTTTTGATTAGTCTACTGGGTTACCTTCTGTATCGATGAAGGAAGCAATGACAGATCCTTTATATGTATCTTCAATATATGACTTTACTTCATCAGATGTAATAGCCTTTACAAGTGCCTTTGTCTTTTCAGTATCAAGATTTTCATCCTTTACAACAACATAGTTTGTTCTCTTTACACTTGTTTCCTGATCAAACTGTTCAACATAGATTGCTGGGTGCTTGCTTGGAAGTTCAGCTTCTAATGCATAGTTACCATTTGAGACTACAGCATCAACATCTTCAAGTGTTAATGGAACCTGCGCAGCTTCCACTGGCTGAATTTCGTAGTTATGAGGGTTGAGTTCTTTGTTTCCATTGAATGTTGTTTCCGTTACATATTCATCTGTTCCTGGATCTTCTAACAGTCCAGCCTGAACAAGTACTCTTAAGCCTCTATCTAAGTTATCTGCATCATTTGGCAAGGAGATTGTTGCACCATCCTTGAGATCCTTGATATCTGTTACTGTTGCAGAATAGATACCCATTGGTTCAATATGAACACCAACTGCAGCTGCTAAATGAAGACCCTTAGAAGAGTTCTGATCATCCATGTAGCCTAATGTCTGGAAGTAGTTTGCATCAAGAGAACCTTCTTCCAAAGCTGTATTTGGTGTAACGTAATCTGTAAATTCTGTTACTTCTAATGTCCAGCCATCTTTTGCGAGAACATCTTTTACGACATTGTTCAAGATTTCAGCATGTGGTACTGCAGTAGCACCAACTTTGATTGTCTTGTCTTCACTAGATGTTTTTGTAGATGTGGAACCTGTAGATGTGGATGAGCAGCCAACTAATGCGAATGCTAATGCTGCTGTTGCGATTGTTCTGATTGCGTTTTTCATTTTTCTTTTCCTCCGTTTTCTTGTAATGCTTGAAGTAGGACGGGGTGATTCTTTTATGCTCTAGAAACAAAAAACTACGCCCCTTAGATAAGGGCGTAGTATTACGCTGTACCACCTTACTTTAAAATGACCTCACGATCATTTCCTCTTCAAGTACGCTGAATATCATCAGATATACTCTATGTCTGTAACGGGACAGCCCGTCGTGATCTACACTATCGATCACGCAGCTCCAAGACCATGTTCGCCAAACCTTTCCTTATCCCCTCTCAGCATATAGGGACTCTCTTTTGAAGTTCCAACCTGGTTACTCTTCTCTTCGTTGCTTTTATGGTTACTAGTTTACACTTTCTAGAAATGAATGCAATAAGTATTTAACGAAAAATTAAAAATATTACATTTTCTTTATGAAAACTTTTTCATTGAATCACATTCAACATGTAAAACAATAATACGATCACACCTAAAATAATGCGATATACACCAAATACTTTAAAGTCATGTTTACGAATATACTGCATCAAATAACGAATTGCGAATACAGACACAACAAAAGATACAATACATCCAACAAGCAATACAGAAATACTTGCCACTGTCACTTCAATATGTGCCTTGATAATCTTCAACAAAGATGCACCAAACATAACTGGAATTGCCATAAAGAATGAAAATTCTGTCGCTGTACTACGATTAAATCCAAGCAGCGTTGCACCAAGAATCGTTGCACCAGATCTAGATGTACCAGGAATCAAAGCAAGCATCTGGAACATACCAACACCAAATGCTGTCTTTGGCGTAATATCTTTTACTGTTTCTACTGTATATTGATGTTCTCTACTTTCCATCACAATGAAGAAAATACCATAGAGAATCAAAGTAATTGCGATCACATAAGATGCACTTAATACATTATCAATCAAATCATCCAGCAGGATGCCCGCAATCCCTGCAGGAACACAAGCAATAATGATCATGATCCAAAGACGATAAATGCTTTTTTTTCTTGCTGGTTTCAATCTAGGATTAAATGGATTCAATTTTTTAAAGTAAAGCAATAATACTGCTAAGATACTGCCAAACTGAATCACAACTTTATACATATCCCAGAAGTTCTGATTGCTTACCGCATCCATATATACATTCAATGGCATAAATGTTCTCATCAAGATCAAATGTCCAGTAGAACTAATTGGCAGCCATTCAGTAATCCCTTGCACAATTCCATATAAAACGGATTTTAGAATATTGAGAAATAAATCCATATATCATTTCCTCCAAACACTCGCATATTATAGCACGTAAAAATCAACGAAATTTCTTAAAAAAACAATAAGACAAATTCGTCTTATCGTTTTGCTTGCTTCACTTTGTCTGCGATATCTTTAATAACACCTTGATATTCACCAAAATCAACTAATCGATATGTCCAGTTGTTCTTAGATACTGTTCCAGGTGTATTGATTCTACCTTCTTTATTTTGATGCAGCCAGTCACACATCGGAATAATTGCGATATCTGCATTAGAATCCAGCGTATACTGAATCACATTAGAATCAAAGCTCTTTGCAACATATCCCATCTTCTCAAGACACATTCTCATCCGTCTTCTATCATGATTGTTGAAATGATGATACCATGTATCAATCGTTTCATTATCATGCGTACCTGTATAAATCGTTAAATGTTCTCGATCCAATCCCATACCATCAGAATTCCATGAGAACTGGATGACACGCATACCTCTAAAATTAAAATGATCTCTTAGGTCCAGTACTTCCTGTCGTAAATATCCAAGATCTTCCGCAATGATTTCCATGTCAGGATCTTTTTCTCTTAAAAGATGAAATAAATCATATCCAGGAGCTTCTACCCATTCACCATCCACTGCAGTTGGACAGCTTGCATTGATCTTCCAGTATGTATCAAATGCTCTGAAATGATCTACACGGATAATATCAAACAATCTTTCAGTATATGCTAAACGCTCCATCCAGAAAGAAAATGCATTTTCTTTCATATGTTCCCAGTCATAGATTGGATTGCCCCATCTTTGACCCGTTGCACTGAAATAATCTGGTGGTACCCCTGCAATAAATGATGGTTTTCCATCTTCATCTAATAAGAAGTTTTCTTTTGAACTCCATACATCAGAAGAATCCAGTCCAACATAGAAAGGAATATCTCCCATGATTTCAATATCCAGATCATTTGCATATTGTTTAATATCTTTCCATTGTAAAAATGCTTCATATTGAAGAAACAGCTGATAGAAGATTTCATCTTCATATTCTTTTAAATCCACCTGGCTTCTTTCAGGCTGCCATTTCATTTCATCTTTCCATTCATTCCAGCATTTCCCATCATTCACTTTTCTAAATGTTCTAAATATCGCATAATTCTTCACCCATTCCTGGTATGCGAATACCGCAAAGTTATGGTCCTGCTTAAAATTATGGAATGCTTCTTTTAAATATGGTTCCCTGAATTTACGAATTGCCTGATAATCAATTTTCTTTTTTCTTCTATGAAAAGAAGGTACGTGTTGAATCAAACCTTTTTCATGTAAACGATCCAAAGAAATATAGATATCATCAATTGCATAAGAGGAATAACATGAATATGGAGAATTATCATCACTCACTGGATTCAGTGGAAGAATTTGCCAGATTTTTAGTCCAGCCTGATGTGTTAAATCAATAAAATGTTTTGCTTCTTGTCCAAATGAACCACACCCGTTTCTTGAAGGCAGTGCGCTCACTGGCATTAAAATTCCTGCTTTTCTCATATAACAACCCTTTTTCTTAAATAACAGTATATCGTTTTATTTTGTGAATTTCTACAATATCGAAAACGTTTTCAAAGTTGCTATTTCCGCAATGATACATGTATACTTTTAGCGTTATTTCGAAATTCAGGGATATATTGCCCAAAAAGGAGAAGAAATGGAACTCGAAAAAGAACTGAAATTGATATTAAAGAAAGATATCAAAGAAGCAACAAATCTTCAGCTTTACAACGCAATCAATGAATTAGTAAAAAAGAAAGCTGAAACTCTTCCTCATTGCGAAGCAGACAAAAAGCTCTATTACATTTCCGCAGAGTTTTTAATCGGAAAACAGCTAGGCAAAAATCTAATCAATCTAGGTATTTATGATGCAATCTCACAGCTTTTAGAAAGCAACGGCAAATCTATTGCAGATGTAGAAGATGTGGAAAATGAACCATCTTTAGGGAATGGTGGTCTAGGTAGACTAGCCGCTTGTTTCTTAGACTCTATCGCGACATTAGATCTTAGTGGAGATGGTGTTGGTCTAAACTATCACTATGGTTTATTCCGCCAGCAATTCAAAGACAACAAGCAATATGAAATTCCAGATGAATGGCTAAAAGGCAAGAATATGCTGCGTGATACAAAAGTATCTTTCCCAGTAGAACTCGCTGGAAAAACTTACTATTCTCATATGTATGATCTAGATGTGATTGGCTATCACGGAAACAAAAACACATTACATCTATTCGATCTAGATACAGTAGATCCTTCTATCATTACAGATTCCATCAACTTTGATAAAACTGATATTGCCAAGAACCTGACATTATTCTTATATCCAGATGACAGTGATGATGCTGGCAGAAAGCTAAGAATCTATCAGCAGTACTTCATGGTATCAAATGCTGCACAGCTCATTCTAAAGGAAGAAAAAGAAAAAGGACATGATCTTAAAGATCTTGATAAGCATGTTGCAATTCAGATCAACGATACACATCCTTCCATGGTCATCCCTGAATTAATTCGTTTATTGATTCTAGAAGGCATTCCTATGAAAACTGCCGCAAATATTGTTTCCAATACTTGTGCATATACAAACCACACAATTCTTGCGGAAGCATTAGAAAAGTGGCCACAGGATTATTTGCTAGAAATTGTCCCTCAACTCATGCCTATCATTGAAGGCTTAGATTATGTAGTCAACGTTGCTTTCCGTGATGATAAAGAACTAAGCATTATGGATAGTGAGAATCGTGTACACATGGCAAAGATGGATATGCACTTCTCACATTCCATTAATGGTGTTGCTGCACTACATACAGAAATCTTAAAGCACCAGGAACTCAAGCCATTCTATGATATCTATGCTGACAAGTTCAACAACAAAACAAACGGTATTACATTCCGCAGATGGATCATGCACTGCAATCCAGAACTTGCTCATTTATTAGATGAAACAATTGGAAATGAATGGAGAGAAGATGAAAGCAAGCTGGAAACATTGCTTTCTCATTATGATGATGAAGAATTCCTAAGCAAAGCAGAACAAATCAAATACAACAACAAAGTTCGTTTTGCCAAGATGATCAAGAAAACACAGAATATTGATATTGATCCAAACTCTATTGTTGATATTCAAGTAAAGAGAATGCATGAATACAAGCGTCAGCAGATGAATGCTTTATGGCTCATTCACAAGTATTTATCTATCAAGAATGGAGAAACACCTGCACGTCCACTTACTGTTGTATTCGGTGGAAAAGCTGCTCCAGCATACTATCAGGCAAAATGCGTCATTCATTTAATTCTTTGCCTGCAAGAATTAATCAACAACGATCCAGAAGTCAGCAAATACCTCAAAGTCGTTATGATTGAAAACTATAACGTTTCAAAATCTGAAATTGCAATTCCAGCAGCTGATATTTCTGAACAAATTTCTCTTGCATCCAAAGAAGCTTCTGGTACAGGAAACATGAAATTCATGTTAAATGGTGCGCTGACACTCGGTACATTAGATGGAGCAAATGTTGAAATCAAAGATCTCGTTGGAGAAGAAAATATCTATACATTTGGTAAACTCTCAGATGATGTTATCGCACTCTATAACACATCCAGCTATCATGCATCTGAATACTACAATGGTTCTGCATTAATTAAGGA
Organism: uncultured Bulleidia sp.; assembly: GCA_934725105.1. GTDB lineage: Bacteria > Bacillota_I > Bacilli_A > Erysipelotrichales > Erysipelotrichaceae > Bulleidia. The sequence goes on along the minus strand of CAKVBD010000028.1, from coordinate 22,515 downwards.
AGCTGTAGATTTCATTACAAGTAAAGAAGTTCTCAAGCTCGGAGATAAGAAAATGCTGACAGACTTGCAAGATAATCTCATCAATAAAGACTGGTTCATGACACTTCTTGACTTAGAAGATTATTGCAAAGTCAAGGAAACAATGCTTCAAGATTACGAAAATCGTGACTGGTGGAAGAGAAAATCTCTTGTAAATATCGCAAAAGCTGGATTCTTCTCTTCAGAAAGAACAATTAGAGAATATAATAGAGATATCTGGCATTTAAAATAAGGAGATTTAAAAATGGTTATTATTGAAATGGATAACGGATCTATCATCAAGATTGAACTAGATCCAACAGCAGCACCTATTACTGTTGCTAACTTTGAAAAGCTTGTAAAAGAAGGATTCTATGATGGATTGACATTCCATAGAATCATCCCTGGATTTATGATCCAAGGAGGAGACCCAGCTGGAAATGGAACTGGCGGTTCCAAGGAAAACATCAAGGGTGAATTTGCAAGCAACGGCGTCAACAACCCTCTCAAGCATACACGTGGTGTAATTTCTATGGCACGTGCAATGGATCCTAATTCTGCTTCTTCCCAATTCTTTATCATGCATGCAGATGCACCTCATCTAGATGGCAACTACGCAGCATTTGGTAAAGTTGTAGAAGGCATGGATGTTGTTGATCAGATTGCTCATGAAAAAACAGATTTCCGTGACAAGCCTTTACACAAAGTTGTCATGAAGAAAGTCTACATTGCTTAAAAACACTGAAAGGAGAGAAAGCAACTCTCCTTTTTTGATAACAAAAAAGGATCCTGAGATCCTTTGAACTATTACTTATTTACAGCGTCTTTGAATGTCTTAGATGCCTTAAACTTTGGAGATTCAGAAGCAGGAATTGTAATCTTTTCACCTGTAGATGGGTTTAGACCAGTTCTAGCCTTCTTGCTGACTCTTTCAAATTTACCAAAGCCGTTAATGGAAGCTTCTCCACCATCAGCTACGACTGCTGTAATTTCATCAAATACATAATTCACTGCTTCTGCAGCATCCTTCTTTGTCCATCCAAATTTAGCTGCAAGATCATCAGCGAGTGTTTTTTTCGTTACTACTTTGTTTGTTGCCATAATATTTGGCCTCCTTATGATTTGATTTTACTATATCTCATCTACATTTCAATATTTTATACATACATATTTCCGTATATTTATATGCTTTCATACTTTTTACATTAAACATTTCATAACTCAGCATCTATCTCTATCACACAATTTTCATTTTCTTAAGATTGTATTAGGTAGCTTTCTAGAAAAATATATCTTATGATTATAAGCATGGCTAAAAAAATACTAAGATTCTTACTATGCATTGGATTTGTATGCTTTAACTTTGTTCCTTGCACAAAAATACATGCTTTTGAAAATACTGTTTTAGATAACATAAGTGCGACCTACGCAATTGTAATTGATCGTGATACGAACCAGGTACTTGCTGAAAAAGATGCAGATACGATAATGTATCCAGCATCTATGACAAAAATGATGACCGCAATTATCGCAATTGAAAATCTTACTGATTTAAATCAACAGATTACAATCACGCAAGATATGATTGCTGGACTTGTAGAACAGAACGCTTCTCTTGCGGGATTTAAAGTTGGAGATACACCAACTGTACAGGATATCCTGTATGGCATTGCTTTACCATCTGGTGCAGATGCAACAAATGCTGCGGCATTTACAATCAGTGGAAGTATTGAAGCATATGTTGATCTGATGAATGAAAAAGCACAAGCCATTGGTATGACAAATACACATTTTGTGAATACAACAGGCTTACATGATGAAAATCATTACTCTACTGCTAGAGACATGGCAAAGTTATTACAATATTGTTTAAATAACAATACATTTCAAACAATCTTCTCAACACATACATACACAACTTCTCCCTTAGCTTCTTCCCCACTTGGAATTGAGCTGAATAGTACGATTTTTAAAGCTGCGGAAAAAAATGGCTATGTACTGCCTGGATTAATTGGCGGCAAAACAGGATTCACATACCCAGCTGGTCATTGCCTGGCTGCCTGGGAAGATATCAATGATATGCATTTAATTACAGTGGTCGCAAATGCCGATGCATACGCACCTGCTTCTCCACATGTCAAAGATACAGATTCCATTTTAAATCAATTACAGTCATGGAATCGCGTTGCAACTCTATCAACACAAAGTGTTGTATCAACAATCACAGTCAAACATGTATTTTCTGAAGAAGACACAATCGAAGTCAAATCACCTATTGACTTCAACTATGATCTTCCACAAGATATTCAGCCAGAAGTAACATGTACACTTCCACAAGCAATATCTAGTGCGAATACTTCACAGAATCTCGAAGGAGATCTCACAATCAGCTACAATGGTGAAATCTTCTACACCACAAAGCTCATGGTAAAGATTCCAAAAGAATCTCACATTTTAGATCGTATTGCACTTTGGTTTCAAAAAGTATTTTAAAAGAGGTTTTTCAACCTCTTTTCTTTTGGATATTTCTCCACTTTGTTTTCTTTATAAAATAGATACGAATACTTTCAGGCAAGAATCTAACAATTCGATTCGTTACACCCGGAATGATAAAACATTTCTTTCTCATATGTTTGATTGTATACGCAACAACCCTTTCACTCTTCATCGCATGTAATGGTGCTTTCACTCCACTTTTACGATAGAAATCTGTGTCTACAGGACCTGGAAGCAGGCAATAAATACGAACACCATATTCTTTTGCTTCTTCATAGACAGCACGTGTATATGTAGCTACAAATGCTTTAGACGCATAGTAACCCGCAATGTATGGTCCTGGCTGAAATGCCCCTGTAGAAGATACATTCAAAATAATTCCATCATGTCGTTTCTTCATATCTAGAAAGAATAGTTTTGTTAATGACATTAGTGTCATATCATTCAACATAACCATCTTTTCTTCGCTTTCAATATCAATCTTCCAGAATCTTTCTGTATATCCACATCCTGCATTATTGATCAGAATATCGATATTTTCATCTTTTACTTGTTCATAAAGAGTATTGGCGGAATTCTGTAAAGAAAGATCCATACATATCATATGTACAGCATTATGGTATGTATTTTCTAAAGTATTCTTGATATCAATGAGTTTCATGCGATTTCTAGCTACTAGAAACACTTCACTGCCAATTGAGGAATAATATTCAGCAAATGCATATCCAATGCCTTCACTGCCACCAGTAATCAATACTTTCTGCATATATTATTCCATCTTTGTATCAATGTCATCAGCAATCCATTTACCAGACACAAATGCCCATGTATTCGGAATGCCTTCTTGTGTATTTGTGTGATCTGAAGCACTGCCAATCACGTATACAGAATCTAGTGGTGTATCAGAACCAGTCTTCATTGGATGTAAAGATGCATCCACACAAATTCCTCCTGTTGCATCAACAATACCACGACAAAGCTTCACACAGTAAACATTGCCAACAAATGGCTGTTCCTCACTCAATGACAGATTTCTCTTTTGCATAGATGCAACAATCCCCTCATACGATATTCCATTCATATCACATAAAGTCTGTAAATCTTCTGCAGAAGAAAAGCATTCACTATTATCTTCTTCTAATTGCTTTGTGCTTTCTGCATCAAATGCCCCACTTTCAAGAATTGCTGCCTTCCATTTTTTATATGTTGAAGCATTCATAATCAAATAAGAATCACCTTGTAATGCATTAGAAAGATCTTCACGAGATTGTGCTAAATCAATGCATTTTCCATCTTGATCAACAAGAAGAATTTCTTTTTCTTTCATCTTTTGATCAGCATAATATGTATCTATATACTGCTCAGCTAATGATATGCAAAGATTAGAATCCACTGGTGCAACTTCACTCACCTGATACCCATCATTCTTGAAAATTGTATAAAGATCTCCTTCATTGTACGGATTCACAGCTTGAGAAGTATCTTCCATTGCACTTCCACTCGCAATGACTACATATTTAGACTGAATACGATAAATCTTCCCGTCAGAATCTATCGCAGAAACACCATTAACATCTTCACCATTTTTCCACAAACCCGTTACACATGTATTTAACAGTACTTCTGCGCCACTCACTTCTGTTTCTTTCTCCAGAAGTTCACCAATATTAGAATTTTCTGGTGCATATTCTTTCAATACATCTGTATCATATTGACTGCTGAAAAGATATTCTTCTGAGAATTGGATGCCAAGATCTTTTTTCTGCCATGTAACTGTATCTAACAAATGATCTTGAATAAGGTCATTCGCATTCGTAAATGCCGTATCATCATCCACATACAATTGAGAATAATTCCCGCCATATTTCGTAATTCCGCCTAAACGATCACTTTTCTCTACCAGAACACATTGATAGCCAAGCTGTTGAAGACGCAATGTAGTAACCATGCCAGATAATCCACCACCTGCGACAACAACATCACAATCCTTTTCAACTTCTTTTTGCTTATGTTCTGCTTTCTCATTTACTTTCCATTCACTAACATCACCATGTGCATCTTTAATTGTTTTTTCAACAGCACTGATAATTGCGTTTGAAGTAATTGTTGCACCAGTAATCGTATCAACATTCAACGACTGTTCATCATGAATATATTTAGGAATATATTGTAAAGCACTATCTGCCCAAGTCTTTGTTTCGTTAGAGTCAACAACTTCAACACTCGTAATAGAACCATTTGAAAAAGTTACTTCCACAGTCAATGAAGATTGATACCCTTCCACTTCAGCTGTATAAGTCCCATCTTTAATATTTTTCTCATTGTTATTTTGACATGCACTGAATGTCGTACATAAAGAAAAAACCAGGATTGATTTACAGAAATTTCTTATTTTCATACTCAAAAAGTATAGCATTATTTACATAAGAAAAAAGATACTTTACGCTTTTTTGAATTGCGCAAAATATCTTTCAAGATACATCTTATTCGCTACAGCGATCGTAATATTATTCAATGCTGTTTCTTCATTTGCTGAAAAATCACAAGACGTAGAAGAATGCTCTTTAAAACCATGTGCTGTATCTTGCATTTTCTTTACAAATGCTGCATATGCTTCTTCAACAGTTGAAAGTGTAGTTCTTTCCTGCAGACAAATACGAATGTATTCCATAGATAACACATTCTTCGCAATCGCAATAAAGAATAACACCGCAATCTGATCCCTGCTGTACATCTTTTTATGTGGACTCGAAACAAGCTTACTCTTCACATAGTTGCTAACCATCGAATTTGTAATTTTCATTTCTTCAAAATCATTGAAGAAGCTATTAATATATTTCACAACCTGTTCCAGATATAATCCAACATCTGGAATCTCTGTATAGGCAGGTAAATGAAAATCCTGCATTGCCTGAATATTCTGTTCTTTTTTCATATCATTAGTATAGATGGATTTTACAAACTGTGCAATAGTACTCCAGTTATCTCTTGACAAGTTTTTCAAAAACTCCTAGTATACTTATAGAGGTTATTCAATAACCGATAAAAGGTTAATAGGAAGGAGAAAATATGACAGTTTTACAAAACAATACATCATTTATGGATGAGAAGTTATTTACAGTTAAAGAGCCAATGAGTGCATTAACACATTTGATTGGTGCTGTATGCAGTATCTTTGCCATGCCAGTACTCTTGATTCATGCAAGTTTATATCACGCAACAAAGCTAGATTTAATTGCATATATGATATTCATGATCAGCATGATTCTTTTATACAGTGCAAGTACGGTATACCATTCATTCAGTATTTCTCCTAGAGTCAATAAAATATTAAAGAAAATTGATCACATGATGATTTTCATCATGATTGCTGGATCCTATACTCCTGTAGCTTTAATTGCTATAGGCGGATTCAAAGGAATGTTGTTATTTATTACAATATGGACATTAGCTATCCTTGGAATGATATTCAAATTCTGCTTTGTTACATGTCCAAAATGGGTTTCCTCTGTTATTTATACATGTATGGGATGGACATGCATCTTCTTTATGAAAGATATTATCAATTGCATTCCACTTTCTGGCTTTTTATGGTTGCTTGCAGGCGGCATCTTATATTCCGTTGGTGCAGTCATTTATGCCATGAAATTATCCATCTTTGAAAAACCAATTCATGGATTTGGCAATCACGAAATATTCCATTGCTTTATCTTAGCAGGCAGTCTATGTCACTTTATTTTCATGTATCACTATCTCGTATTATTAATGTAATTAAAACAAGTATCTAGCCATCTAGATACTTATTTTACTTTGGTAATGTTTCTTTATATTCAGTATATTTTTCATTCACTTTTTGTTTATATGCAGCGTAGGCTTCTTCTAATGTTTCATATTTTGTACCTGTCAAATATTTTTTAAATCCATTGGCATTCCAGATATGATCAACGATTGCAACATATTCTTCACCTTTTTTCGTTGTTCGTTGTGCTGTTACTGTTTCAGATACAAAATAGCCACCAGAAGCACGACTGATAATAACAGGAATTTTACTATCCGCACCTGCAGCATTTGTATCCACAGACGTCCAGAATAAATACCTGCCAGATTCATCTGTCGGACTTCCAAGATATGCCCACGTTCCATGATTCATTAAACTAGTATCCCCGATTTGTTTTTCTACTGCATTTACCATCGTAGAATTTGGACATTTCGAATCTATTTCAAATCTTGTTACACCTTGTGTAGTTAAATTTGTTAATACATCTGTATTCTCTAAATTACTATGAAGATTTTCTTTCATATCAACTTGAACATTCGATGTACTGCCATCACTTTTCTTCCAGTGCAGAATCACCCCAACATCAGGATCATAAGATACTTCACATATCCCTCCAGCAACTGGATTTCCTTTCCAGTTTGCTAAATCACCATCTTTGTTCGAATGCATAATACCGCCAATCGTAATCGTATCTACGGATTGCCAACCATCTTTCTTCTGTTTTAAAGAAACGACTTTTACAAATTTCTCATCATTTTCATGCATTGCTTTTTCGCTCACTTCTGCATACGCTGCACGCACATTTGAAATATCTGTTGCTTCTCTGCTCTTTTCCAATTGGCTCTGAAAAATAGGAATCATAATCGCAACAAGTACAGAAATAATTGCGACAACTACTAAAAGTTCCGCAAGAGTAAATCCGCTTCTTGTATTTTTCCTTTTATTTACATGATTTTTATCATCATTCATGATATTGATTATAAAGAAATCCATGCAATTAAGGAAGAACTTACCGGTTTCATTATATTTATTTTTGTATTAGTGAATGTTCAAAAAGCAATAGCCTGTGTCAATAATGTCTGATACATTTCTTTCTTTTCTTTCCTGCAGCACAAATAAAACGTACATTTTGCATTTTTTCCATCAATTGGAATATATACTCTAGACTCATTTTCATGTCCATATTTCAATGTAATATTTGATGCAAATGATGGAATTGTACTAGAAATAACGATTTGTGAGAGTGCTTCGATTGAATCTTGTAAAAGATATTTCGAATCAGGCATATTCTCTTCTACAATATGCTTCCAGATTCCTATATCATCTGCCATAACAAAAGTTGTTCCATTTAGTTTTTCATACGTTAATGACTGAAACTTTGTATAAGGATGTTTATAAGGAACAGATACAAACAATTCCTCTGTACAAAGTTCTTTTGAATATAAATCGATATCTTTCACTTCTTCACTTGTCACAATCAAATCATATTTTTTAGAACGAAGACCTTCTAGAAGCAATGCATTTGATTGTAAAGGTAAATTAGATAGAACTCCAAAGTCTCCATGACGAAAAACATCATTCAAAACCATTCTTGGTCCTGGTGCACAAAAGCCAATAGCAACAGTTGCATTTAAACGTACCTGTTCCATCATTTCTCTTTCTTCATTTAAGATTCTTTCTGCATACTTTGCGGCCAGAATTCCATTTCCATTCAGCGTCATACGATTTGATTTTCGTATAAATAATGGCGTACCAAATTCTCGTTCAATTTTTTGCATGCTTCTTGTCAATGTTGGCTGCGTCATATGTAAGTGCTTCGCAGCCTGATTCAACGTTTCATATTGATACACCGCATATAATTGTTCTAAAAGATAGATTTCGATCATATCCATTCTCCGTCATACGTCTCAAGTATAGCATAATTCACAAGATTCATTATTTTTTATCAAAACCACACTGTATATTAAATATAGAAACAGGAGGATTCATGCATGAATTACAGACGATTAAACACAAACGCAAACCTTCCACAAGTTATCTTTGGTGTATTTCAGATTACAGATCATGATGAATGTGTCAATTGTGTATACAATGCCATCAAAGTTGGTTATCGTGCCATTGATACAGCAGCTTCTTACGGAAATGAAAAAGCAACTGGTGAAGCCATCCAAAAAGCAATTACTGATGGTTTCGTCACACGAGAAGAACTCTTCATCATTTCAAAAATGTGGGTACAAGATATGAAGAACTATGAAACTGCAAAAAAAGCAATTACAACATCATTAAATCAATTAGGTTTAACATATCTTGATCTATATCTTGAACATCAGGCAATGGGGAATTATTTTGAAGCTTATAGAGCTATGGAAGATGCTTACAAAGAAGGCATTCTAAAAGCAATTGGCGTTTCTAATTTCTTTCCCGCAACACTTGCAAATTTTTGTGAAAATGTTGAGATCATACCAGCTGTCAATCAGATTGAACTTCATCCATTCTTTGCACAGGAACTGGCATTAAAAACAATGGACCATTATGGTGTTGTCCCACAGGCATGGGCTGCTTTAGCAGAAGGAAAGCATGGAATTTTCCAAGATAAAGACCTTGTTGAAATTGGGGAAAAATATGGTAAATCTAGTGCACAGGTTGCATTAAGATGGAATATTCAAAGAGGTGTCTGCGTAACAGTAAAAAGCACAAAAGCAGAAAGAATGAAAGAAAACATAGACATTTTTGATTTCTCTTTGACAGAAGAGGAAATGAATCGTATTTCTAAAAAAAGCTTAGATCATTCAGAAATCATCAATCACTTTGATCCAGAACTAGTAGCATTCTTAAATCACAGAAATATTCATGACTAAAAGGAGAACAACATGGAATTCTTTACATTAAACAATGGCATACAAATGCCAAAAAGTGGACTCGGAACATTTTTACTCACGCCAAAAGAAGCATATGATTCAACATTGGCAGCTTTAAAGTGTGGTGTTAGACATATCGATACTGCAAATGGATATATGAACGAAAAAGCTGTTGGACGTGCAATCAAAGACAGTGGTATTGATCGTTCAGAAATATTTGTTACCACAAAGCTCTGGCCATCTGTATATAGTGATGAAAATGCAATTTCTGATACTTTGACAAGACTTCAATTAGACTATGTTGATATGTTGATTCTTCATCAGCCAGCATGTGATTATATCCATGCATATCAAATGATGGAAGAAGCATATAAAAATGGAAAAGTAAAAGCTCTCGGTCTATCAAATTTCAGTGAAGAAAAAATACAGGAAATACTTGATATTGCACAAATCAAACCACAGTTGCTCACAGTAGAATGTCATCCATACTATGTACAAAAAAAGTTAAGAGAATATCTTGCACCTCACAATATCATCATTGAAGCCTGGTATCCATTAGGACATGGTGATCATGCGATGATGGATGAACCTGTATTCACAAAATTAGCAGAAAAATATCATAAAACACCAGTACAAATCATTTTAAGATGGCATACACAATACGGAACAAGTGTGATTCCGGGTTCTAAAACACCATCTCATATTGAAGAAAACAATGCAATTTATGATTTCACATTAACAGAAGAAGAAATGAAGGAAATTGATGCATTAGACTGCGGTAAACATTACTATACACAAACACAAGAATTATTAGACAAATACGCATCTATGGCACCAGATTTTAATGGACAAGACGATGGAAAAGAATAGAATTTTAGAAGTATCTGAAAGCTTCTGGGAAGCAATGGAAGCAAGCGATGAAGCAGGCATGAGAAAATATGCACATCCAAACTGCAATTTTGTACACATTGGTATTACATGTGATTTAGAAAAAGAAATCACATTTTACACAAGTGGTGCATTTCAGCCAAAAAAATTAGTATTTCACAAAAAAGACGTTCATATCTTCCAAAATACTGCGATTGTGATTACAGATTGTGATTATAGTTTACTCTTAGACGGAAAAGAAGCAACACATCACTTCGCAGTTACAGAAGTATATGATGACAATTACAAATTAGTGCAATTCACATTTACTGCTCTGATTTATTAATGAAAATGCCAAGAAGACGCTTCTTGGCTTTTTTATTCTCTTCTTTTACAGACATTCCATTTACACCCAATAATGTTTATAATGATGTTGTAAAAGAATACGCAAGTTTCTTGCCTTTCATTAACCATCATTTCTTATATTTAAGCTAATATTTCACGTACGCATGTACTTACAAAAATGGAGGATAAAATTTATGAAGTATAATGTAACATCTGCAGAAGCATCAAAACTTCTAAAAAAGATCATGGATGAAAAGAATATTGCTTTAAACAATGAACGTCAAAGCAGTACTTTTAACGCATCCCTTGCGGAAGATATTGAATCTGTTCGTCCAGATTACAACTATGAAGAAACAAAAAAATATCTAGAAAGCTGTAATGAAAAGATCAAAATTCTAAAACATGCCATCAATTGCTTCAATACAACAACATTCGTTGGTAATACAGGAATGACAATTGACCAGGTACTAGTGTATATTCCTCAATTAACAGAAATGAAAAATCGCTTATTTGAAATGCAGTCACGTTTACCAAAACAAAGAGTTTCAGTTGGTGGTATTGGAAATAATACAGTCATTGACTATCTCTATACAAACTATTCTGTTGAACAGACACAAAAAGACTATACAAAAGTATCCGATGAACTAAGAAATGTTCAAACTGCTTTAGATGTAGTCAATACAACAGTAAAAATGGAATTTGAATTACCAGAATAATTTCTGTTCTTTCCGTCTATCACTGTCAAAAAAAACTTTTAAATGGAAATATGCTCAGGAAAATGTATATGGTTTAAGTATTTAGAGCATCATTGTTATTCTTTTTGTTATTGCTTATTGATCAATGTATAAGGTAAATATCATACAGGAGCCTTTTGGCAATCACACACATTTGACAGGATAGTAAAAACTAAGATGTTCTTTTTGGATATCTTTCCATAGTCAAGTTCGGTTAAAGACTATGGGTTCAAACAAACTGAAAGACCAGCAATGTGAGCTGGTCTTTTTTATTCAACAGTGCTTTTCTTCTGATTCATCATACGCTTTACAATGAATATCATTGAAGGAACAAGCAGTAAATCTGCCATAATCCATGCGGCAGGAGAAGAAAATCCAGCCACTTCAAATCCATACTTTGGAATGAAATATAATCCAAAAGAAGTTCTCGCTATCATTTCCAATACACATGCACATAAAGCAACACTTCCAAACCCTAAACCTTGTACAGAAAAACGAACCGTAAAAATCAATGATTGTGCCCATAAGAAACAAGCAATAATCAAAAGATAAGAATATGTCATCTCAATTAATTTTGAAGAATTTGCATCTAAGAAAACTAGTGTCAACTGCTGTCCAAAGAGCATCAAAACACCACCTGCAATCAAACTAAACAAAATACCAATACTTATACCTGTTTTTACACCTTTAGAAATACGCTCAATTTTCATGGCACCAAGATTTTGTCCACAATACACAGACATTGCACTTCCAAGAGAAGATAATGGTACAGACATTAAATTACCGATACGTTCTGCTGCTGTAACTGCCGCAACAGCTAAAGACCCAAGAACATTAACAGATGTCTGTAGAATAATTGAACCCACTCCAGTCACTGACATTTGCAACGCCATTGGCGCGCCATTTTTCAATAATCCAACGATATATTCACTTCTCAGTTTCAAGTTTTCTTTGTGGATTTTCAATTCCGGAATCTTCAAATAAATCAATACCAGACATCCAATTGTCGCAACAAGCTCAGAAAGTACTGTAGCGAGCGCTGCACCCATCGTTCCAAAACCAAACACACGAATAAATAAAAGATCTAATACAACATTCAACAAAGAAGTAATAATCATTATTTTCAATGGTGTTTTACTATCTCCAATGGAACGAATCATCGCTGCTAAAGCGTTGTACGCAAACATTACAGGAATTCCAAGAAAAATTACAAATAGATAATCATATGCCATATCAATGATATTGTCTGGTGTTTTCGTCCATTCCAGAATATTTCTACAAAAAAGCGCTGATAATATTGTAAAAATAGATGCAATAAGTATATAAAGCCACACTGCATTTCCAACATAATTCTTTACGCCTTCTTCATCTTTCGCTCCAAAACGCTGAGAAACTGGAATTGCAAATCCCATTGCCATACCTGTACAAAATCCCAATATCAAAAAATTAACTGAACCAATAGATCCTACTGCAGCCAAAGCATCTGCACCAAGTGTCTTATTAACAATTGCTGTATCTACTACTGTATAAATCTGTTGAAATAAATTATCAAAAAATACTGGTAATGCAAAGGCTAATAATAACTTTAATGGTACTCCCACAGTCATATCTTTACTGTTATTTTTCATATGTTCCTCCTGGTACTTGACGTTTATTTTGCCACACGTGTAGAATAACGCTATACATGAGGAAAATGTATTACCAGATTACAAATTAAGTGAAACTATTACTCACATTTCAAAATCTGGGTAAAAAAACAAGAAGAAATTTAATATGGATTACAGAAAATACAGAACTCAAAAACTAATTCAAGATACGTTCAAAGAAATGATCTGTGAGATGGACATTGATAAAATCACAGTCAAAGAACTTGCTGAAAGAGCAAAAATCAATCGAAAAACATTTTATTTTCATTATGAAACAATGGAACAGCTGGTAGACATTATTCTTGTGCAAAAGTCAATATAAAAATGTAGGTTTTGTACAAAATAATAATGTTCATTAACCTACATTTTTATTTTGTACTTTTTCTATTCCTGATCTGCCAGATTCTGCAGCTGATCCTTCAGTCTGTATGAAGGTCCATTGATATTGATTACAGAACAGTGGTGCAGTAAACGATCCAGTAAGGCATTGGTCAGTACTGGTTCGCCGAAGATATCTGCCCATTTTGAGAAAATCAGATTTGTAGTTATGATCGTACTTGTCTTCTCATATCTTTTCGATATCAGATTAAAGAAGAGATTCGCTGTGTCTGGATCCATCTTTTCATATCCCACTTCATCAATGATCAACAGTTTGTATCTGCAGAACCATTTGATCTTTGCTTCCAGTCTGTTCTCATGACGTGCCTGCTTCAGCTGTGCCATCATTTCATGGAATGATATGAAGTATACTGAATATCTCTGTTTCGCTGCTTCTATTCCAATGGATACTGCCAGGTTTGTTTTTCCGACACCTGGTGTTCCACAGAATATTATGTTTTCTGCCTTTTCAATGAATCTGAGCGTCATCAGATCCATTATCTTCGATTTGTCGATGCATGGCTGATAGCTGAAATCAAAGTCTTTGATTTCCTTTAGAAATGGGAAGTTCGCTACCTTCACACATCCTTTTATTGCCATGCTTGTCTTGTTTGACAGTTCAAGCTCACACAGTTCTCCAAGCGATTCCAGGACTGTTTTCCTGCCGTCAACTATCATATCCAGATATGTATTTATGTTTTCTGCCATTTTGGGAAGTTTCAGCTCCTCAAAACGGGAGATCAGATTCTGTATCGTATATGTCATTTTGTTCCTCCTTGTTTAGTTTTGTTTCATTTTCTATGCGGTCACTGTAATATTCTTCTATATCTTTCTGAAATTCGTTTCCTATTTCTTCATATCCGTCATCATTCAGGAAATCATAGTTACAGTTTTCCTGCAGAAGCCAGAAATCAAATCTCAGTTTTTTCAGTCTGTTTCTGTCTAATGCATGTTTGAATGCAAGATAGAACTGTGACTCATCCTTTACGAATGGATATAGTTTCTTCATCTCCTGATAGAAGACAGCCTTTTCCTTCTCGTTCAGAGACGACAGGAAACGGATGATCCATGCATTGTGACGTGTTTCCTGAATGATATAGGCAATCATTCCTTCAGCAGTTTCAAATGCTTTGCTTCTCTGAATTTCAACTTTTCTAATCTCGTTCAGCTGATTCATTATTTCAAGATTTCTGTTGACTGTACTTTCAATGTCTTCCTGCTTTACCTTGTGATCCATCAGCTGAGTATAATGTTCCGATGCATAGTTGATTGGATTGGAAGTAAGACTGTGTGAAGCAACGCATTTTCCTTTATAATATAGATACAGTTTTCCATTGAATTCTTCCGGCTGAACGTATTCATTGATTAAACTGCGATCTATAGAATACTGACACCCTTTGTAGTAGATGAGCTGCGTGTTGGCTACCTTGACTTTAGCTGGTTCCAGATAGCTTTCTACGATTTCTCTTCTAGGCATTGGATGGAGGTATTCTTTTTCTTTGTAGTACAGCAGTACCGGTGAAATGTTTGTTCCTGCACATCTGCTGATGTTCATTGATGAATTCAGCTGAACTACGATATCTGAAAGTTCTTCATATGTATCAAATTCATGATCATAGGCACGCACAGTATCGAGTATCTTGTTTCTTGCTTCATTTGTTCCTTTCGTCTCTGGAGAGCGTGCTCTGCACAGTCTTGCTTCAAATCCGAAGTCTTTTGAAAACTGTACAATTCTTGGATGTATTTTCTTTGTTTTTCCTCCAACAATTGCGACCGTACTCATATTGTCGAACAGCAGTCGATTCGGAACTCCTCTAAAGAACCGGAATGAATTGATGAGAACTCTAAGCAGCACGTTCTGTTCTTTAGAAAGGGTAAGTTCAATATATGAATATCTGGAAAACTTCAGAACGATGTGGAATATATTGACTTCGAAAAATTCACCGCTTCTGTTGTACAGCTTTATTGACTCCTTCCAGTCAACTTCTGCCAGATCTCCCGGTTCAGTTTCATATTTTGGATTGCCGGCAGAAATTCTGTCAGGAGAAAGCTTGTTCTTTTTACAGTAGCTCATAAAATTAGTATAGCTTCCGATTTCCTTTTCTCCGTATTGGGAAAGAAGCATTCTGTATACTCCCTTGTGAGAAATTCTGCTGATAGAAAGCTTTTCTTCAATAATGGAAGCATAGGGATCTAATTTGCTTTTGGTCTTTCTGTTTTTAGGCTTGCCTTCATAGCCTTCATAGTATTTTTTGACTGTTCTGTAATCCATCTTGTATTTTCTGGCAAGATCTGCAAAATTTGGCTTGATTTCTAATTTATCTAGAACTGTTAAATCAGCCTTAAGCATATTTAAAATGTGATCATTCATTGTTATCACCTCCATGGCGATGATAACAACTCAATCCTCTTCTGAAAATACAAAATAAGAATGTAGGTTTCTATACAATTTTATTTCGTATATTTCCTACATTCTTATTTTAGATTTTGCATCTTGATCAAATCACCCAAGACTATATCAAAGTTACAACACAACTCCCTGAAAATAGACCACATGAGGATGCAAACGCTGTTTTCTTCCACTACTTTGCTAACCAGCCAGAATGGTTTCAAAAAATACTTTGTTATCCTCCTTACAATGATCTATGTAATAGAGTGTTTGACAAAGCATACTGTCATGCACTTGAGCATACAGCTAATCCATATTGGAAAATGCTTCCTCAAAGTGTTCAAAATATGATTGCGATATATTATCGTTCTACTACCCTTGATTTATATAGGCAATGGAGAAAAGAGATGGACCAATTAACATTAGATGAAGCAATTCATATTTCTAATCAATTAATCTGTAAGGGTACAAACAGTATTGATACAATCATTCATTCTTACTTTCCTCAAAAATAAACGTTAGAATGATAAAGCTTGAAAAAGAAAAAAAAACGATTTGTTATATTTTAAATGGCTATGAAAGCGATCAGCCACGGGTAAAAAAGGAACTGCTGGTAAAGTTCCTTTTTCATTGCCAAGGCTGATCGACTATTTTCACCTTAAAGGTTGAGGTAACAAATAAGATAATAATATTTGAAAGAATATACTTCTTATCACTCCATCCTATGCCCAAGGATCACTCTCCTTTGGAATTCTGATTCCTGTTAAAAGATGCTGTTCCCATAGAAACCACTGTCCTGTAGAAGGTTTCTTACGCAGTTTCAATGGTCTTGGACTATCCGCTCCACTGCAGGCAACATACAACGTTAAATAGCCTTCTTCAAACTGGCTTCTGCTATAAGCATTCTCAGATATTACAACGCGATAAGGCAATGCAGGCGTGTAGTTATTTTCAGGAGTTGATCCAGCAAAATAAGAACGCATCAGGTATTCTTTTCCACGGAAACGATCCTTGATGAATTGTTTATCTATGCCATTTAATGGTTTTGGACCACGTAAATAATCAAGCATGTTTTCCGCTTCTGATGGATTTTCAGGATACAAAGCCAACACAGCCACAACCAGTGCAGCAACCTCCTCTGGTTTTGTTAGATCTGCTTGTGGCATTGCTTTTAATTCTTCTACTGTCTTGGGAAGTTTTTCTAATGTAATCTCACTCATCTTCATTCTCCTTTCATTTTTTCGATATATCATAATTACAAACAAGAATATGATCTTCTAAAATACATAAATTCCTTCTTCTGACCCATCTGTAAAATAGATAAAAGATTCCTGATCATCTTTTATGTATGTTGCTTCTAGAACACAATCATTTCCACCTTCTTCTATCATTCTCATATCAGTAACCATTCCATCTCTATACGGAAATGTTACTGATATTTTCATTTCAGCATCATATGGTTCTGCTTCAAATACAACAGAATTATTTCTTCTGCCATTCACACGAAGTTCCATCCTATCCTCAAATACAATTTCAATATCCGCATATTTACCAGTTCCTTTCAGTTTGCTTTCACGCAAATGATCCACCCAGGAATATGGTTCAATTTTGTTTTCCTGTGTTTCACCGTTGATAGACAGAGGTAAATCATTCTCTATATTTTTTTGATTCTCTACAAAATCAATCTTACAATCTTCCGGAAAACTTGAATATAACGTTTCTGGATATCCATCTGTCTCTTCAGTTACTGTTTCTGCATAATAATCTGGAATATTTCCTGTCAATTGAACATTTTTTAAAGCATCACACTGATAAAATGCACCACTGCCAATACTAACAAGCTTTGCATTCTGATTACCAAATTGTACAGAAGATATCTTTGTTTTTTGAAAAGCATTCGGACCAATCACATAAACACTATCAGGAATCACTAAATCACCACATAACGCTTCACAGTCAACAAAAGCATCTTCTTTAATATTCAATAAAGATTCAGGAAGTTTTATATGTTTTATTTTTTTACAATTTTCAAAACTACGTTCTCCAATGGAAAGCAATGCATCTGGAAGGTTCAAATCACCTTCTAAAGAAATACAGTGACTAAATGCGTCATTGCCAACTATCAAAAGATGCTCTGGTAAAGAAATACTTGTTAATGCTGTGCAATCACGAAAAGCACCTTCAGAAATATACTTTAATGCACTTGGAAAAGTTACACTTTCTATACCTGTACAATATGCAAATGCATGCGATGGAATTGTTTCCATCAATTCTGGAATCACAAGACTTCCCGTAAGTTTTCTACAAGAAGAAAATGCATATATCCCCATTTTCTTAATAGATTTTGACAACACTAATTTTCCATCAAAACCACAATTCCAAAAAGCATGTGCTCCAATCTCTTCGATAGAATCAGGAACGATTAAATCACCTTTCAAATTCTCACAGCCATTAAAGCAGCTTTCAGGTATCGTCTTTAAAGACGTAGAAAGTTTCAATTCTCCATCCAGTCCACTACATTGTGCAAATGCATAATCTCCTATATTTTCTACACAATCAGGAATGATCAGATTACCACGCAATCCAACACACCCCTTAAAAGCAGCTCTACCAATTTCTAAAACACTTTCTGGAATATGTAATTCATCCTGAAACGCACAGTCATAAAATGCATTCTCTCCAATAGATAACAAGCCTTCTGGTAATTGCAGTGTTCCATTCATTTTTTCACATCCACGAAAAGCGTAATCACCAATTCTTTTAACATTTTCAGGAATGATCAAATTACCTTCTAAATTACCGCAATCATAGAATGCAAACTCCTCAATCGTTTCTAAAGTTGAAGGAAGTTTCAATTCACCTCGAAGTTCAGAATGACCATAAAACGCTGATTGTGAAATGGAAGTAATTCCTTCTTCTAACACAAGTGTTTGAATTTCATATTCATTCCAGTAAAACTTTGGTACATTCATTGCACCACTGCCAGAAATTGTTAATGCTTTCCTTTTTTGATCATATGTCCAGCTTAACTGATCTCCACATTGACCAGAAGATTCTAATTTTTTTTGTTGAAAAATACCTGTACAAGAAATCATCATCATACATGCAATTCCAATACATAAAACATTCAACACAACCCATCCTTTTTTCATATGATTCTCCTGTATTCAGATTATGTTACAAGCTAATTATTTCATTGAAGTACTATATCTAACAAAATTATAACATACAAAAAAAAGAGTGACCGCACTTCACTCAATTTCAGATTCATATCATTTCTGCCAGTATTACCGCGACAAGTAAAGATGGCAATAAATTTGCTACTTTAATTGTCCTCGGCCAGACCAAATTAATCCCAACGCAAAAGATCAGAATATTACCAACTAGCGAAATATGATTCAGAACTGTTTCTGTCATAAAGCCGGAAAGAACAACGGCCAAAGCAGTCATAATTCCTTGCAGAACAGCTACAGGAATAAAAGAAAATACACAGCCTTTTCCCATAGATGAAGCCATGATCAATATAACAATGAAATCCAAAATAGCTTTTGCGATAAGCGTTGAATAATCACCATAGATTCCATCTTGAATCGAACCAATGACTGCCATCGCACCAATACTTACGGTTAAAGACGCAGAAACAAATCCATTCACAAACTGATTATCACTATCACTTCCAGTCTTATGCTTCAGCCACTCACCAAAACATTCAAACTTTGCATCTAAATCAACCACTTCTCCAAGCAATGCACCTAAGGCAAGTGATAGAATCATAATCATCGATCCATTTGTACTCAATGAACCATCCGTTTCCACGTGCAGCATCTTAGAAAGCGTTCCTGCAATTCCAAGAAAAATAACTGAAAAACCCGTTGCTTTTATGATTGTATCTTGATAGCTTTCTTTCAAAAATCGTTTAAATAAAATTCCGAGCACACCACCAGCAATGATGGCAAATGCATTTATAACTGTTCCTAATCCCCTCATTTTATACCTCAACATATATACAAAGATATGGAAACTAATATAGCACAAAAATCAATTCATAAAATAAAAACAAGTTTCATGCAAAACCTGTCTTTCTATGATTTCTTTATATTTTTCATAACCCACACAAAAGCTTTCGCCGTTCTCAAATGTGGTTCTTTGAAGTGACCACCTTCATTCCATTCTAGTGTGCACTGAATTTTTTCCGCATTCAACAAGTCATATGCTTCTCGAATACAATCGCCTACTTGTGCCACGACAGAATTTCTAGTCTTTTCTTCTTTATTTCCAAGACTCAGATAGATACAGTTAGTTTGTATCTTTTGTTGTTTCATATAATGTAAAAAGTCTAGAAACCAGATTGATGGCGAAGCTGACGCAACTCCAGCAAATCGATTTGTCTGATATGCTGACCACAATGCAAATAAACCAGACATAGAATAACCACCGATACAATATGTTTTATTGAAATCCGCACATAACTTCAAAACCTCATCCAGCGTTTTTTCAGCACCATCACCAAATCCTTCATTACCAAATACTGCATCCGCATTCCATGGTGATAAATCATGATTCCAGTTATTCACTTTTAAAGCAATAAGCTGAAATTTCATCTCCGTAAGTTTTTGAATTTCATGTATTTCCTGCTCAATTCCTGAAAGATCATGTTCCCCCACCAGTTGTATTAAAACAATAGATGCCTGATCATCTCCATATTTATATATTTCCATGACATTCCTTCCCAAATCAATCTACTTTTTTAGATTATAACGCATCTTTATTCAGCTATCGTTTTCACTTTACAGATGAAATACAAAATATGTAATCCCCATACACACACAAGTACAATACAGCCAATCCGTATCCCTTTACTGCTCATCAGAATAAATCCAATACTCATTAAGATTGTCACCGTACACATAATACGCATCTTAATTCGTTTTTTCATGCCATTTCCAGCAACATAATCTTCAAGATTTTCTTTATATAATTTTGTCTGTTGAAACCATGCATGCAATCTTTCGGAAGATCTCGCAAAACAAAACGCAGCCAACAATAAAAAAGGAACCGTTGGTAGAATCGGCAATACAGCACCAATCCCACCTAATGCAAAACAAATACAGCCCAAGAAACAATACACAGCTTTCTTCATTCATACCTCCATTCATAAAGTTAGTTTTCACTAACATTTAGTGATAAAAGAAGCTGTTTCCACATGTTAGAAACAGCTAACTATTGCAATAGTACCGAAATATTTTTGAGTTGTCAATGAATCTATCGTACATATTTACGTATCAGATACACTGGTGTACAGCTCCACGCATGACAATAGCTATTGATCATAGTACTGCCAGGAGAAAGAAAGAAGTCTCCTGAATTGTAATACTTTACATATGTAGAGGTGCAGAATATTTATCTGTTACCTTTTGAGTTGTCAAAAAGATTTATGATCTTTTTATGTCGAAATTGTTTGTTACCTTCTGAGTTGTCAAAAAGCGAAAATATTCCTACATAACAATAGGTATTTTTGAATTATGTGTTACCATCTGAGTTGTAAAAGGACATTCCATATGACATTTTCCAATTCGAACCGAAAATTTCCAAGTTGAACCGAAAACAAAAGCGTAACTTAAGAAATAGTCTTTCCAAGTTGAATCGAAAACAAACATATATTATCTGTACAAATAAAAATAATTCTGTGGTCATAGATAAGCTTTCTTCTGCATCCGCTGGTACTAGATTCAGAAAAATAACTGACAGGGTTCTGATCAGCTGTGCTGCATCTTGCGTATCCAATTCACCCATTTCACATGCTTATCAGTAAATTCAGGTCTTCATCTTTTGAGTAGCCAGGGCACACCCTGTTTGCTCGTCAAGAAGTGCAAAAAAAATCCGTCAGCTTTCTACCAGGATTAGTAGGCTAACGGATTATATTTTTAAACAGTGCGATAAACTGGGATTTGTTTATATTTTGAACTTTATAAGTAATTAAACTCACTTATTCGTAACAGCTCCTAAAACAATTGATCTAAGACTTTTAATACACCATCTTCCTCATTGGATAAGCATATATATTTTGCAGCTTTCTTTGCTTCATCACTCGCATTTTCTACGGCATAACTATGTTCACAATATTGTAACATTTCTATATCATTCCCATTATCTCCAAACGCTACACATTTACTAGGATCTATATTGTAGCGTTCCATTATCCTCTTTAATCCAGTTGCCTTGTTTAATCCTGGCATAATTAAATCGATTGATCCATGTCCACTTGTAGTAGGTTCAATTTCTCCATCTAATTCTGATTTAAACAAATCATAATATTCGTATGTTTTTTCAACTGGAACTGTAGGTGCAAACTTTAAAATTTGATCGTTTACTTCCTTAAAATCTTCTACCCACTTTAAATGATGATAATAGATTTTTGTCAAATCAAAGAAGGCTTGGCTCACCTTTCCTCTTTCACAATAGGCACTCTCTTTTCCACATAGGACATTTAGTATTTCTGGATACTTTCTACATACATCAATCACTTTGTGTACTGTATTTTCCGGCATATCTACTGCATAAACCAATTTTCCTTTATCCACAACATAAGCTCCATTTTCTGCCACAAAACAAATTTCATCCTTACAGTAATCAAATATATCTTTTAATTGATAATACTGATTGCCACTTGCCACTACAAATAAACAATTCTTTTGTTTCATTCGTTTAAATATATTTTTAAATCTATCCACATCATAAGAATAATCATTCCTAACAAAAGTACCATCAATATCTACGGCAACTAATTTAATATCCCTTTTCATTTTGATTTTTTATATAAAACTAAAGACTCATAAGGACGAAGCGTATGATTTGTATTTAAACTATCCGCATAATTAGAAAGTAAGATCTCATAATCACTTAAATCCATATCAAATGTACATTCTTTCCCATAAAAGTTACTTAATACAAGTAATTCTTCATTATTTAATACTCGTTTATAGGCAAAAATCGCATCATCCGCTTC
>CAKVBD010000027.1 GCA_934725105.1 uncultured Bulleidia sp. | reverse complement strand
TCTTTCCTTATCTTCCAGATCAATTTATCAAGAAATTACATTTTCTTCTTGACAAAGGTCATTTCATAACAGTTCACGCATTGGCAGACAAGTATGGAATTAAAGTATATGCCGTTGTAAGTAATATGTCGATTGCGATGGAAAGAAGAGATCTGATGAAGCGTACGGGATGTGTTGTATGTAATGATCAGGAAGCCAGTATTTTATTTTCTGAAGATTATTCTAAATATGAACCGGAACAGCTTGCTGAAGTTATCGCAAAACAAGCGAAAACAGCACAGTATTCTAACTTTGTCGTAACACTTGGTGAAAAGGGTGCTGTGTATGTTGATGAACATGGAAACCATGGACATATTCCAGCACAGAAGACACAGGTGATTGATACAACTGGTGCAGGGGATGGATTCTTTACAGGCGTTGCGGTTGGCTTGACATATGGAAAGAGTTTGAAGGAATCCTGTGAAATTGGTACAAGAGTTGCTTCTTCTGTGATTTCAAATTCTGAAAATGTCTGTCCTAGATTTGAACCGGCGGAATTTGATTTAGATCCTGCAGCATTGCATTGTCAACAGATGTCAATTTTCGATTAAACAAAAAAACAGTCTACTGACTGTTTTTTATGTTAGCTATCACATTTTCTGCTTGTTTGATACCATCAACGGCACTAGAAACAATGCCGCCTGCATATCCTGCACCTTCTCCACAAGGATACAGTCCAAGACAATTGCTGCTTTGTCCATCTTCATTTCTTAGAATACGGATTGGAGAAGAAGATCTAGATTCCATACCAACCATGATTCCTTGTTCAATAAAACCTGGAATTTTATGATCAAAGTTATGGAAACCATCTTCTAAGGATTGATTCACGGCATCTGAAAATAGATGATGCATATCATAGACAATATTTTCTCTAGGATAAGAAGATTCGATTCTTAAAGAAGAAGGAGTTGTGTGATTTACATAATCTTTGATGTTTTCACTTGGTGCATTGAATAAATCAATATATGCTTTTTTCTCTAGCTGCTTCTGGAAAGCAAATCCATCTAATGGATGTCCATGATCAAAATCTTTTGTTGGAATCTGCACTAAGATTGCACTGTTTGCGTTCTTTCCGTCTCTTTGGCTGTAGGACATGCCATTGACTGCTAAAGATGCAGCCTGCGTAGAAGCTGGGATCACAACACCGCCAGGACACATACAGAAGGAATAGACACCTCTACCATTGGAAGAATGATGTGTTAAAGAATAGCTTGCAGCACCAAGAGAAGGGTGATCTGCAAACTTTCCATACTGATTCTGATTGATGAGTGTTTGTGGATGTTCTACACGTACGCCACATGCAAAATCTTTCTGGATCATATGAATCCCTTGTGCGTAAAGTGTTTCATATGTATCAGATGCACTGTGTCCACAACACAACAATACATGATGTGTTTGTATTTTTCCTGTATTTGTAACAATGGAATGTACTTTCCCATTCTTTATTTCAATGGATTCTAAACGTGTTGAAAAATGAATTTCTCCACCAAGAGAAATAATCTTTTCACGAATGTTTTTGACTAATACTCTAAGAACATCTGTACCAATATGAGCACGATTCTGATAATAGATTGCTTCATCTGCACCTGCTTCAATAAATTCTTCCAGTACTTTTTTGACACGGATATTTTTCATGCGTGTTGTTAATTTGCCATCGGAAAATGTACCAGCGCCACCTTCACCATATTGAATGTTGCTTTCTTCTAGAAGTACACCATTATCAAAGAATGCTTCGATGTCTTTCTGACGTTCTTCCACTGCTTTTCCTCGTTCAATGATGATTGGCTTACACCCACATTCACTTAAAAGAAGTCCTGCAAACATGCCGCTTGGGCCAAAGCCTACAATGACAGGTCTTTCGTCTGTATGAATAGGAGAAGGAGAAATATATTTTTCTTCTTTTCCAGCCTGTACATCTTTTTTTCTAAGATGTTTTTCAGCGTTTTTAATATCTGCAAGAACTGTATAGGAATTGACTAGATTTTCTCCACGTGCATCTAGAGATTCTTTTTCAATCGTATAGGAAATGACATCATGTAGTGATGTATGTAGTTTTTTTGCGATATCTTCTTTTGATAAAGCTGTTCCAACAGGAACTTTGATTTGATTGATCTTTAATAACATGTATCTATTATACACAGAAAAAAGGCTTCAGCAGCCTTTTCCATCGATTCCACATGCTTTTCCACTGGATACATGAATCACTTCATGTCCGTTTTCTTTGATGATACTTTCCCAATCAAGTGTGATAGAGCCATCTTCTTTGATAATTGCGGGAATGCCTAGAGAACCATTGTCTTTTGCTTTCTGAAAGATAGAAGACGAATCACGTAATTGAATAAATTCCTTGAGTTCTTTCACAGATGTACATACATCAATATATGTGTAAGGAATGTGGTAAAAGTCTAGATTTGCTTTTGCATCCATACAATCTGGACATGTATTTGTGCCGTATACTTTGATCATAACAACATCCTCCTTGCAAAATATATTAGTTTCTTTTTTTTGAATTGTCATTAATAACGCTTTCAATAATGCTATAATAAAAACGGAATTTTAAGAGGTAAAAAATGAAAATTGGTGTAATTTCTCTAGGTTGTGCAAAAAACCTGGTAGATACAGAAAACGTACTGGGCTTATTGAGACAGTCCAATCAGGAAATCGTTACATCCTATGATGATGCGGATGCGATTATTGTAAATACATGTGGATTTATTGATGCGGCAAAAAGCGAAGCCATTGAAACGATTTTAGATGTTGCAGATTATAAGCAGAAAAATCTAAAGAAACTCATCGTTATGGGATGTCTTGCGAAAAGATATAAGCCACAGCTGGAAGAGGAAATGCCAGAAGTAGATCGCTTTATTTCCATTGATGAATATGCTTCGATGGGATCAATTTTAACAGAGGTATTGGGTGTAAAGATTTCCAATAACTATGGATTGACACCTAGAGTACTTTCTGGAAAGCCTTGGATGGCGTATCTTGCAATCAGTGATGGATGTAATAATCGCTGTGCGTTCTGTGCAATTCCATTCATTCGTGGAAATCTGCACTCTCAGCCAATGGATAAAATTCTAGAAGAAGCAAGACGTTTAGCTTCTACTGGTGTGAAAGAAATTACACTTGTAGCACAGGACTGTACGAGATATGGTTTTGACTTTGATGGAAAATCACATTTATCAGAGCTGTTAAAAGAATTGGATCAGATTGAAGGAATTGCATGGATCCGTATGTTATATATGTATCCAGATGAAATGGAAGATGGATTGATTGAAACAATTAAGAATTCTAAACATGTTCTTCCATATTTTGATATTCCAACACAACATGGTTCTAGTGCAGTGCTCAAGAGAATGCGCAGAAAGACAAGTCGTGAACAGATCATTGATCGTGTGAATAAGATTCGTGAAGAAATACCAGATGCAACGCTGCGTACAACAATGATTGCTGGTTTCCCTGAAGAAACTTTAGAAGAACACGCAGAAAGCTTAAGCTTAGTGAAGCAGCTGCAGTGGAATCGTTTAGGTATCTTTACATATTCTAGAGAAGAAGGTACAGCTGCATATGATATGAATGACAACGTACCACAGGAAGAAAAAGACCGTAGAAGAAAAGAAATCATGGATGCACAGGAAATCATTGGTGTTTCTCTTCTACAGAAAGAAATTGGAACAGTACAGGAAGTATTGATTGAAAGAGTGGATCCATTAACACAGATGTATATTGGAAGAAGTGCAAAGATGGCTCCAGATAATGTTGATGGAAATGTTCGTTTTCATCCACTCAAAGATCATCAGCCAGGTGAATTTGCTACAGTTAAGATTACAAAGGTTTCTGGAGCAAATCTCATTGGAGATGAAGTTGCGTAAGGAAGTATAGCCAAAACTGGTTTAACAGATAAATTTATAAGGAGGATAAATCATGAAGTGCTACATTGGTGTAGATCTTGGTGGAACAAATGTCAGATGTGCCAAGATCACAGAAAACGGGGAAATTCTCGCACAGGTAAAAGGACCATCTTATGGATTAGAAGGTCCAGAAAAGGTAATGGGAAACATTAAGGATCTCATTCATCAGCTTCCAAATGTGGAAGAAGCTAGTGGTATTGGTGTTTGTGTACCTGGTCCAGTAGACAAGAAGACACAGACAATGACACTTTCAACAAACTTAAAGGGATTTAAAGGCTATCCAATGGCAAAGGAATTAAGTGAAGAATTCCATTTGCCAACATATCTTGATAATGATGCAAACTGTGCTGGTCTAGCAGAAGCACTTGTTGGTGCTGGTAAAGGCTTGCATACAGTATTCTATGTAACAATTTCTACAGGTATTGGTGGTGTACTTGTTGTGGATGGAAAGACAGTCAGCGGCATGCATGGTTTCGGTGGTGAAATTGCAA
The DNA here is from genome assembly GCA_934725105.1 of uncultured Bulleidia sp. Taxonomy (GTDB): domain Bacteria; phylum Bacillota_I; class Bacilli_A; order Erysipelotrichales; family Erysipelotrichaceae; genus Bulleidia. Next base: position 24,938 of record CAKVBD010000027.1, on the reverse strand, counting down.
ATATGATCATTGACCGTAACCGTGAAAAGGTAAACTACTTGAATGTTGGCGCTGTTGAAAACGAAGCAAGTGGTACTGCAATTACACGTAAAGGAAAGCAGGCACTTCCTGAAGAAGATATCCAGCATGCGGGTAATGTATTTGATCTTGCTGAAAAGGGAAATGAAAAGGCAAAGGCAATTGTTTCTCAAATGGAAGAAGATCTTGGGCAGATGTTCGCAACAATCAGTACTGTCTGTGATCCAGAAATGTTTGTGATCGGCGGCGGCATGACAAAGAGTGCTGACAAGTTCTTGCCTGGTGTGATTGAAAACTTCAAGAAGTTCTCTCATGATGCAGTACATGATACACCATTCAAGATTGCTGAATTAGATGAACCTGGCATTATTGGTGCCGCAATGATTCCTCTATCTGAAGGTAAATAATAAAAATGTGTGAGTTTGAAATCTCACACATTTTTTATAGCCAGTCGAAGTCCCCACCTGTAATCGCAAGGCTAAGAAGCTTATCGTATTTTTCAACGTTTTCTTTTCCTTCAATGACTTCAATGAGTTTTGCTGATGTTGTTTCTTCTGCCATTTCTTCATCAGGACCAATTTCCATATCTACTTCTCTATCACAGTCTGGACATTTGCATACTGGTGCAATATATTGTGAAAGAAATCTAGTATGGCACTTCTGACATTCGTAGTATCCACATCTTTCACACCCATCTTCAACATAATACATAAAAACTTCCTTCTTTCTTCAACAAATATTAACTTCTGTATAACAAAAATACAATAATATAAACTATAATAAAGAAAGAAAATTTAAAGAGGAAATTATCATGTATGACATCATAATTATTGGTGCTGGTATTGTTGGGACGATGCTGGCAAAAGACCTTTCACAATACAGGTGCAAGGTCGCAGTGATCGAAAAAGAAAACGACATTGCCAATGGTGCAACAATGGCCAACAGTGCAATTGTGCATACGGGATATGATCCAGAAGATCATACGCTCAAAGCAAAATTAAATGTTGAAGGTGCAAGAATGTATGAACAGCTATGTAAAGATCTTGCATGTAAATATAAGCAGGTTGGTGCATTTGTTGTGGCTTGTGATAAAGAGGAAGAAGAAAGACTGCTTGTTCTTGAAAAAAGAGCAATCGAGAGAAATATTCCTTATGAATGGCTCAGTGGAGAGGAAGCTAGAAGCAAAGAAAAAAACTTGTCTTTAAATATTACAAAGGCATTGAATTTCTATACCACAGCGATCATTTATCCATGGCAGGTGGCATGTGGATGTATGGAAGTGGCAATGGATAATGGTGTAGAACTGTATTTGAATCATGAAGTCACTGCCATTGAAAAAAGAGAAGGTTCCTATCTCATTTCCACAACAAAAGGAACATTTGAAACAAAACATATCATAAATGCATCTGGTATTTCTGCAGATAAGATTCATCGTATGGTTGATGCAGACTGCTCCTATACAATGCGTCCAAGAAAAGGGGAATATTACGTTTTAGATAATGATATTCATTATGTGGATCATATTATTTTTCCAGTGCCTTCCAGTAAAGGAAAAGGTGTATTAGCTGTGCCTACAGTGTATGGAAATACATTGCTTGGACCGGATGCTGAAGAAAGTGAAGATACAGGTACAAGTTCTAAAGGTTTGTCTTACGTAAAAGAAAATATTCAGAAGACAATGATGAATGTTCCTTTCCATAAAGTCATTCGTACATTTGCGGGATTAAGACCATCCAGTACAAGCAAGGACTTTATTATTGAAGAAGTGAATGGATGTAAAGGCTTTATTGATGTTGCTTCCATTGAATCTCCTGGTTTAGCATCTGCGCCAGCAATTTCTAAATATGTCATAGAACAGTTTTTGAAGGATATGATGCTTGAAAAGAATGCTTCCGCTATTAAGACAAGAAAGAAGCCAATCGTGATGGCTGAATTGACGAGTGAAGAAAGAGATGCAGTCATTCGTGAAAATCCATTGTATGCAAAGATCATCTGCCGTTGTGAATCTATCAGTGAAGGAGAAATCATTGACTGTATCCATAGAAATTGTGGTGCAAGAAGTGTCAAAGGCGTAAAGAAAAGAGTCAGACCTGGCATGGGAAGATGTCAGGGTGGGTTCTGTGAACCTAGAGTTGTGAATATATTAGCGCGAGAGCTTGGAATATCGGTTTTAGATGTTGTGCTGGATTCTGAAGATTCTAAGATCTTAACACAGGAGAATCGTATATGAGACATGTAAGTGTAGTAGTCATTGGTGGAGGATGTGCAGGGCTAGCTTGTGCAAGTACACTGAAGAAAAATGGAATTGATGATGTCGTTCTTCTTGAAAAAGATGATGAAGTTGGTGGAATCTTAAATCAATGTATTCATAATGGATTTGGTTTAACAACATTTAAAGAACAGCTTTCTGGACCTGCCTTTGCGGAAAGATTTGCGGATGAAGCAAGAGCATTGAATGTGGAAATCAAAACCGGTGCAATGGTCGTTTCAATTACAGAAGATAAGAAAGTATCCTATGAAAGTCAAAAGGAAGGCTATGTGACTTTACAGGCAGATGCAATTATTCTGACAGTTGGATGCTACGAAAGAAATCGTGGTGCGGTACAGATTGATGGTATGCGCTGTGCTGGGGTATTTACTGCAGGCCAGGCACAAAGATATATCAATATAGAAGGATATATGGTTGGTAAACGTGTATTCATTCTTGGCAGTGGTGATATTGGATTGATCATGGCAAGAAGAATGATGCTGGAAGGTGCAGAAGTATTAGGCGTTGCGGAAATCATGCCATATTCGAATGGTCTGGCAAGAAATATTAAACAGTGTCTGGAAGATTTCAATATTCCTTTATATCTTTCTCATACAATTACACATATTTATGGAAAAGATCGTGTGGAAGGTATTGATGTTTGTAAAGTGGATGAACATATGCGACCAATTGAAGATGAAAAGATGCATTTTGATGTAGATACTGTTTTATTGTCGATTGGTTTGATTCCAGAAAACCATCTGGCAGATAGTATTCAAATTCAAATGGATCCAAAGATCAAAGGACCAGTTGTTGATGAAAACTTTATGACAAGCGTTCCAGGTATCTTTGCGGCAGGAAATGGTTTGCATGTACACGATCTTGCAGACTATGCCGCAAAACAAGGCAATAAGGCTGCAGAAGGATGTGTACGCTATCTGAAGCAAACATCACAAGATAATGCTTATGTAAATACAAATGCAGGAAATGATATTGGATATGTTGTTCCTGCTCGTCTGCATCAAAATCAGCTTCCAAAAATCGTTGAAATGTATTTTAGGGTGAAAAAGCCAATCAGAAAAGGAACAATTGTGATCAAGTGTGGTGATGAAGTGATTCGTTCCATTTCTAAAGAAAATCTTGTTCCAAGTGAAATGGAAATTATTCCTGTTGTGACAGATCTGATTCTTGAAAAGAAGCAAGATGTCACGATCAGTGTGGAGGATGTTGTATATGCCTGAAGAAAAAGAACTTGTCTGTGTCAATTGTCCAAAGGGATGCAGAATCATTGTCACAATGGAAGATAAGAAGATTCTGTCTATCAAGGGATATTCTTGTGAAAATGGTAAGCAATACGCAGAAGAAGAAATGATTTGTCCAATGCGTGTTTTAACAACAACAATCAAAATCAATGGTGCACCACTTAGGGTATTGCCTGTAATGAGCAATGGACCAATTCCATTAGAAAGAATGGAAGAAGCAATGGAAGAAGTGAGAAAAATCCATGTCGATGCACCAGTGAAAATGAATCAGGTAGTTGTATCTCATTTCTTAGGAACAGATGTAGATCTGATTGCATCAAGAAGTATGTCAAAAAAAGAAGCTTAGAATTTTCTAAACTTCTTTTTATATACGTTATTCATCTTGTTGAGATGCTGAACCACTGGAGCCAAGTGTAACTTGTACATCCATCTGTTTTCCATTTCTTTCGATTGTGAGTGAAATTGTATCACCAACATTCTTGTCTCTTAAGACTTTTGTAAGATCAGATTGAGAACTGATTTCATTTCCGTCTGCACTGACGATACGGTCATATGCTTTTAGACCAGCTTTTTCAGCACCGGAACCATTGGCTGTACCTGTAATGTATAGACCAGGTGTGTAGTTGAAATAGTTAGAAGATACTTCCTGCAGGTAAACACCAAGTGTAGCTCTATCAATGACTTTACCATACTGGATGAGCTCATCGGCAACTTTCATTGCACTGTTAATAGGAATTGCAAATCCAATACCTTCAATGACTGTACCAGAACTTGTTGTACCAGAGTCTTTTGCATTGACAATACCAACAAGATTTCCATTGCCATCAAACATTCCACCACCAGAGTTGCCAGAGTTGATTTCAGCATTTGTCTGGATCAGTTCCATAGACTGGTTGTTAATGACCATTTCACGAGATGGGGAAGAAATAATACCATCTGTTACTGTACCGCCTAATGTACCAAGTGGGTTACCGATAACAACTGCAGTATCCCCAGCCTGTAATTTTGAAGAATCTCCAATTGTAGCGGCAGATAATTCTTCGTCTGCTTCAATCTTGATAACTGCGATATCGCTTGCTTCATCTGTTCCAACAAGTGTTGCGTTATATTGCTTGTTGTCATATGTTGTGACTGTAATGGAATTTGCATCTTCTACAACGTGATTGTTTGTGATGATATAGCCATCTTTGGAAATGATGACACCTGAGCCTGCAGCTTGTGAAGTATATGTTCCACCAAACATGCCATATTGTGTAGATGTTACTTCAGTAACGATTTCAACAACGCTTGGACTTGCTTTTGCGGCAACTTCACTTGTTGTTAAACCAGTTTTTGATTCGTTTGAGGAAACCGTTGTTGTTGCACTTGGGGAAGCTTCAGAGGAATATGTGATTCCGGTTTTACTGGATGATTCACTGTTTCCTAAATGTGTATAGGCAAACCATCCACCCCCAAGTCCACAGATCAAAGAGAATACCATGCTGACAATCACTGTCAGAAAGGAGAAGCTTCTTTTCTTTTCTCTTTTTGGTTTTTCTACATATTCAACATTGATAGGTTCTTTTTCATTTGTATTCATTTGAGACATATTTGTCACGTCCTTTCGTTGTTTACGTGTATTATGATAAATGTGTTAAGTGAAAAGAATGTGAAATCATTCTAAACACTGTAAGAATATTATACAGAGAACTTCAAGTGTATACATTGAGAAAAATCGCATTAAAATGTATACTTGATGACAGTTAGCGAGGTATTTTTTTATGGCAAATACAAAATTTCCACCAATTCAAAATCCAGAACTTGAAAAAGTAATCAATGATTTAAAACAAGGAAGTACACCTGAAAAACAGGCACAATTATCAGAAGAATTAAAGAAGGCACAATTATTGTCTCCTTGTGATTTTGATGTGCAGTTTCAACAGGAACAGAATGGTACGATCCAGAATGCAAATCCATCACAGATCAAATTCTTCCTTGTTAATACAAATGACGGCAAAACATTCTTTCCAGTATTCACAAGTATTGAAAATGCAAAGCTGATGAATTTTGGAAAAGGCGTACAGCCAAAGCAGGTCGTTCGTCACGCAAAGGACTATGAAGTATTATTTGAAGCACCAAATACAAAAGCAGAAGGACTTATCATTAATCCAGGCAAGGATAATATTGTGATTCCTAAGATGATGGTTGCACATATTGCAGGAAAGACAGTTGCACCTAGAACTGTTACGCCGCCAACACCAGCACCATTGAATGTGCAATATGTAGAACCAACGGTATATCCTACAAAGATGGCAATGGCTGTATATGATAGAGCTGATGAAACAGAAGAAATCAAGCATGTATGGCTGAAGCAGAAAGTTGTTGGTAACCAGGGCAGTTTCTTGTTTGTAGTTGAAAGTACAAGCAAGGAAGAAAGAATCTTGAATCTGATTCGTGAAGTTGCTGTACCGAATGCAAAGAATGTTCCAGTAGAAGTGATTTTCGCTGATGAAAACGTCATGAAGAACATTGTGAAGGATGCAACTGCTTTATATGATGGAGATCTTGATCTATGATAAAAGAGATTTTACAAAGTGAATATGATGAAGTGTATTCGTTTGTAAATGAGGAATGTGGAAATGAAAAGGATGCTTTCGAAAGTGAAGATGCAAAAAAAAGCATCCTTTCCTATTTTGAAGCTCATTATGAACAATATTCTTACTTTGCTTCCTTTGATGAAGGAATGAATGGTGTATTAGCATATGATGCCAATGATTTTCGTATTGCGTTTTTGTATGTGAAGAAACAGGATCGTCATAAAGATATTGGATCTTCTTTGCTGGATGCATTGAAAGAAAAAGCATTGCAGATGAATATTGGCAGAATTACAGTACGTGCATATGATCAGCTTGTTCATTTCTATGTTGCCAATGGATTTGAAAGCAATGGTGATTCTGCAATTGTGGAATTGGAATATCTTGTTGGAAGAAGCATGATTGGAAAGAAAGTGACTGTGATTGTAGACCGTGCCTATGGCAGCTACCATCCAACGTTACAGGATATGATCTGTCCATATAATTTTGGATATATCAAGCAAGATACAAATCTAGAAGATGTTGAGCTGCAAGATGCGTATGTTGTTGGGGTAGAAGAGCCGCTTGATGAATTTACAGGCTATGTTGTTGGAATCATATACCATGGAAATGAAGCAACAAGCCGCTGGATCGTAGCACCTGCGGGATATGTTGTGAATCATGAAAAATTGATTCAATTGCTAGGTCAAGAAGAACAGTTTTACGATACAAGATTTATCTGGGGGTAAACTATGAAAAAAGCATTAATCAATGCATCAATTTATAAAAGTGAAAAACAGGCAATCTTGATTGAAGATAACAAGATACAGCTTGTTGGTACAAATGAAGATGTACTTCAACAGATTAGTGATACAGATGAAGTAATTGATTTGAATGGTATGTTTGTATTGCCTGGATTTGTTGATTCTCATATGCATTTAGCAGAACTTGGCTTCTATTTGTCTTGTGTACAGCTTGCAACATGTACTTCTTTAGAAGATATGAAGGAAAGACTGCTTGCACGTTTAGCAACATTAAAACAAGGACAGTGGCTGATTGCACGTGGCTATAACGAAGAAACATTTACGGATCAAAAAGTGAAGCCAACAAAGGATTTCCTGGATGCTATTTCTAAAGATGTTCCTATCTGTGTAACAAGAAGCTGCGGACATTCTATGAGTTGTAATACAAAGGCATTGCAGCTTGCTTCCATGAATGATAGTAAAGATGGTATTGTGGAAGAAATGGATATCAATGTAGTTCATGAAGCATGGCCAAAGGTAGATGAAAGTACATTGATAGACTATATTCAAAAAGGTATTGCATGTGCGAATGCATTTGGTGTAACAACTGTTGGAAGTGATGATTTCTTATCGATCTGTGATAGTTATGAATTGCCGCTCAATACATTTGAAAAGCTGTCATATCAGGAAAAGATGAATTTAAGAGTCAATGAACAATGTGAATTCAATAATGTTGAAGAATTCTCTAGATTCCTGGATGAAGGATATACATTTGATGTAGGAAATGATCTGTTTAGAATTGGACCACTGAAACTTGTAACGGATGGTTCTTTAGGTGCTAGAAGTGCTGCAATGTCAAAACCATATCATGATGCACAGGATACAACAGGTATCATGAATTATTCTGTGGAAGAAATGCAGACCTTTGTACAGCTGGCAAATCAATTTAATATGCCAACAATTGCACATTGTATTGGTGATAGAGCAGTGGATGATGTTTTAGAGGCATATGCAGGTAATGTGTATGAAGGAAATCCATTGCATCACGGTATTGTTCATTGTCAGATTCTAAGACAAGATCAGATTGATCAAATCATTCAGAAGAAATTATCTTGTTATTTCCAGTCAATCTTCTTATCTACAGATGCAGCCATTGTTGAAAATAGAGTAGGAGAAGCATTAGCGAAAACATCGTATCCATACAAGACATTGTATGAAAATACAATTGCTTCCAATGGATCAGATGCACCAGTAGAAATGCCAAATGCATTGCTTGGTATTGAACTTGCCATCACAAGAAATGGCATGCATCAAGAAGAAAGCTTAAGTGTGGAACAGGCAATTGATTCTTATACGATCAAGGGTGCAGAACAGTTATTCATGCAGGATCGTATTGGAAAGATTGCACCAGAATACTATGCAGATCTTGTCGTATTAGATACAGATATTACTAAAGTAGTAGCAAATCAAATTCATGAAGCAAAAGTAATGATGACGTTCATGAATGGAGAGGTCGTATTTGAAAGATGATTCGTCCTTTAGAAGAAAATGATATTTCTTCTTGTCTAGAAATTTATAACTGGTATATTGAAAACAGTGTTGCGACTTTTGAAGAAACAAAATTATCGTTATCACAATTTCAACAGCGTGTACATAGAATCTGTGAAAAATATCCATTTCTTGTACTGGAAGAGAATCATAAAATCATTGGTTATGCTTATTTAGATGCATTTCATGAAAGAAGTGCATATCAATGGACTGTGGATCTATCAATTTATTTAGATCATACAATGAAAACAAAAGGCTATGGAAGTATGTTGATGGAAGCAATACTGCTTGCAGCAGACAAACATGGTTTCTATCATGTTGTGTCCATTGTGACAGAGGGAAATACTGCTTCTGAAAAAATCCATGAAAAGTTTGGATTTGAAAAAGAAGGTTTTCTAAAACATGTTGGATATAAACATGAAACATGGCTTGGTGTTTCTTATTATGTCAATCATTTGAAACAAACATCGTAACAGAAGTTGCGGTGTTTTTTATTTGTTGAATTTTCAACAAATAAATATATAATAGAATAACTTGTTGAAAAATCAACAATATACCAGGAGGATGTATGGAAAATAGATTTGAAATGTTTACGGTTTCGATTGCGAGAATTTCTCGTGCAATTCGAAAGATAGAAAATCAGGAAATGAAAGATATGCATTTGAGAAGTTTTCATGTGGAATGTCTATATTATTTATATGCTACGGATGCAAATACAGCGACAAAGCTTTGTGAAAAGTGTGGAGAAGATAAAGCAACAATTTCTAGAACATTAGAATATCTTGAAACAAACGGATATGTTGTAAGAGAAAAAACAGAGAAGAAAAGATATAACAGTGTGATTACATTGAGTAATCTTGGGAAAGAAACAGGGAAGCTGATTGCGGATAAAATTGAACATGTATTAATGGAAGTCAGTTTTGATTTGAAGGAAGAAGAGAGAAATACGTTATATTCCTGCCTGTTTAGAATCGCTGAAAGATTAGATGCAATTTGTGAGGAGAATGCATAATATGAATTGTATTGTAAAAGTAGGATGTCGTATTTTCCAGAAAGCGTTTCGTCTTGTGATTCCTGTTTTACCTTATCGTGAGCCAAAAATCGTGGATGACTGTGATGATTTAAAAGAAGTATTTGAAAAAGAAAAAATTACATCTTTGTTGATTGTAACAGACCAGGGAATTATTGATCATGGATTATTGCAGCCGGTAGAAGAAACATGTAAGAAATATTTTGTTGAATATACGATTTATTCTGGTGTAAAGCCAAATCCAACGGTTGAAAATGTGGAATGTGGTCTGCATCTGTATCAAAACAATCATTGTCAGGCAATCATTGCGATTGGCGGAGGTTCTTCTATGGATTGTGGAAAAGCAATTGGTGCATGTATCACAAATCCAAAAAAGAAAGTGAAAGATATGAAAGGAATTTTACGTGTCATTCATAAGCTTCCACCATTGATTGCGATTCCTACAACAGCAGGTACGGGTAGTGAAGTTACGCTTGCTTCTGTCATCAGTGATCCAAAAAATCATGACAAGTATGCTTTGATGGATTTTCCTTTGATACCGCATTATGCAGTACTGGATCCTAAAATGACATATACATTACCAAAATCACTTACAGCTACAACAGGCATGGATGCATTAACACATGCCATTGAAGCATATATTGGCGGTTCTACAACACCTAAAACTAGACGCCTGGCACTAGATGCGATAAAGTTGATATATCAGAATCTATGGATTGCGTATGAGGAACCTCAAAATGAAGTGGCAAGAAGAAATATGTCTTTAGCTGCATATCAGGCTGGACTTGCTTTTTCTATGTCATATGTTGGGTATATTCATGCAATCGCACATTCACTGGGTGGACAGTATGATATTGCACATGGATTAGCAAACGCTGTTGTAATGCCATATGTTTTAAAGGCATATGGACATCGTATTGATCGTAAAATGCATGATATTGCGCTTGTTGCTGGAGTAAGCAATGAAGTTGATCGTGATGACGATGCATGCAGAAAAATGATTGCATCCATTGAAGCATTGAATCAGAAAATGCATATTCCACTACATATAACAGAAATACAGGAAAAAGATGTTCCTTCTTTAGCGAAGCATGCTTCTAAGGAAGCCAATCCATTGTATCCAGTTCCTGTGCTATGGAATGCAAAAGAGCTTGCACCATTGTATCGACAAATCAAAGGAGAGTAGAAATGGATCTATCAAATATCTACAACATACAGAAAAAATATTTTCTGAGTGGAAATACATTGCCGGTTTCTTTTCGAAAGCAGCAGTTAAAGAAACTGTATGATGCAATCAATCGATATGAAGATGCAATTGTGGATGCTTTAAAGAAAGACTTGGGAAAAAGCAGAGAAGAAAGCTATATGAGTGAAATTGGCATAGTGAAAAGTGAAATTTCACATATGTTAAAACATGTATCTTCCTATGCCAAAAGACACTATGTACCTTCACCACTTGCACAGTTTGTTTCTTTGAGCTATACAAAAGCAGTTCCTTATGGCGTGACATTGATCATGTCACCTTGGAACTATCCATTTCTTTTAACACTGGATCCATTGGTATGTGCTATTGCTTCTGGTGATACAGCAGTTTTAAAACCATCTCCTGCTTCTCCATTTACAAATCAGGTGATGAAAAAAATCATTTCTGAAAACTTTGATGAAAGCTATATTACACTTGTCGAAGGTGGAATAGAGGAAGCAAATATACTTTTGGAACAGCCATTTGATTTTGTATTTTTTACTGGTGGATCACAAACTGGAAAAATCGTGAATATGAAGTGTGCGGAGCATTTAACGCCTTGTATTCTAGAACTTGGGGGAAAGAGCCCTTGTATTGTTGATGAAAGTGCAGATATTGATTTGAGTGCGAAAAGAATTGTGTTTGGTAAATTTCTAAACTGTGGGCAGACATGTGTTGCCCCAGACTATATACTTGTACATCGTTCTAAAAAAAATGCATTGATCAATGCACTGCAGAAAGAAATTATAAGGCAGTATGGTGAACATCCAATTACAAGTGATAGTTATGGAAAGATCATTCATCCAGGACAGTTTGAAAGAATTCGAAAAATGATGGATCCTGATAAAATCGTTTATGGTGGCATGTACGATGAGAAAGCATGCAAGATTGAACCAACAGTGATGGATAACGTTACATGGGTTGACAGTGTCATGCAGGAAGAAATCTTTGGACCGCTTTTACCAGTTTTAACATATGATGACTTTGATGCAATGATGCATACATTAAAGACAAAACCACATCCATTGGCATTCTATCTCTTTACAAAAAATAAAAATCATATTCAAAAAATGGATACAGAGATGATCTATGGTGGGGGATGCATCAATGATACGATCATTCATCTTGCAAGCAACTATCTTGGCTTTGGCGGGGTAGGAAACAGTGGTATGGGAAAATATCATGGCAAAGATGGCTTTGATGCATTTTCTCATACAAAATCTATTGTAGATAAGAAATGTATGATTGATTTACCAATGCGCTATGCACCATATCAGAATGCTTTCTATAACAAATTAATTCGATTCTTTATGAAATAAAAGAAGAAGCTTCGGCTTCTTCTTTACATGTTATATTTTGTGATTCCAATATACTGGTACCCACTTTCATCAATGACATTCTGTATTTGATCTGTATCTAAATCCTGATTTGCGATAATTGTGACTTGTCCTTTTGTATGAGAGGAAGATACTTTAATGACATTAAAATGATTGCGGATTGCATCGTTGATAATGGCTTCACAATGACCACACTGCATACCATCTACTGCAACAATGATTTTTACTTTTCCTTTGCCATTGTATGTGGATTTCTGTACTGTATGTTTTCCTTCATGAAAGAAACCTCTGACGATTTTGATGCCTCCAATCATCATGATTCCTATGATGACTAGGATAATAATATCTACAGTATGTAGTGGTACATTGACTTTCATGTATTTACCTCCTTAAGTTAGTATCAACTAATTTAGTACGATACAAGAAAAAAATCAACGAACATGCTATGATTGTTGCGATGAAAAATGTAATTTTAGCAGGTGTCTGCATCAAAGATGATGCAAAAGTATTTCAAATGAAAATGGATGAATGTATTGCTTTATGTAATGCATGTCAGTTAAATGTTATTGAAACAATTACACAGTCAGCAAATTCTATGAATACAATCAGTGCCTTCCGTAAAGGAAAGTTAGATAAATTGCGTATTCTTGTGGAAGAAATGGATGTTGATCTTGTCGTGTTTTATAACAGCCTCAGTGTGCAGATGGCAGAAAGAATCAGTGCTGTTGTTGGATGCAATGTGATTGACCGTACAGCATTGATCCTGGATATCTTTTCCTCTCGTGCACGCAGCAGACAGGCAAAGCTGCAGACGGAAATGGCACGATTACAGTATGATCTGCCACGTTTATTAAACAGTGATAATGATCGTGAAAGAGAAAGAGGCGGAGGTGTAACGAATCGTGGCTCTGGTGAAATGCGTTCTGCAATCGTTGCACGAAAATATCAGAAACGGATCCAGGATCTGAAGCAGGAATTAAAGAAAATTGAATCACAGAGACAGATGGATGAAAGAAGAAGATCTAAGACATTATTAAGAAGAGTAGCTTTGGTTGGCTATACGAATGCTGGAAAATCAAGCTTTATGAATTGTCTGATTCAGAATACAGAAGCCAGTGGAAATGCAGTGTTTGAAAAAGATATGTTATTTGCGACATTGGATACTTCAGTAAGAAAGATCGTCTATGATAAGAAAACGTTCTTTCTCTATGATACGGTTGGTTTTGTTTCTGATTTACCACATACACTGGTTGAAGCATTCAAGAGTACATTGGATGCCGCAAGAGATGCGGATCTGCTTGTAGAAATTGTTGATGTGAGTGATGATGATTATGAAACAAAGATGGAAGTAACTGAAAATACATTGCGTGAAATTGGTGCTGGAGAAATTCCAGTATTACGTATCTTTAATAAAGTTGACTTGCTGGAAGATGCTTCGCATCTTGAAGGAATCTGTGTTTCTGCAAAAAATGGCGATCATATGGATCAGGCAATGAAAGAAATATTGAAAATGTTATATCCAAGTGAAGAAAGTATGTATTGTCTGCTTCCTTATGGTAAAATCAATATGTTTGATGAATACAGGCAAGTGCTTCATATAGATATAGTCAAACAAGATGAAGAAGGCATGACGTTATATTTACAAGGACCTTCTGACTATATCCATGCATTTGATCTGTATCAGATAAGAGAGGGACAGTATGAGTAAGACAGTATGGGAAAAATTGAATGATTCTCAAAAAGATGAATTGATGCAATTCAATAAGGAGTACATTGATTTTCTAAGTGTTTCTAAAACTGAAAGAACATTTGTAAACAATAGTATTGCACTTGTTGAAAAGGCTGGATTCAAAAATCTAAGTGAAGTGACAGAATTGAAGCCTGGAGATAAAGTATACTCCACAAACAAAGGTAAGAATATCTTAGCTTTCATTATTGGTAAAGAACCTATCCGTAATGGTTTAAACCTTTTAGGAGCACATATTGATTCTCCACGTACAGACTTAAAACAACATCCATTATATGAATCTAATGGTCTTGTATTATTAGATACACACTACTACGGTGGAATTAAGAAATATCAGTGGGTTGCTCGTCCAATGGCACTTGTTGGTGTTGTTGTGAAGAAAGATGGCACAGTCATTGATATCAACATTGGTGATGATGATAATGATCCAGTTGTTGGAATCAGTGATCTTTTGATCCACTTGGCAGCTGATCAGATGTCTAAGACAGGTGCAAAGGTTGTTGAAGGTGAAGCACTAGATGTATTGGTTGGTTCTATTCCTAAGAAGGATACAGAAAAGGATCCAGTCAAGGCGTATATCTTAGATCTATTAAAAGAAAAATATGATATTGAAGAAGATGATTTCATTTCTAGTGAAATTGAAGTTGTTCCTGCTGGAAAGGCTAGAGATTATGGTCTAGATCGTTCTATGGTCATGGGCTATGGTCATGATGATAAGGTTTGTGCATATACATCTTTACGTGCTGTATTGGATTTTGAAGGTACACCTGAAAGAACTGCCTGTGCAATCTTAGTTGACAAGGAAGAAATTGGTTCTGTTGGTAACACAGGTATGCAGTCTGCATATTTTGATCATGTGATTGCCAAGATGCTTGCAATGCAGAATGAATCTTCATTGGTTGCATTTAACGATACAATGGATAACTCTAGAATGTTATCTAGTGATGTATCTGCAGCATTTGATCCACTATATCCAGAAGTTATGGAAACAAAGAATGCTTCTTTCTTTGGAAAGGGTATCTGTTTCAATAAGTACACTGGTTCTAGAGGTAAAGGCGGCAGTAACGATGCAAATGCTGAATACATGGCTAAGATACGTAAGATCATGGATGAAAATGACTGCTACTTCCAGACATGTGAACTTGGCAAGGTAGATGTTGGTGGAGGCGGAACAATCGCTTACATCATGGCTAACAAGAACATGGATGTCATTGATGCTGGTATTGCGGTACAGAATATGCATGCTCCATGTGAAGTTGTATCTAAAGCAGATGTATACGAAGCTTATAGAGCTTACATTGCATTCTTAAAAGATATGGATTAATCCTGAGGACACTCTACAAGGTGTCCTTTTTTTACGGTATAATTGACACATAAAATCCATGGAGGTTGAACGTGAGTAATTCTAAAGTAGTTATTAATGATAAAGGTGCAGAGTTTTTAAAGAATGGTCAGATGTGGATGTATTCAAATAATCTTGCATCCGATATATCCCATTTAGAAAATGGAAGTGTTGTAGATATTGTTACGGAACAGGATGCATATTTAGGTACAGGATATCTATGTAAAGATTCTCATATTACAGTGCGTATCTTTTCTAAGAAGCATGAAACGATTGATTATGATTTCTTTGAAAAAACAATTTCAAAGGCATGGGAGTTTAGAAAAACAGTAGAGCCAGAGAATCTAGATAACTGTAGAGTGATTTTTGGAGAAGCTGATGGATTGCCAGGTCTTACGATTGATCGCTATAACAGTGTTCTTGTATCACAGATCACCTGTTTTGGTCTGGAAAAGAATAAGGCAGTTTTATATCAGGCTTTGCTGCATGTTCTTCGTGAAGAAGGTATTGAAGCTATCTATGAAAGAAATGATGTGAAGTCTCGTGAAAAAGAAGGACTTTCTTTATATAAAGGCTTCTACTATGGTGAAGCTGATACCGTACAGGTAATACATGAGAATGGCCTGAAATTGAATGTAGATATTGAAAATGGACAGAAGACAGGCTATTTCCTGGATCAGAAATCAAATCGTGTACTGGTTCGTCATCTTGCAAAAGGAAAGACCGTATTAGACTGTTTTACACATACAGGTGGATTTGCATTAAATGCAGCTTTAGGAGAAGCGAAGCATGTGACTGCAGTAGATGTTTCCAATACAGCATTAGAAGAAGGTAGAGCAAATGCAAAACTGAATGGCCTGGAAAATGTATCTTTTGTACAGGCAGATGTATTTGACTATCTTGATACATTAAAACATCATCAATTTGATTTCATCATCTTAGATCCACCAGCTTTTACAAAATCTAGAAGAACAGTTATGAAAGCCTATAATGGATATAAGAGAATCAATATGCAGGCAATGCATGTATTAAGAGGTGGTGGATATCTTGCAACATGTTCCTGTTCTAGATATATGGAATGTGATCTGTTTGAAAAGATGCTAAGAGAAGCGGCCCATGAAACTGGTGTTACTTTAAAACAAATCTCCGTAACACAACAGAATGCAGATCATCCAATTCTCTGGAATATGGAAGAAAGCAGCTATTTGAAGTTTTATATTTTCCAGATTGTATAGAAAAATTGAGGTAAAAGAATCATGAAAGAAGTAATGGATTATGCAACAGGGATCCAGCATGTAGGAATTCCTTGTAAAAGTATTGAAGAAACAAAAGAGTTTTATGAAAAACTAGGTTTTTATATCAAGCACGAAAAGACAATTCGTGATGGAAAACAGAAAGTCTGCTTTCTTGAATATATGGGACTTGTATTAGAGTGCTATGAAGATGAGGTTGCTTTAAAAGCAGGCGCAATTGATCATATCGCAATCGATGTGAATGATATTGAAGGTTGCTATGCATTATGTAAAGAACAAGGCTATACAATTGTCAGTGATGGGATTGAACAGTTGCCGTTTTATGACAACGGTGTCCGTTTCTTTATTATCCTTGGTCCGAACAATGAACGTTTGGAGTTTAATGAAATTCTATGAGACTGATGATCGTTAGACATGGAGATCCAGACTATATCCATGATTCATTGACAGAAAAAGGGAAAAGAGAAGCAGAACTTCTATCTAAACGTCTGGCAAAAATGGATATTCAGGAATTTTATCAGTCACCATTAGGAAGAGCACAGTTGACAGCTTCTTATACTTTGCATGAAATGCATCGAGAAGCTGAAACGTTAGACTGGCTGAGAGAATTCGATCCTAGAATCATTCGTCCTGATCGTATACTTCGTAAGTCTGTTGCATGGGATTGGCAGGTAGAAGACTGGACAAAAGATTGTCGTTTCTATGATTATGATCATTGGTATGAAAATGATGTCATGCAGCGTGGAAATGTGAAAGAAAGGTATCAATGGGTTTGTGATAACTTTGATGTATTTCTAAAAGAACATGGATATGTTCATGAAGGGAAAACATTCCGTGTAGAAAAAGGAAATCATGATACAATTTTATTTTTCTGCCATTTTGGAGTGGAATGTGTTTTATTATCACATTTACTGCATATTTCACCAATGATATTGTGGCAGGGCTTTGTAGCCGCACCTTCTTCCGTTACAATTGTACATACAGAAGAAAGAAGAAAAGGTATTGCAGCCTTTAGAATTGCACAATTTGGTGATATTTCACATTTATATGCTGCAGATGAACAGCCTTCGTTTGCGGCTAGATTTGTGGAATGTTATGAAGATGATGGACAACATTAAGGGAGAATCATTATGAAAGTCATTATGTATTTTGTTCGACATGGACAAACAAGATTAAATGAAAAAGGTAGAATGCAGGGAGTATGTGATTCCCCATTGACTACACAAGGAGAATTGCAGGTAGAAAAGACACGTGTTGCGTTAAATAATGTCTTTTTTGATGCAGTATATTCTTCTCCAAGCGGCAGATGCCAGCAAACTTCTAGAATCATTCTAGAAGGTAGAAATCTTGAACCAGTGATTATAAATAATCTGCATGAAATGAATTTTGGTACATTTGAAGGTACAAGATTTACATCACATTCTGAAGAAATTACACGCTGTTTTGATACAAATGATTTTTCTAGTGTGAATGGTGAAAATCCTGCAGAAGTGGAAGATAGAATCTTACAGGCACTGGATACAATTCTTTCTAATGCGCATGATAATGATCAGGTATTGGTTGTGACACATGGCAGTTATTTAATGACAATGCTGCGTTCTGTATTTAACGTTGATATGGATAAGCTTTTCCCACGTACAGGAAAAGGTAATCCTGTTCCAAATGCTTCGATTATGCGTGTGGAATATGAAGATGGAAAGTATACAGTTACAAACCTTCCAACAGAACCACAACTGTATGAAGATCCAATCGTAAATAAAACATTGCATTTCTACTTTGTAAATCATGGACAGACATTGTTTAATCAATACAATCGTATGCAAGGTGTTACGGATTCTCCATTAACTGAAAGAGGTATGAAAGAAGTACTGGATTGTGCGGATGCTTTAAAAGAGATTCCTTTTGCATCTATGTATACATCTCCACTATTGAGATGCTATGAAACTGCTTTGAAGATTGCACATGATCGTAATAGTGATCCGGTTGTATTAGAGGGATTAAAAGAAATTGATTATGGTGAATTTGAAGCCGTTGTACGTGATTCATGGCTCAAAGAAATCAAAGAACATAGAGCGAAGCACGATGACTGGAGTGATGTCAATGGAGAAAGCAAAGATGCATTTGAACTGCGTTTCCATCACACATTACAGAAGATCATTTCTGCAAACAAAGATGGTTCAAACATTTTGTTAGTTTCTCATTCAGAATACTATAAGAGATTACTTGAAATCTTGTTTGGTCTTGATGGAGAAGAAGCAATGATGGAAATGAGAAGACAAGGAAAACAGCCTCATCCATATGGTGGTATCTTCCGTTTTGATTATGTGAATGGGAAATTTGAAATTGTTTCCTATATGTGTACACCTGAAGAATTCAAAGAGGAACAATAACAATCTAGATATGAAAAAGGAAACTGCTGGAACAGTTTCCTTTTTGCCGTCTGCAATTAAAATCATAACAAATCTATATAAGAATAAAAAGACTATAATTTTAAATGTTTTTTATCTATCCTTTAATAAAGAAAAGGACACAGATATGATTCTTTATAATCTTTCTAGATACAAAAATGGTGACTCAATATAACTTAATATTTTTCATTTTAACAGATTAAAATTTAGAAAAGGAGCTGATTATTATGTTAAAGAAAAAAATATTTTTGATTTCTTTGAGCTTTTTCCTGATTGGGTGTGCGGCTTCAACTCCTGAATCAACAAATGAAGTAACTGTACAAAAACAAAACAGTAATTATGAATATAGAATTATTGAAGATCCATCTAAAGGAATATTAACTGCTTTCTATGAGAAAGATGGAAATCTCTATTACAGACAAATAACACAAGCTCATACAAGCGGTGCTAACATTTCTTTGACAGATGATGGTTGGACAGAGATGAAACCTCCAGCAGATGTTGAATTTAAAACATCTGAATAATTCATCTGATGATGCAGTATTTTTGAAACATTAGAAAATATATCTTCAAATATTTCTGACGAGGACGAGAATATGAAAAAATTCATTTTAATAGGTATATATTTCTTCATACTGTATATCTTGCCATTTATTGCGACAGATATCGTATTTAATTTTACAAATTCAACACAATTTATACTTGGATTATTTCATGTTTCTGGAATTGTATTATGTATATTAATTGAAAGAAACAAAGACTATTTTTTGAAATAAAATGCTATATTCAACTCAAAGAAGAACAATAACAAAAAGATGCCAGGTTGGCATCTTTTATCGTTTGTCTAGTGAAATGTATTGTTTTTCATCTCCAACATATTTATATGCAGGACGAATAATACGATTTGCAAACTCAACTTCTTCCATACGGTGTGCACACCATCCAGCAACTCTAGATATCGCAAAGATTGGTGTAAATAATTCTTCAGAAATACCAAGAATTCGATAGACAAGACCTGAGAATAAGTCTACGTTGGCACATACATTTTTTGTGCTGCCTTTTAATTCTTTGAATACAACAGGGGCAAGTTTTTCAATCTGACATAAACAGTCATATTCTCTCTGCATTCCTTTTTCATAGGCAAGATCTTTAGAATGTCTCTTTAAAATTTGTGCTCTTGGATCACTTTTTGTATATACTGCGTGACCAATTCCATAGATGAGTCCACTATGATCACCTGCTTCTTTGTTGATGATTTTCGCAAGATAATTCTTCATTTCTTCATCTGAATGGACATCTTTGACATTGGCTAAGATTTCATCAAGCTGCTTCATGACCATTAGATTTGCTCCACCATGCTTTGGTCCTTTTAAAGAAAGAATTGCAGAAGCAATGGCAGAATATGTATCTGTACCAGTAGAAGATAAGACACGGGTTGTAAATGCGGAGTTGTTGCCTCCACCGTGATCTGCATGTACGATCATGCATAAATCTAACAATCTTGCTTCTTCTCGTGTATAGTTCTGATCAAGGCGGTACATTGCCAGAATATTTTCTGCGGTAGATAAACCTGGCTTTGGATAGTGGAAGTACAAAGATTCATGATCAAATGCATGCTTTTTTGTCTGGTAGGCATAGACCATCATACTTGGCATTTCCGCAATCAGGTTAATAGATTGTTTAATGACATTTTCTAAGCTAGTATTTTCAGCTTCTTCATCATAGGAATACATCGCAAGAACACTTCTTGCCATCTTGTTCATTAAGTTTGGAGAAGGGGCTGCCATGATTTGTGTTTCCGCAAATCCATCTGGAAGTTCTCGATGTGTTTCTAGAATACGATGAAAGTTATCGAGCGTTTCCTTGTTTGGAAGAGATCCAAATAATAACAGCCAGGCAACTTCTTCAAATAAGAAACGATCTTGTGTGATTGCTTCATTGACAATGTCATTCAGATCAATACCTCGATAGATTAGTTTTCCATCGATTGGAATAATATTGTTGTCTTTATCTCTTTGATATCCGACAACATCACAGATATTTGTCAATCCCGCAAGAACACCTGTTCCATCAGGATTTCTCAAACCTCTTTTTACACCTAGTTTTTCACTGACTTCTGGGTCAATGAAATTATTTTTGCGATATGCATCGCATAATACTTTTAAATCTTGATTTGTTAAATCTTGCACGTCTGGATAGATCATAACCATTCACCTCATATGAATTCTATTGTATTGTAATAATTTTCATTTACAAGTATGAAAATTATGAAAGTTTTTTATGGGAATTGTTGTAAAATGGAATGCATGAGGTGAAGGATATGAAAGTTGTATTGATTCCTGGAGATGGTATTGGGAAAGAAATCTCTGAAAGTGTTAAAAAAGTATCTGAAGTTTTAAAGACAAATATTGAATGGGAAACACATTCTGCTGGTGCAGAATACTATGCAGAGAGTGGCAAGCTGTTTGATGATAATTTAATGGATGCAATCCAGAATACTGGAATTGCATTAAAAGGTCCTACAGCGACACCAATTGGTACTGGATTCCGTTCTATTAACGTACAGTTACGTCAGCGTTTTTCTACATATGCAAATCTTAGACCTGTACATTCGATTACTGGTGTAAAGAGTAGATATGAAGATGTTGATCTTGTGATTGTTAGAGAGAATACAGAAGATCTCTATAAAGGAATTGAATACATGTATGATGCGAATACTGCACATGGCATTAAACTCATTACGCGTTCAGCAAGTGAAAGAATTGCACGCTTTGCTTTTGAATATGCAAGAAAGCATCATCGTAAGAAAGTAACTGCAGTACATAAGGCAAATATCATGAAGCTTTGTGATGGTTTATTCCTAGAAAGCTTTCAGAGTGTTGCGAAAGACTATCCTGAAATTGAAAGTGATTCTGTTATTGTTGATGCATTATGCATGAAGCTTGTTACGGATCCAGCACAGTTTGATGTACTTGTATCTGAGAACCTGTATGGTGATATTATTTCTGATCTTTGTGCGGGACTTGTTGGTGGACTGGGATTTGCGCCAAGTGCTAATATTGGTGAAGATGTTGTTATCTATGAAGCAGTACATGGTTCTGCACCTGATATTGCGGGAAAAGATAAGGCAAATCCAACAGCTTTACTGCTTTCTTTCAGCATGCTTTTAAAAGATCATGATATGAAAGAAAAAGCAGAAATTCTTGAAAAAGCAATCTATGCGGTGATTGAAGAAGGAAAGCATACAACGCAGGATATTGGTGGAAATGAAGGATGCAAGGCATTTACAGAAGAAGTATGCAGGGTGATAGAAAATGAAATTAATTAATCATGGTGTATTCTTTGAAAATGGAACATATGTAGAAAACAGTACATATTCCAAAGAAGAAGGAAAGAAAAAAACATTGGCATATCAGATCATGGATGCACATGATACACATACAGATGCTGATATTCTTCATATTCGTTTTGATTCTTTAACTTCTCACGATATTACATATGTTGGTATCATTCAAACAGCGAGAGCTTCTGGTTTAAAGAAGTTTCCTGTGCCTTATGTATTAACAAACTGTCATAATACACTTTGTGCAGTTGGTGGAACGATCAATGAAGACGATCATCAATTTGCATTGAGTGCTGCACATAAATATGGTGGTATTTATGTACCGCCAAATATGGCTGTCATTCATTCCTACAATCGTGAAATGATGAGTGGATGTGGAAGAATGATCCTTGGATCAGACTCTCATACGCGATATGGTGCGTTAGGAACAATGGGTATTGGAGAAGGTGGTGGCGAACTTGCCAAACAGCTTCTTGAAAAAACATATGATGTAGCACGTCCTGAAGTCGTTCTTGTCTATGTGCATGGAAAAGTGAAACCTGGTGTTGGCCCGCATGATATTGCACTTGCGTTATGTAAAGAAACATATGCAAATGGATTTGTGAAGAATCGTATCATGGAATTTGTGGGAGAAGGAATTCATGGATTGTCTCAGGAATATCGTAATGCAATTGATGTCATGACAACTGAAACGACATGTTTAAGCAGTATCTGGGAAACGGATGAAAAGACAGAACAGTACTTTCAGCAGCATGGTAGAGATGATGCGTATCGTTGTCTAAAAGTGAATGATGGAACATATTATGATCGATGCATTGATCTTGACTTGAGTGAAGTGGAATGTATGATTGCTTTACCAATGCATCCATCTCTTGCCATTCCAATCAATACATTTAAAAAGGATCCAAAGAAATATCTGAAAGAAGCAGAAGAACATGCAAATGCACAGCTTGCGCATAAAAACATGGACCTTGTTTCTAAGGTAAAAGAAGATGGTACAGTGATTGTGAATCAAGGTGTCATTGCGGGATGTTCTGGTGGAACATATGGCAATATCATGGCAGCAAGTGCAATCTTGAATGATGGTGATTGCGGCAATGGTGAATTCAGACTTTCTATTTATCCTGATTCTATGCCTGTCTATAAAGCACTTGTTGAAAATGGAACGGTTGCTTCTTTGATTTCTACTGGAGCAATCTTTAGAGAAGCGTTCTGTGGTCCTTGCTTTGGTGCAGGGGATACCCCAGCAAACAATGAACTTTCCATTCGTCATACAACACGTAATTTTCCTAATCGAGAAGGCAGTAAGCCAAATGAAGGACAGATTGCTTCTGTATGCCTGATGGATGCGAGAAGTATTGCGGCAACGAGTAGAAATCAAGGTGTTTTAACAGCTGCAAGTGATGTCTGTCATGAAGATGAGAAGGATTACATGTGCCCATTTGATGCTTCTTTATATGAAAAAAGAGTATTTAACGGCTATGGAAAAGAAGAGCCTGACTATCCATTACACTTTGGACCAAATATTAAAGACTGGCCAGAGCAGCCATCCTTAAGCAATGATATTCTTTTAAAGATCGTTTCTCATATTGATGATCCAGTCACGACAACAGATGAATTGATTCCTTCTGGAGAAACTTCATCGTATCGTTCCAATCCATTGCGCTTGGCTGAATTTACATTATCTAGAAGAGATCCTGACTATGTAAATGAAGCAAAGAAAGTGAAAGAAATGGATTGGGAAAATGAAGAAGTAAAGCATGTATATGCATTGCTTGAAAACAGTGGCATTACTGTAGATCCAGATACAAACATTGCTTCTTCCATCTATGCATATAAGCCAGGGGATGGTTCTGCGCGTGAACAGGCTGCAAGCTGTCAAAGAGTGTTGGGTGCTGGTGCAAACTTTGCCCATGAATATGCGACAAAGAGATATCGTTCCAATTGCATTAACTGGGGCATGCTTCCATTTCTAACAACAGATGATGTGCTACTTGAAAAAGGCAGCTGGGTACTTGTAAAGAATGTAAAAGAAGGTCTGGAATCGAATACACCGATGAAAGCCTATGTTGTGCATAAGGATGCAGTTACAATGATTGAAGTAAACTGTGGTGCATTAACAAGAGATGAAATTGAAATTCTGGAAGACGGGTGTCTGATCAATTATTACAAGCATGATTAAGAATGTTATTTTTGATCTTGGCGGTGTGTTGATTCGTTTTCAGCCAAAAGAAGCAATCCATCGCTTAGGATTATGTAAAGAAAAAGAAGAAGCATTGTATTCTGCAATATTCCTTGATCCTTTATGGCTAGAGGTAGATAAAGGTGTTTATCAAGGTGTCAGTGAAACACTGCCTTTATATCTAGAAAAGTATCCATCACTGCAGGAAGAAATTAAACTGTTTTTTCATCCTGGATGGGAAGATATGTTTGAGATTCTTGAAGAAGGAAAACAGTTTTTGATGGATTTAAAAGAGAAAGGGTATCATTGTTATGTTCTTTCTAACTATGGCGTAGAACCATTTGCGTATACAGAAAAGCGATACAAAGAAGTATTTGATCTGTTTGATGGGAAAGTCATCAGTGGAAGAATTCAAATGATAAAGCCAGAAGAACGCATCTTTCAATATCTGATTGATACATATGACTTGAAGAAAGAAGAATGTGTATTCTTTGATGATACAAAGAAAAATGTGGATGCATCAAATGCATTTGGAATGCATGCCTTTGTATATCAGAATGCTAAGGATGCATGGCAGGCAATACAATCATTAGAATCGTAAAATAAAAGGGGCTGTAACAGTTGAACAAGTTTAAAGTTCAAAGCTGTTGCAGCTTTTTCTGTGCACTCTAAAAACAGTCAG
>CAKVBD010000026.1 GCA_934725105.1 uncultured Bulleidia sp. | reverse complement strand
CTGACTGTTTTTAGAGTGCACAGAAAAAGCTGCAACAGCTTTGAACTTTAAACTTGTTCAACTGTTACAGCCCCTTTGATGCATTTTATGCAAATTTTGTCTGATCTTCCTGTACGGTAATGAGGTTCTGCAGAAGAAGTCTATGCAGGAGTAAATCATCTACCATAGGATTCACAACAACAGCTGCGAGCTTCTTGTTTAAATCTAAGAATGTAAGAAGTTCTTTCTTGGTAAATACGTAGATCATTTCACCTTTGTTTAACTTAGGCTTGAATTTGTTGAGTAATGCAACGGAAGAAAATACTGGAAAGTATCTTTCACCGTCGCTGCCTTCCATCATGTCAGCTTTTTCAATTTCGGAACAGGCAAGTAATTCTTCATCTTTTTTTGGATAGATTGCCGCAAAGAAGATGACATCCCCACTCATAAACATAGTTAAATCCTGCAGAACTTTATTGAGTCCTTCTTGAGAAAGAGGTGCTTTTCTTCTGTTTAATAATGCATCTAGCTGTGCATCATTTTCTGGCTGGTATGTATCTGTATATTTTTTCATGTTATTTTTCTCCAAAAAATATTGTAATAGATAGAAAAGAAAAATGCATCTAATCTTAGATGCATTGTATAAAATTCCACTTTTGGAATTGTTTTGTTTGATCGATTGAAGAAGAACAATGATCTTCATTGTTTCCATCAATAACGGCTGTGATTTGTAATAACGATGTAACCCATGTCTGCTTCGTTAGCTAAGCGTGCATATCCTTTATCATCTGTAAATTCAATAACTTTGCCGCCATCGATCGTCAAATATTCAATACGATGACTCATTTTTGATGTCCTCCTTTCTTTGTTGTATAGGTTATACATGAGAAAAAAAGCAAAATCAAGTGATATAACCAAAATTTTTCACAAATTTCACAAAAGTAATTACTATCCGTAATAACGGACAGTGAAATGATGACGTTCGGATACAATAGAAGACAGAAAGGAGGAGTTTTCTAGTATTGTATTTGACACTTGTTATAGGTTCGATAGAATTATTGATAGAAGTTGGAAATCCAACCAATTGAAGAGTGAACGTATGAAAACAAATGAAAATTTTTTGTTGAATCTATCTATTCTATATCGAAATATCATGAAATATTTTGATCATGTTTTAGCGAAATATGACATTGGTTCAGGACAGATCATCTTTTTAACATTTATTAATGAAAATGAAGGATGTACGATGCAGGACGTAACGCGTGTTTGTGAAGTGGATAAAGGAACAACCACGAAATCAATCAGCCGTTTGATTGATCAGGGCTATGTGATGGTGCGAAATGATGAACATGATCGTAGAAGCAAGCGTTTATATACAACAAAAGAAGCAAATGTAGTAATGAATGCAATTTATCAATATCGAAATGAATGTCGAAAAATCGTTGGGAAAGATCTGGATTTTGATGCATTTAATGAAATGATGGCTGTTGTAACAGACAATGCAAGAAATGTACTGTCAGAAAGTGAAGATCTATCGAGTTTGAAAATTGGTGGTCTATTGAAGACGACTTTACTGGATTATCCAGGTAAAGTTGCCTGTACGATTTTTACAAGTGGATGCAGCTATAAATGTCCATTTTGTCATAATCGTGATCTTGTGTATATTCCTGAAAACTATCAGTTTTTAGATGTTGATGAAATATTCCAGTTTCTAGACAAGCGTAAAAATATCCTGGATGGTGTATGCATCAGTGGTGGAGAACCATTAATGCAGGAAAAACTGATTCCATTTTTAAAGGAAATTAAAAAAAGAGGCTACGATATCAAACTGGATGTGACGGGGAATTATTTAGATCGTTTAAAAGAAATCGTTGATGCAAAGCTTGTAGATTATATCGCAATGGATGTGAAGAACACAAAAGAGAAATATGCATTGACAGTTGGAAGTGATGCAGAGAGCTTTCCTGTGGAAAGTATGGATGCATGTATTTCCTATATTCGTACATGTGGAATTTCATATGAATTTCGTACAACGATCGTTCGTGAATTGCATACAAAAGAGGACCTTGTCGCAATGGCAAAGTGGCTGAAAGGTGTAAATGCCTGGTATCTTCAGCAGTTTCAGGATTCACCGAATTGCATTCAAGAAGGTTTTCACTCCTACAATAAGCAGGAAATGCTAGAAATACTAGAAGCAGTAAAGCAATACGTCCCTAATGCTGAAGTCAGGGGTGTAAAAGAGGATTAGTCTATGTATCGAGTTATAAAGCGTGATGGAAGTACAGTTCCATTTGATATTCAGAAGATTGCAAATGCAATCAAGAAAGCATTTATTGGATGCAAAAAGAATTATACAGATGATGTCATTGATTTGATTGCTTTAAGAGTGACAAGTGATTTTGAAGCAAAGATCAAAGATGAAATGATTGATGTTGAAGATATTCAAGACAGTGTTGAAAAAGTATTGAGTGAAGCGGGATATGCAGATGTATCCAAAGCATATATCCTATATCGTAAGCAAAGAGAAAACGTTAGAAATATTTCCGCAACAACATTGGACTATAAATCATTGGTGAATAGTTATTTGAATGCTTTGGATTGGAGAGTGAAGGAAAACAGTACCGTAACATATTCTATTGGCGGTTTGATTTTATCTAACTCTGGTGCAATCACTGCCAATTACTGGCTGTCGGAAGCATATGATGAAGAGATTGCGAATGCACATCGCAATGGAGATATTCATATTCATGATTTGAGTATGTTGAGTGGTTATTGTGCTGGATGGTCATTGAAGCAATTATTATTAGAAGGTGTTGGTGGAGTAGAAGGCAAGATTACTCGTGGTCCCGCAAAGCACTTAGATACTTTGTGTGATCAGATGGTCAATTTCTTAGGTATCATGCAGAATGAATGGGCGGGTGCACAGGCGTTCTCTTCTTTTGATACGTATCTTGCACCTTTTGTAAAAGCAGATCATTTATCTTACAAGCAGGTAAAACAGGCAATTCAGACATTTGTATATGGCGTGAATACACCAAGCCGCTGGGGTACACAGGCACCATTCACAAATATTACGCTAGACTGGACTGTACCAGAAGATTTAAAGGATCTGCCTGCAATCATTGGTGGAAAAAATCAAGACTTTACATATGGTGAATGTAAAAAAGAAATGGATATGATCAATAAGGCATTCATTGAAGTCATGATTGAAGGTGACTATGAAGGCAGAGGCTTTCAGTATCCAATTCCTACATATTCCATCACAAAGGATTTTGACTGGTCAGATACAGAAAATAATGAATTGTTGTTTGAAATGACTGCGAAGTATGGAACACCATATTTTTCTAACTATGTAAATTCTGATATGAAGCCAAGTGATATTCGCTCCATGTGCTGCAGATTGAGACTGGATCTTAGAGAATTGCGTAAAAAGAGTGGTGGATATTTTGGAAGTGGAGAATCTACGGGTTCTATTGGCGTGGTAACGATCAATCTGCCTCGGATTGCGTATTTGTCTAAGAATGTGAATGAATTTTATACAAGACTGGATGCAATGATGGATATCAGTGCACGTTCATTAAAGACAAAACGTACGGTCATTACGAAATTATTGGACAATGGTCTGTATCCATATACAAAGAAGTATCTTGGTACATTTGCACATCATTTTTCAACCATTGGTATTGTTGGTATGAATGAAGCGTGCCTGAATGCAGCCTGGATCCAGGAAGATCTTTCTAGTGAAACTTCACAGAGTTTTGCAAAAGATGTTTTAAATCATATGCGTGAAAGACTGAAAGACTATCAGGTGGAATATGGTGATCTTTACAATCTGGAAGCAACACCTGCAGAAAGTACTGCGTATCGTCTGGCAAAACATGATAAAGAAAAATATCC
Organism: uncultured Bulleidia sp.; assembly: GCA_934725105.1. Classification (GTDB taxonomy): domain Bacteria; phylum Bacillota_I; class Bacilli_A; order Erysipelotrichales; family Erysipelotrichaceae; genus Bulleidia. The sequence continues at coordinate 25,716 of CAKVBD010000026.1, read as the reverse complement.
AGAAATCATTACAGCGAACCAAAGTGGAACACCATACTATACAAACAGTTCTCATTTACCAGTCAATTTCACAGAAGATGTATTTACAGCTTTGGATATCCAGGATGATTTACAGACATTGTATACATCTGGAACAGTATTCCATGCATTTTTAGGGGAAAGATTGTCTGACTGGAAGAGTGCTTCTGCACTTGTAAGAAAGATTGCGGAAAACTATAAATTGCCTTATTACACACTTTCACCTACATATAGTATCTGTAAGAAAGATGGCTATTTGAATGGGGAAGTCTGGAAGTGTCCGAAGTGTGGTGGTGAAACGGAAGTGTATTCTAGAATTACGGGATATTATCGTCCTGTGAAGAACTGGAATGCTGGAAAGAATCAGGAGTTTAAGGATCGTACTGTATATGAAGTGGAAGGTGGCTTTTCAAAAAAGAAGAAAGTGACACCTATGAAAAAGAAATCTGTTTCTTCTATTCCTGTTGTGAATGAAAATAATCTTTTGTTTACCACAAAAACATGTGCCAATTGCAAGATGATTCAGAAGCTGATGAATGAGAAAAAGATTCCTTATTTACTGGTGGATGGTGAAAATAATCCGAATCTAGTGAAGGAATTTGATGTAATGCAGGCACCGACGCTTGTTGTGGTGAGTGAAGTGGAAACAAAGGTGTATGCGGGTGTGAATGAAATATTAATGTATATTCAAAAAAGTTAAGATTTTGAAACTTATCACAAGTGTTAAAATAAGTAAAACAAGGTAATGTTATGTACAAAATACTAATCGTAGAAGATGATCAGGGAATTGCGGAAGGAATACAGACAAGGTGTCAATCTTGGGGCTTTGAAGTGCAATGTGTGAAAGACTTCAAAGATGTATTGCATACATTTGTATCCTTTCATCCGCATCTTGTATTGTTGGATATCACATTACCTTTTTATGATGGATTTTACTGGTGCAGTGAAATTCGTAAAATATCTAAAACACCAATTATCTTTATTTCATCCGCAACAGAAAGAATGAATATGTTGATGGCGATGAATATGGGTGGAGATGATTTTGTCTCTAAGCCATTTGATATTGATGTATTGCTTGCGAAAATCCATGCATTATTGCGTAGAACATATGATTTTTCGAATGAGAATACATTGTTGGAATTTCATGGTGCATTCATTGATACTGATCAGCATGTTGTGATGTATCAATCGCAACAGATTGCATTGAGCAAGAATGAATATCTGATCCTTCTTTGTTTAGTGAAGAATAAGGGAAAAGTCGTGTCTAGAGAAAAGCTGATGAATGCTTTGTGGCAGACGGACAGCTTTGTGGATGAAAATACATTGAGTGTCAATGTGAATCGTTTGCGTAAGAAATTAGAAAATGCAGGATTGGATCATGTCATTGAAACGAAGTTTAAAGTTGGGTATATGATTGTATGAAATTATTGATGCAATATGTAAAACAGAATCTATCTTTGATTGTGGTATTTATCTGTATCTTTGTTTTACAGATGATTTGTTATCGTTTGTATCAGATACCAATGGACTGCATTGTATATGTAGATATATTAAGTCTGTTGATTTTATGTGTGTTTGGTATACGTCGCTTTTTTCGAATGCAGAAAACATATGAACAGTTAACAAAAATCAAAGATGCAGATATCGCAAGTGTAGTTGAGTATCCTTCCTTTGTGACAAAGATTGAAGAGGAACAATACCGAATCATTCAAATGTTAATAGCAGCACAAAGAAAACAAATGTCACTTTCCAATGAACAGCGTCAGAAGATGATGGAGTATTATACGGTCTGGGTGCATCAAATCAAAACACCAATAGCTTCCATGAAGCTGCAGCTGCAGAATGAAGATACTCCATTTTCTCACAATATTGAAAGAGACTTATTCCGGATTGAGCAGTATGTGGATATGGCGTTGACATATCTTCGTCTGGATTCTACAAGTACAGATTATGTATTTAAAGAATATGATATTGATGAAGTTCTGAGAAAAGTGATTCGTCGATTATCCAGTGAATTTATCGCAAAGAAATTAACGTTGCATTTTCAGCCATCTCATTTGAAAGCTGTCACGGATGAAAAATGGATTTCTTTTGTATTTGAACAGGTTTTAACAAATGCAATCAAATATACAAATACAGGCAGTATTTCAATTTATGGAGTGGATGATGGCATCTGTATTGAAGATACAGGGATTGGCATCAAGCAGGAAGATCTTCCTAGAATCTTTGAAAATGGCTATACAGGCTACAATGGCAGAGAAAATCAAAGAGCAACCGGGATTGGCTTGTATTTGTGTAAAAGAACTTGTGATGCTTTGAATCATAAGATTACTGTTCGTTCTGTTGTGGATCATGGAACTTGCGTAAAAATTGAATTCTTACAAAACTGTAAGAAGTAACAAAGAATCTGTAAGAAGAATCGATAGAATACAGATTCTTTTCTTTCTAAACTAGAGTGTGTAAAAAGGAGGACAATAAACATGCGTTTATTAGAAGTAAAAAATGTTAAGAAAGTATATACGACACGCTTTGGTGGAAATAAAGTCATCGCATTAAATAATGTGAATTTCTCTGTGGATCATGGAGAATATGTCGCAATCATGGGTGAATCCGGTGCTGGTAAGACAACACTTTTGAATTTGCTTGCAACACTGGATCAGGCAAGTGAAGGTCAGATTCTTTTAAATGGAAAAGATTTGAGTCAAATGAATGAAAAAGAAGCTGCAAATTTTAGAAGAAAGCATCTTGGATTTGTTTTTCAGGATTTTAATCTATTAGATACATTTTCATTAAGAGATAACATTTATCTTCCTCTTGTATTAAGTGGTAGAAATCATAAAGAATATGATGCATTGTTAGATCCAATCGCAAAACAGCTTCATATTACAGATATCCTGGATAAATTCCCATATGAAGTATCTGGTGGTCAGAAACAAAGAGTTGCCGTAGCACGTGCATTGATTACACATCCGGATATCTTGCTTGCCGATGAACCTACAGGTGCTTTAGATTCTAAAAGTTCAAGTGAGATGCTGGATCAGTTTGAAGCAATCAATCAAAAAGGACAGACAATTCTGATGGTTACGCATTCAACATCTGCTGCTTCACATGCCAAAAGAGTATTATTCATTAAAGATGGGCAGGTATTTCATCAAATCTATCGTGGAGACAAGAGTGAACAGGAAATGTATGAGAGTATCTCTCTTACATTGACACGTATACAGGCAGGAGAGTAAGCATATGAGATTCTTTTATCCTCGTCTTGCTTGTTTGAGTATTCAAAAAAATAAGCAATATTATTTTCCATATATCTTAGCGGGAATCTTGATGTGTTCAATGACATATATCATGAATTTCCTGAATGTTTCAACAATTGTTTCCAGTATGGAAGGTGGAGCATCAATGCAGACAATGTTTGGACTTGGAATGATCATTGTCTCTGTATTTTCCGCGTTCTTCTTGTTCTATGCGAATTCTTTTCTTGTCAAAATAAGAGAAAAAGAATTGGGCTTGTATGCCATTCTTGGAATGAATCGTGGAAATATCATTCGGCTTGTTTTGATTGAAAGCATGATTGTCATGTGCAGCGTCATTGCAGGTGGTTTACTTCTTGGTGTTGCACTCAGTAAACTTGTTGAACTGGTACTGTTTAGTTTGTGTCATGCAGAAGTGAGTACAGGTTTCTATTTTAACTTTGATTTGATTGTTAACGTAGCAGTATGGTTTGTGGGCATTTATGCAATTTTGTTTATTTACAGCGCAATTCGTATTAAAGCAAAAAGTGCTTTACATTTGATGCATAGTACTTCCTATGGGGAAAAAGCACCAAAGGCGAATATGGTATTTGCATTGATTGGCGTTGTTATTTTAGCTGTTGCCTACTATATGGCAGTCACAATTGAATCTCCACTAAAAGCATTACAGATATTTTTTATCGCAGTTCTTCTTGTGATTGTTGCGACGTATATCTTGTTTACGGTTGGCTCTGTTGCTTTATGCAAAGTACTGGAGAAAAATAAAAACTATTACTATAAGCCAAATCATTTTGTATCCGTAGGAACAATGCGTTTCCGTATGAAAAGAAACGGTGCTGGATTAGCATCGATCTGTATCTTGATTACAATGGTCATGGTTGTTGCTTCTGTTTCCTTTTCTGCCTATACAGGAATACAGGATTCTGTAGATCGTGGATATCCAAAAGATGTTGTGATGCAGGTGGGAACATATAAAGATGTTGAACAATTACGTGATCTTTTTCAGCAGTTTGTGCAGGAAAATAATGCACATATGGTAGATGGAAATTATGTGCATTATAAAGATATCCTCTTTGGAAGCTTCACAAAGAAAGGATATGCTTCCAGTAATACTTTCACGATGGATCGATTTACAGTTATTGATTTAGATACATTCAATCAGTTAACAAATCAAAATGAATCATTGCATGATGATGAATGTCTGCTTGTATCAAAATCCAATGTAGATTATCAAACATTCCAGCTGGATCAGAATCAACCATTGAAAGTGAAGGAAATCGTAAAAGAATCACTGATTCCAGATGCCAATACAGTGACAGATACATCTGCAACACTTGTGGTTAAGGAGATGAATGCATTGACATATCAAGAAGGCACGGAAGATATATTGGCATATTTAGCAAATGTTGAAGATGGATATACGATAGATAAGGAAGCACTGTCTCAAAAAATAGGTTTTCTATTGAAAAACTCTGAAATAGCAAACACATTGGATTTTAGTTACATGTATTCTGTAGATACAAAACAAGCAGCATTAGAAGCGTATTATACCTTGTTTGGCGGTATCATTGTACTAGGTGGATTGTTATCAATTGTTTTCCTGGCATCTGCGGTTTTGATTATCTACTATAAGCAAATCGTAGAAGGTCTGGAAGATGCTGAGCGTTTCAGAGTATTGCGTAAAGTCGGTATGGAAGATGCACAGATTAAAAAGACGATTAACGCACAGATTTTACTTGTCTTCTTTATGCCATTAGCATTAGCTGGGCTGCATTTGATTTGTGCATATCCAATGATATCGAAATTGATGGTGTTATTTACAATTACAGATATGACACTCATTAAGATTGTTACATGTATTACATTTGTGATGATTGGTGTGTTCTATGGCATTGTATATAAACTGACATCTCATACGTACTACAAGATCATTCATTCCTAGGTGATATGTATGAATTTCATGATAGATAAAAATAAAAGAAATGTGGTGAGAAATGATAAAACATATCATCTCACCACAAAAGAATATGAAATATTAGAATGTCTGATGAATCATCCAAATAAGATCTTATCTGCAGAAGAATTGTATGCATGCATCTGGAAAGAAGTTCCTTATGCATGTAAACCAATCATCTGTGTTCATGTTCGTCATTTAAGAGAAAAGATTGAAGAAGATCCTTCTTTTCCTAAGAATATTCTTTCCTTCTATGGGAAAGGATATGCATATTATCCTTCATAAGTCATTTGTGCAATGACTGGGAAATGGTCTGTTGGATATACAGAATCATATGGATATGTGATTTTTACAACGGTTTGAATAGAAAGGTTGTCTGAAACAAGGATGTGATCGATTGGAAGATGATGATAATGCATAGAACCTACATCACCACGCAGTGTTGAGCCAAAAGAATCATCAATCAAATCTTTGAGATGTGTTCGATTCAAGAATAGAAAAGCTGCGGAAACTCTTGTGCAGTTAAAATCTCCGCAAAGCAGTGTATAGTCACCTTTCTGATGGCTGAGGATAATCTTTGAAAGAACTTTGGACTGTTGTGTACGAACAAACGGAAAGTTTGCATCGAGATGTGTATTGAATACAGTCAATGTCTTATCTGTTTCGTTATCTTTTAAATATACATACGTAACGATACGTGGAAATTGAGAGAGGGGATGTTTTGATCCCTTCTTTTCTACTTCTCTAGAAAGCCATAAAGTTTTGCCATCAAGAAATGTATATCTGTCTTTTTTGAAAAGAATGGAAGAATATTCATTGCTGACAAGAGAATGTCTAGAATCTCCAAAGATTTCATAGCGTTCTAAGATATTTGACATATAGGGAAACATGCCATCAGTCAACTCCTGTACGCCAATAATATCTGGATCATATTCTTTCAGCATAGATTGAATGGCATGGATACGGATGCTGAAGGGAGGATTTCCTGGTAGACGTGCTCCACTTGTTAATAAATTTAAACTCATGATTTTAAATGCATTACTGTTTGACATAAATACCTTTTTTGACCTTTACTATGATGCCTTCTTCAACAAGATTTTTGAGAACTCTCTGAAGTTGTCTTCTTGAAGCGTTGATGTGATTTGCACATTGTTCCACACCACATATCGTTTGATTTTCTGTTTCGTGCTCTAAATAATATAGCACTTTAGAACGGATATCTGTTGTTTCATATTTCGCATTGGCAATGAGAGTTGTTTTCTTTGTGACGCTTTGTAAAAGAAAAAGAAGAAGATCTGGATCTTTTTTAATCTGGTTTCGTGTTGTGGATAAATCAATACTTAGCATATAACAAGGTGTAAGTGTTTCAATGAGATACTGCTTTGTTGTGTTTTGCGTAAATTCGATATCTCCAAAACAGACAAGTGGATCTGATTTGGCAATGAGAGAAACAGAACCATCCATGCGTATTGTAGAGATTGAAATTGAACCAGACACTAAAAATAATAGAAAGTCTTTTGGATTCAGTTTCTCATTCAGTATTTCATGCGCATGAAAATGATATAAATCTAATGCATATTTTTTTAATAATGCATTTAATTTGTATTGTTTCATGTATTTCTGGATTTTTAAAGTGTTATCAATTTTTTTCATACAATGTGACACATGGCACATTAAAATTATAGATCAAATGATAAAATCTTGAAACGAGGTGGATTATGGAAAATGAATTATTTGAAAAAATGCCGATTCAAAAAGCATATATGAAATTAGCATTGCCTGTTGTTTTCTCTGGTGTATTAACACTTGTGTATAACATGGTTGATATGTTCTTTGTGGCAAAGACTGGAGATACGAATCTTGTGGCAGGTGTAACGCTATGTGGACCAGTTTTTACATTATTGATTGCCATGGGTGATATTTTTGGCCTTGGTGGAGCAAGTGTGATTTCTAGATTGTTTGGGATGAAAAGGAATGAAGATGGAAAACGTTTATCTGTATTTTGTCTAGATGGATGCTTTATCTTTGGCATATTGATTGCTTTTGTATTGCTTGTATTGAAAAATCCAATTTTAACGTTACTAGGTGCAAGTACGGATACATTCACACATGCAAGTAACTATTATTTCTGGATTGCATTGGGTTCTCCATTTGTAATTTTATCTTTAGCACCAACAAATCTATTGCGTACAGAAGGACATGCGAATGAAGCAATGATTGGTTCTGTGACGGGGTCAATTGTGAATATGATTTTAGATCCTGTGTTTATCTTTGGTTTGCATATGGGTGCTGGCAGTGCTGCAATCGCAACGGTCATTGGTAATATCTGTGCTGATATTTACTATGTCTGGTTTGTTTGTCGTAAGAGTCAGTGGCTGAGTATGAAGCTGAAAGGGTTTTATATACAGGCAAGTGAATTAAAGCAGATTCTTTCAATTGGTATTCCTAGCTCTATTACGAATGTCATGCAAAGTATTGGCGTAATGCTATTGAATAACTTTTTGCTTCCTTATGGAAATGATAAGATTGCGTCTTTTGGCATTGTCTCTAAGATTACGATGATCGTAGTGATGATCATGGTTGGATTTGCGTTTGGTGGACAGCCTTTGTATGGCTATTTATATGGCGCAAAATTAAAGCAAAGAATGAAAGATTGTTTGAAATATGCGTATCAGTTAATTGTTGGAATATCTTTAACATTATCGATCGTGTTGTCTATCGCTGCTCCATTTATGATTTCTATTTTCATGAATGATGCGGTAATGATTGAAACAGGTGCACCAATACTACGTGCAGTGCTGCTTGGTATGCCATTTATTGGTTTTGTGATGGTAACGACATGTGTATTCCAGTCATGTGGAAAACCAACACAGGCATTGATTTTAAGTGCAGGCAGACAAGGTGTATTCTATGCAATTTTAATCTTTGTCTTGCATGCGTTATTTGGATATACAGGTGTGATCTATGCACAGGCAGCATCAGATATCTTCACTGCGATCGTTGCGTATCTGTTGTTGAAAAATACATTGTTGAAAGAATTGAATGCATAAGAAAAAGAATGAGCAGCTGCTCATTCTTTTGTGTCTGTCAGTAATGCGATTGGTTTTTTGCACATTTGATTAAAGAGTTGAATGACTCTTCCAACAAAGATCATCGCCAGAATCGTTCCAATTCCAATACCATAGAACAATCGGTTTGTAAGGAAACCAATCAGTAAAGTAATTCCTACACAACAAAAATCGACAATATTTTTTGTGGTACCCATATCTTTACCAATCTTTTGGGCAATTGCGTTTACAATACCATCTCCAGGGTTTGGTACAATATCCATATTTACCGTTAATGCAGCTCCAACGCCAGTACAGATGATTGCAAATAACAAGACAAATAACTGTGATGGTAGTACATGACATTGAAATGTAAACATAGAAGAAAATAGATTCAAGAATCGTGTGAATACAATGCTGAATGGAATTTGTAGAAAGTTTTTCCATTCATGATCTAAGAGAAACTCACAAACAACAAATATACAGTAATACAGAAGCGTGACATCTCCAAAAGAAATGTTTGTAATATTGGAAAATAGATACGCAACAGAAATAATTGGAGATACGCCCAGGTTGCTTTTTGTGTTGAGTGTTAAGCCTAATGCTAGTGTGATCATTCCAATTCCATAGATGACCCATCGATTCATTGTTTTTTTATTCATAATCAGAATTTTATCATAAGGTAAAAGGATTCTATAAGAAAAAGACGAACAGTATTGTTCATCTTCGATAGGAAATATGTGAATGGAACGCTTCGTATTCTTTTTCACCTGGCTGATGAATCTTACCGCCATCAAATACCTGACCATCATAAAGAACACGAATCATAATAACTTTTCCAAAAGGCAAAGTACGAATAAGATTCTTTGTGTAACGAAGCAGATCCCCATGATTGCCATGGTCTTCAACTTCATATGTGATTTCACAGTTAGAAATATTACATACATATTTGTATGTAACTTCTTCGTTGTTTTCTAGTAAATTACAGATTTCATCTACCTTTGTAGATGTAGCTACGTTTATTTTTGTCATGTATTAGTTATAACATGAAAATTGTGAAAAAATTATTGAAAGTTTGTTTCAAACGGTATAAAAAAGCATATAATATTTCCATTATGAAAAAAGAAGTTAGATTTGCATTTGTGAAAACATCTCCTATTATGGTGAGCTATTTCTTTGTCTCTTGTGCATATGGTCTAGTTATGGCACAAGGTGGTTTTGGATGGGTTTGGTCCATGCTTTGTTCAACGTTTATTTATACAGGTGCATTTCAAATGGTTCTGGCATCGTTTTTTGCGAGTGGTGCAGCGTTTGTTACCGTGGTATTAACTTGTGCTTTCATGGCAACAAGGCAAATCTTCTATGGCTTAACATATGTGGAAGATTTTAAGAAGACAGGAAAAAAACTGCCATATATGATTCATACATTAACAGATGAAACATACGCATTGTTGAATTCCATCACGGAATATCCTGAAGATACAGATAAAGCAAGCATTCAGTTCTATATTCAGTTATTTTCGCAATTGAGCTGGATCATTGGCTCTATTTTAGGAGGGCTTGCGGGGAATTTGATTCCTTCTAGTGTTACGGGAATTGATTATGCTTTAACGGCTTTATTTATCACAATTGTTGTGGATCAATACCGAAATGCATCCAATCATCAGCCAGCTTTGATTGGCGGTATCTGTTCTGTTTTCTTTTTGATTGTATTAGGAAGTGATGCATTCTTATTGCCTTCCTTGCTTGTGACAAGTGGATTGTTGATGCTCGTTGCGAAGAAAGAGAAGGTGAATGTATGAATCATACAGAAGCATTTGTTCTCATTGTGATTTGTGCATGCATTGTTTTCTTTGAAAGAAGCTTGCCATGGCTTGCATTTGGAAAAAAAGAAATGCCAAAGATTGTCAAAAGACTTAGTGACCTTCTGCCAGCTTCTTTAATGGTTATTTTGGTTGTATATAGTTTGAAAAGTGTAACAACTTCAGATTTTCATGCTTCGTTTGCATTGATCAGTGCATCTATATTTACTGCGATATTTCACTATTATCAAAAGAATCAAATATTGAGTGTCATATTAGGTACTGCAGTATATATGATTTTGTTAAATGTATTTTAAAAAAGATGGTGCAGATTGCATCATCTTTTAATATAGTGAATTCTAGCTGCATCGAAACGATTTTGTTGCGGTTTTTCTTCGGCAGGATAGCCAAGTGCAAATAAGCTGAATACTTTTAGATTGTCAGGAAGAGCTAAAATTTCTGCGACTGCTTTCATACGATCTTTTAAAGGTGCAATACCGATCCATGTACCACCTAATTGTAAAGCATCTGTTTCTAACCACATATTTTCACATGCGATGGATAAATCGATTTGTGCAAACATTGGTGCAGGAAGATTTTCTTCTCGATAGACAGGAACAATGATGACTGGTGCATCGAAAGCAAACGCACTGTATGGTGTTGCTTTTGATAATGCGTGAATCATTTCTTTATCTTCAACAACATAGAATTCCCATGGCTGTTGATTGCATGCGCTTGGTGCCTGCATGGCAGCACGTAAGATCTGTTCAATCTTTTCTTTTTCGACTGGTTGATTTGAAAATTTACGAATACTAACGCGATGAAAAATGTTTTCCATAGATAAACCTCCGTTTTCATTAGTATAGTGAAAAAATTTTATAAAGAAAAGCATGTTAGTTGACGTATACCCCCTAGGGGTATATAACAAACGTGTGAGGTAAATGCATGAGTGAAGAAATGACTTGTCTACATTGTAGTGGAAGACATAAAAAAAGAAGTGAAGAAGAAAGAAAAAAGCTCGTTACACGATTAAAAAAAGTGGAAGGACAGATTCGTGGAATTGAAAAAATGGTGGAAGAAGATGCGTATTGTCCAGATATTTTAATGCAGGTAGCTGCAGCAACTTCTGCATTGAATAGTTTCAATAAAGTTCTGTTATCTTGTCATATCAAGAGTTGTGTGAAACACGATATTCAGAATGGAAATGATGAAACGATTGATGAGCTTTGCGAAATCTTACAGAAATTAATGAAGTAGGTGATGTATATATGAAGCAATATATTGTGACTGGTATGACATGTGCTGCTTGTCAGGCACATGTGGAAAAAGCAGTTAGAGAATTGAAAGATGTGGATTCTGTTTCTGTTTCTCTTTTAACAAATTCCATGCGTGTTGAAGGAAATGCGAGTACAAGTGAAGTGATTCAGGCAGTGGAGAAAGCAGGATATGGAGCACATGTACAGGGAGAAGAAAAACAGTCTTCCAATGATCTAGAAGAAGCACTTGTAGATCACGAAACACCAAAGCTAAAGAAAAGATTGCTGCATTCTGTGATCTGGCTGATGATTTTGATGTATATCACAATGGGACATAATATGCTTTCTTGGCCAGTGCCTGCATTTCTAAACCATAATCATTTAGGGCTAGGATTAACACAGATGTTAATTTGTCTTGTGGTGATGTATATCAATCGTGCATTCTTTATTTCTGGATTCAAGAGTTTAATGCATGGGTCTCCAAATATGGATACACTGGTTGCATTGGGCAGTTCTGTTTCGTTTGCGTGGTCTTTGTATGTGATGTATCAATTAACGATTATGATTACAAATGGTGTGACAAATATGGATCTGATGCCACTGTATCATAACGAATTGTATTTTGAATCTGCCGCAATGATTCCAGCTTTAATTACCGTTGGAAAAACACTGGAATCTATTTCAAAAGGAAAAACAACAGATGCATTAAAATCATTGATGAAACTTGCACCAAAAAAAGCAAATATTGAAAGAAATGGTGAAATTGTTGAAGTAGATATTGCAGAAGTACAGGTGGGAGATATCTTTGTGGTAAAACCTGCAGAAGCAATTCCAGTAGATGGTATTGTACTTTCTGGAAGCAGTGCAGTTGATGAATCTTCCTTGACAGGAGAATCTATTCCTGTGGATAAAAATGAAGGAGATCACGTTTCTGCAGCAACAATGAACCAGTCTGGCTATTTAAGAGCGCAGGCAACAAAAGTTGGAAAAGATACAACATTTTCTGAGATTATTCAAATGGTATCGGATGCTTCAAGTACAAAAGCACCAATTGCGCGTATTGCGGATCAGGTATCTGGAATATTTGTTCCATGTGTTATTGGAATCTCTATTATAGTCATGATTGGATGGCTGGTTGCAGGAAGGAATCTATCGTATGCTTTAGAAAGAGCAATTTCTGTTCTTGTGATTTCCTGCCCATGTGCCTTAGGTTTAGCAACACCTGTTGCCATTATGGTTGGGAATGGCGTTGGTGCAAAGAATGGTATCTTGTTTAAAACAAGTGAAGCACTGGAAAATGCAGGACATATTCAAATCGTTGCGTTTGATAAAACAGGAACGATCACAGAAGGAAAACCTGTAGTGAAAGATATTCTGCCTGCGAAAAACGAATATTATGATGAATTAGTGAAAGTAGCTTGTTCCTTAGAAAATAAATCAGAACATCCACTTGCTAAGGCGGTTAATGTATATGGAAAAGAACATGCAATACAAATAGAAGAAACAACAGATTTCAAGGCATTACAAGGTAGTGGTGTTCAAGCAGTGATGCATGGAAAAAACATTGTTGGTGGATCGAAGAAGTATATGGAAACAAGAACAGATTTAGCAGAAGCTTCTTCTATATATGATCAAGTGACAAAAGAAGGTAAAACGCCATTATTCTTTATGGAAGATGATACGTATCTTGGAATGATTACTGTTGCAGATCCAATCAAAAAGGATAGTCAAGAAGCAATTCAACAACTGGAAAATATGGGAATTGAAGTTGTGATGATTACAGGAGACAATGAAGCAACTGCTAATGCCATTGCACGTCAGGCAGGTGTGCATAAAGTATATGCATCTGTATTGCCTTCTCAAAAAGAAGCTGTCATTCAGAAATTAAAGAAGCGTGGTAAAGTCGCAATGGTTGGTGATGGCATCAATGATGCCCCTGCTTTGGTACGTGCAGATATTGGTGTTGCGATTGGTGCAGGAACGGACGTTGCCATTGATTCTGCAGATATTGTATTGATGAATTCTAAATTAAGTGATGTTGTTTCTATGATACGATTATCTAAAGGAACATTGCGTAATATTCATGAGAATCTGTTCTGGGCATTTGCCTATAATGCATTATTGATTCCGATGGCTGCTGGCTTGTATCCTTCCATTCAAATGAATCCAATGTGGGGTGCAGCGGCAATGTCATTGTCATCATTTACAGTATGTATGAATGCATTGCGATTAAATATGTTAAATATTCATGATTCTAAGAAAGATCGTCCAATTAGACATAAAGCAAAACAAGAAAGTGAAGGAGAAGAAGAAATGAAAAAAACGATGAAGATTGAAGGAATGATGTGCTCACATTGTGAGGCATCCGTCAAGAAAGCTCTTGAAGCAATTGATGGCGTAGAAAGTGCAGAAGTTTCTCATGAAGCTGGTACTGCAATTGTTACGATGAGCAAAGAAGTTAGTAATGATGTTTTGAAAAATGCAGTAGAAGCAAAAGACTATAACGTTACAGGAATTGAATAAGCATGTTAAAAGAGAAGGTTGCGATAACCTTCTCTTTAGCTATTCTAATGGTGTTAAAACAATCGAACCATCAAATCCACTTAATGTAATGGTATATGTTTGAACTTGATCTTTGTATTCAAACTGGATTGCGATATTTGGAATGGTTGATTCTAAATATGTTGTTAAACAAAGTGGGTGCGTTGGATCAAGTGCATCAATCGCTTGAATTTCTTTTGTTTTGAATTCTTCTCCTGTGTATTCCACGGAAAGAAGTTTTATATTCTTGAGTGGAGCAACTGGTGTGAGAAGGATTTTTTCTGCAGAAGCATCGACGACATATTCTTCATATGCTTTGAATTTACTTAAATCACGATCTTTTGCCCAGTCTGCACGAAGTCCAATATCATAATTCTCGATAGAATGATAATCATTCGTATAATCAATGAGAGCATAGGTCATTTGATCATGATTGAAATCATCTTCTGTGATAGAAACTTTTTCTGAATTAGAAATATCTAGATTTCCGTTTGTGTTTTTGTAGAACGTATTGTGATCTTTTGTGAAGAAGAATTCTTTCCATTTTAGCTTTCCCTTTTCTAGATGGAAAATGCCATAATAGCTTGTACCATCTGCTTCTGTATTGCCATAGAAGAATGCATTTTCATCAAAACGGAATGCATATGCTGGTGAAATGACATCAAATAATAGATTCACTTCATTGTTGTCGATTGCATAGATGGCATAGACAACATTTGTATAAACTTCACCATCATCAAATTTTCTGATTTCTCCAATGATGCATTCATCTGTACCATCATGATCAACATCTTCAACGGTATATCCAACTGCACTTTTCACATTAAAGATTTCATCATCATTCATCAATTCTTTGACTTTCGCAAAACCACCTTTTGTGGCAATTTTTGTTCCTTCTAAGACTGCAGAATATGTATCCAATGTTTCTGTGTAGTCTGCTTGAACAATTGGCTGTGGAGCTGGTGTTTGTGTTGCTGGTGTTTGTGTTGCGGGTGGGAAGTGTGTTGTTGAAGCAGTAGAAGAGGATTGTGTCGGTGTTTTAGATGCACATGCAACTAAGAACATACATAAACATAAACTAAGCTTTTTCATTCCTTGACCTCCATAACCGTAGGAATCGGTTTTCTATGATTTCTGGCTTTTTGTAATTCACTGCAAAAATCTTTCGGAATTTTATCGATATCTTGTTCACGAACATATTCGCGAATGATAATCTCGCCTCTGCCATCGTATTCCATGATTGTATCTGAAAGAATTGGAATGTCATTTTCTTCGTGATAGATCATTTCACCTGTTCCGTAGCAAATGTATGGAAAATTTAATCTCTGTTCAATTGTATATTTCCTTGAACCATAGGGCGTGACGAGTGTGAATGGGTTGAATCGGATGACTGTACGATCAGAGGTACTGATCCATTTTCCGTATAGATCACGTATATTCATAAATTGTCTCCCTTAATTTATTGTGTTGAAATTACAGTATCTTTCTAACCATATTGTACAAGAAAATGTTAAGAAATGTTAATTTGTTATGAAGAAAAGAAAAAGGTATCATAATTGTGATGAAAAAGTATAAACAGAAAAAGAAAAAACATCTAAAACGATGGGTGAAAATATTGGCTGTTTTAGTGTTGCTGATACCTTGCTTCTTTTTTGCGAAGGATGTGTATGCGGAATATTATCCATTCACTTCCATCATTGATGAATCGGATCCAGCAAAAGAAATCAGCTATTCTGCCATTGATCATACATTTGTAGATGAAAATAAAGAAGTTCTGAAAAATCATGTGTTTGTGGTGAAAACAAATAAAGAACAGACATATTCTGTTCGTAGTGATGAAAATGGACAGCTTGTGAAAGGTTTGTTTCAGGATGGAGAACAATATCATTTGTATGATGATAATGGATATTTGATGACTTCTGATTGTAGTGTAGATGGTGTGAATTATAAAATACATGAAGATGGAAATGTCTTTCATAATGAATGGGATGATGGATTCTGGTACGAACAGGGACAAATCGTTGGAAAAGATGAAGATCGTCTTGTTTTTGTAAAGGGTGAAAAAGGCTTTTATTGTTTGAATCATCAGGATGATGGAAAGAAGAAAGTGAATTCTTCTATTGTATTGAATGATGGACGTGAAGTTCGGTTTGATGAAAATGGAAATATTGTTTCAAATGAAGTATATGCCGCAAATCAGTATTATTTTCCAGTTGCGGAAGCAAATGAAGAGGCAGAGGAAACGTATTCTGTACCAGTAAGTAAATATGTGAAGGATACGAGTGTTGATGGGATTCGTTTGATCAATCATCGTGGGTATCATGTGAATGCACCTGAAAATACATTGGCTGCATATATTGAAAGCAAAAAGATGAATTATCAATATGTGGAGACAGATGTACAGTTAACAAGTGATGAAGTTCCAGTTTTATTACATAATCCTACGTTATCTCATATGGCAGGAATCGATGTGGCGATTGATTCTATCACGGAAGAAGAAGCAAAACAGTTTAATCTGCACGGACAGACAATTACATCCTTGGAAGAATTTATAGCGTATTGTAAAGCCAATCTGATTACACCTTATATTGAGTTGAAAACTGAAACAATTCATTCTGAAGATCAGGTAAAGATGATTTTTGATATTGTTGAGAAATATGAGATGGTTGGAAAAGTTGAATGGATTTCCTTCTCTAGTGATTTGTTGCGTATGGTTGCTCAGTATGATCAGACAGATATGCTTGGCTATTTAGCTGGAAGCAAAAGTGACGTGTCTGAAATTCAATCAAATGCGAAGGCAATGAAAGAAGATGGCTGTAATGTCTTTTTGGATGTACACTATGCTGCACAGATGTCATATTTAGATTTCTGTAAAGAAAATGATATTCCATTAGAATTGTGGGGAATTAATAGTATAGATGTAATGAATACGTTAGATGGGTACATTACGGGTGTTACAACAGATACAATCAGAAATTGAAGAAATTTCAGGGAATTTCGAAAAAAATTGTGAATATGTAAGTATAGGAGGCTTACATATGGGCAATAAAATGAAACCATTTGATGAATTATCACATCGTGCTGTAAAACCCCTGCCTTCAGGCACGGGGATACAAGGCACAATCACAGTGTCAGGAGGAGAAGGCGGGATGAAGGGATTCAAGTTCAGAATATATCCAACGGCAGATCAGATCAGACAGATACAGGTAAACTGCAGCTGCTCACGCTTTGTATACAACAGAATGCTCGATCTTCATGAACAGGCGTACAGAGAGGACGGCAGGTCTCTTTCATACGGCATGATGGCTAACATGCTGCCTTCTCTTAAAAAGGAGGAAGCAACTTCCTTTTTAAAGGAGGCTGACAGCATGTGCCTGCAGGAAGCCGTCAGAGACCTCGACCGTGCGTTTCAGAACTTCTTTGCACGGCGTGCAAAGTATCCAAGGTTCAAGAAGCGCAAGACAATGTACGGCATGACGTACCGCACGAGAAACCAGAGCAACGGCATCCGGATAACAGACAGAAATCATATTCATCTGCCTGTTCTCGGCAGCGTGAAGATCAGACTGTCCAGAGAACCGGAGGGAAGGATTCTCAATGCGACTGTTAGTGCAACACCGACAGGAAAGTATTTCGTTTCACTGTGCGTCAGCGAGTGGCATCCAGATAAAAAGGATGCTCCGCATACAGAGATTGGAATCGATGTCGGACTCACTGAATTCTATACGGACAGCAGCGGCAGAAGCGTGTATGCACCAAAGCCTGTTGCAAAGTATCAGAAGCGCCTTGCAAGGGCGCAGAGAAGACTTTCACGCATGAAAGAGCACGCCAGAAGGGAAAATATTCCACTGTGGCAGTGCAGAAACTATCAGAAGCAGAAAGCAGTCGTTGCAGGGATACACGAAAAAATCGCCAGTATCAGAAATGACTTTCTTCATAAGACGAGCACTCAGCTCTGTGATGAAAACCAAATCATATGTGCTGAGCATCTGAATGTTCGAGGCATGAAGAAAAATCATCATCTTGCAAAGGCGATCTCCGATGCGGCATGGTCAAAGTTCTTTACCATGCTTGAGTACAAGCAGAACGAAAGACATGGATATCTGGTGAAAGTGGATACGTTCTATCCGTCCAGTCAGACATGTCACTGCTGCGGATGCATCAATCCAAAGGTCAAAGACCTCCGCATCAGGGAATGGGACTGTCCGGAGTGCGGTACTCATAATGACAGAGACCACAATGCGGCAGTCAATATCCTGAATGAAGGACTGAGACTTCTAGCTTCCTGACAGGAAGAGATATACGTAGGGCGGGGCACGCCCAAACGGTGCAGAAATGCACAGCGCCCGGGGAGACCGTGTAAGACCGTACAGTTTTCCGAAACTGCGGCAGTGGTCGATAAACCAGGAATCCCCTGTCTTTAGACATGGGGAGTGTCAACTTTCTCAGATAATTACATGTTCACTACAGTTTTGGAGGATAAAAGAAATTTGGATATCGCAAAGGGAATCGTTGAACTAGCTTTGGGGAAAAAAGTGAAAGATATTCGAATTGCGGGAGTTGAAAAGCATGTTCAGGCAAGATATGGAGGAAAAATCACACGCTTTGATGTTTTGTTAGAAGGAGAAGATTCTTACATTGATGTTGAAATGCAAGTGAAAAAGCTATTGAACTTTCCATTGCGATCAAGAATGTACCATTCGCAAATGGATGCAAAGTACGTAAAAGCAGGTGATTATCAGAATATGAAGAAAAGTATTGTGATCTTCATTTGTCTGGAAGATTATTTTGGAATGAGACTTCCAAGATATACATTTGCTTCTATGTGTGTTGAATGTTCTGGATTGATTCTTGAAGATAAACGTTTTACAATTTTCTTAAATCCAGACAGTGATACAGAAGATTCGCAATTGTATTTCTTTCTTATGTTTTTGAAAAAGAAAATTGCGAAGGATGCATTTACAAAAACAATCGAAAAAGCTGTTGCCACTGTCAAGAAAGACGAAAGTGCAAGGTTGGACTACATGAATTTGGATGAATATTTGGATGCATTGGTTGACGAGGAAAAAGCCAAAAGTTTAAAAGAAGGAATTGAAGCTGGTAAAGCACAAGGTTTGTTAGAAGGAAAAGCACAAGGCTTGGAAGAAGGAAAAGCACAAGGCTTGGAAGAAGGAAAAGCACAAGGTTTGGAAGAAGGAAAAGCACAAGGCTTGCAGGAAGGAAAAGCACAAGGCTTGCAGGAAGGAAAAACGCAAGGGATGCAGCAATCCAAAATAGAGATTGCTAAAAAGATGCTTTCGAAAGGAATATCACTGGATCTGATTACAGAAATGACAGGATTAAGTGAAGAAGAAATAAAAACGCTATAAAAGCAAAATAAACACGTGTCCAGGATTTGAACACGTGTTTTGTAATTTAACAGATTTTTCTGATCCAGCCTTCAGGAGCTTCAATCTTGCCAGATTGAATACCTGTGATTGTATCGTATAGTTTGGATACAACTTCACCAGCTTTTTCCATGCCTGATGGGAATTCAATTACTTCATCGTGATTAACGATTCTTCCTACAGGAGAAATAACTGCAGCTGTGCCGCAGAGTGCACATTCTTTGAAATTTTTGATTTCATCATAGCGTACAGGTCTTTCATCAACTTTCAGATTCAAGTAATGTTCTGCAATGTAAACAATAGAACGTCTAGTGATAGATGGAAGAATGGAATCACTCTTAGGTACGACAAGATTTCCATCTTTATCTACAAAGATAACATTACTTCCACCTGTTTCTTCAACGTATGTTCTTGTTGCA
The DNA here is from genome assembly GCA_934725105.1 of uncultured Bulleidia sp. Classification (GTDB taxonomy): domain Bacteria; phylum Bacillota_I; class Bacilli_A; order Erysipelotrichales; family Erysipelotrichaceae; genus Bulleidia. The sequence goes on along the minus strand of CAKVBD010000026.1, from coordinate 6,038 downwards.
GGGTCTAGGTACAGGTTTTCTGCATAACCGTTGGAATGTGCAATGACAGAAGAATGCAAACTCATTGCATAGTTCAAGCCAGCTTTAACAGCTCCTGTTCCTCTAGGTGCAGCACGGTCAAAGTCTGATACTTGAATTGCAATTGGTGTTGCACCACCTTTGTAGTATGGACCAACAGGTGTTGTAAATACACGGAATTGATATTCATCTGCAGGAGCGACACCAATAACAATACCTGTAGCGAATTCATATGGACGAATATAGAGTGATGCACCACTTCCATATGGAGGTACCCAGTCAATATTTGCTTTAACAACTTCATCAATTGCCTTTAAGAATAATTCTTTTGGTACTGATGGCATTTCAATACGCTGCGCAGAATTATACATTCTTTCAGCATTCATATCAGGACGGAAGCATACAACACTTCCATCTTCCCATGTGTATGCTTTCATTCCTTCAAATACCTGCTGGCAATATTGAAGCATGCCTGCAGATTCATTCAATGTAACGGTTGGATCATCAATCAAAGATCCTTCATCCCATTTGCCATCTTTAAAGTTAGCGACAAATCGTTTGTCTGTTTGTCTGTATTTGAAACCAATGTTTCCCCAATCTAAATCTTTTTTTGCCATATTAAGCTGCCTGCTTTCCGTCTTTTACAACTTTTACTGTTTCTGGAGTTTTTCCAATAGATACTAAGATTTTAACACAATGTACTGCGACAATAACTGCCAATACAACTAAGAATACTGCAACGATGAGCTGTAAACCATTCACAAGGAATACTGCTGTACCTGCCATATATGCTTTTACGTTTGTGATTACATTCAATACGATCGCTGTAAATGTTACGCAGAACATAAAGATCATAGGGAAGTAGAACATCCATGACTTTCTGTTTGTTGCTTTCATGAATACAGCAATAGAAATCAATACAAGAGCACCAAGCAACTGGTTAGCACTTCCAAATAATGCCCATACGTTTGAATAGCCACCTAAGCATAATACATAGCCTAAGAATAATGTGATTGCTGTAGCGAAGTACTGGTTTGTAACAACTTTCTTCCATGCTGGCATTGCAGAAGGATCTTCATCGTCTGAAGTAAATAGTTCCTGGAAGGAGAGTCTTCCGATTCTACCTACGGAATCAAGTGTAGAGAATGCTAATGCAGAGATGCACATTGTCATAAATACGTTAGCAACACTTGCTGGGATACCAACATTTTCCAAAAATCCTGCTACGCCTTGAGAGAAGATCTGGAATGGTGTTAATCCACTTGGTACTGCACCATTTACAGCGACTGCACCAACAACGATCAGTGAGATGACACCTAATAATGTTTCAAGAACCATTGCACCATAGCCAACAGGTAACATATCATTTTCATTTGAAACTGTCTTGGAAGATGTTCCTGAGGATACAAGTGAATGGAATCCTGAGATTGCTCCACACGCAACAGTTACGAAAAGTGTAGGGAACATATATGTTTTTGCACCAGCATCACTTGTTAATACGAAACCATTGAATGCATTCAATTTCATTTCTGGATGCCCTGTAAATACACCAACGACACCACCAATGATCATTCCAAGGAACATGAATGTTGTCATATAGTCTCTAGGCTGCATGAGTAACCACATAGGTGCAACTGCAGCAACAAACAGGTAAGCCATGATGACATAGTTCCATTGAGATGCTGTTAAGTAAACTGGAAGTTTCATACCAGCAGCAAACATAAATACAATGAATACTAATGAGATTACAACTTTATGCCATTCTTTTAAATTTGGAAATTTTTTCTGGATCAAACCAAATACAATTGCACAGCCAACAAACAAGAATGAGATTGTAGCTGCAGCTGCACCATTGAAGTTCTGTGTAACTGCACCATCACTTCCTGTAACAAAACCGTTGAATGTGGAAGATGTCATAGAAGTAAATGCTGCAATAACAAGCAATGAGAATAACCAGCAGAATAATGTAAAGAATTTACGTCCTTTTTTACCAATGTATTTTTCAATGATCAATCCAATGGATTTACCATCATTTTTTACAGAAGCATACAAAGCTGAGAAGTCTTGTACTGCACCGAAGAAGATACCGCCAATCAATAGCCAGAGAAGTGCAGGTACCCATCCAAACACTGCAGCTAGAATTGGACCTTGTACAGGACCAGCACCTGCAATGGATGAAAACTGGTGAGCAAATACTGTGAGTCTGCTTGCTGGTGCATAATCCTTGCCATCGTTATGTCTAACGGCAGGTGTGTCTGCTTTTGGATCAACGCCCCATGTTTTTGCAAGCCAGCATCCGTAGAGTAAGTAGCCAGCCATTAATGCTACGGCTGCGAACAATAAGATAAATAAGCTGTTCATTTCATTTCCCCTTTTTGCCATTTTGGCATCTTACATGAAACTGAATCATTAGTAACAAAAAAGCCTTCGCCTGCTGCATCTAAGAAGGATGCAAAGACGAAAGCTACGTAATCTTCCGCGGTACCACTTTGCTTGTTAGTCAAATACCAACCACTTTTTTCTCGTCCAACAACGAGTACCCTGATATCGGAGGGGTCCGGCGCATCTTACTTGATTCAGAGCGCTGCTCACAGAGGATACTATATTCTGACTTCCTTATTGCCTTTCACCATATGGCAACTCTCTCGTAAAGTTCTATCAGATATAGCGTGTTCTGATCAAAGCGTTAAGTTGTTCAGTGCGCTACTCCCAGATGAGACTTCATTTCTCTTGCTTATCTGCCTTACACCAGCCGACAGTTCTCTAAGAAGCTTGATGAAGTGAAGTATGTTCTGTTCACTGCGTTTCAGTTTCTACGATGATTATAGTAAAGCAATGAAAAAATGAAGTCAATTATTTTCAGAAAAAATACACAAAAATATTTACATAATTATGAAAACTTTTTCAAAAAGAAAAAGGAAGAATTTAATCTTCCTTTTCGACGAATTCAGCATCAACAATTTCAGTTTCATTAGAATACTTTTCAGGATGATCTAAGATATCCATGAATTCTTCACCTGTAATTGTTTCTTTTTCATATAGATAGTTTGCGATACGATCTAGATCTTCTCTATGATCTTCTAATAGTTTCTTTGCTTTATCATGTTGCTTCTTGATCAATGCAACAACTTGCTGATCAATTTGAGAAGCAGTTGTATCTGAACAAGCTAGACTAGCATCTCCACCTAAATATTTATTATTGATAGATTCCATTGCTACCATGTCAAAATCATCTGACATACCATATTGAGAAATCATTGCACGAGCAATCTTTGTTGCCTGTTCGATATCATTGGAAGCACCTGTTGTGATACGTCCAAATACAACTTCTTCTGCGGCTCTGCCACCAGTGAATGTTGCGATACGATTTTCCAGCTCTTCTTTTGTATAGAGATAATGGTTGCCTTCTTCTACCTGCATTGTATAGCCTAATGCACCAGAAGTTCTTGGGATAATTGTAATCTTTTGTACAGGTGCAGAATGTGTCTGTAAAGCTGCAACAAGTGCATGACCAACTTCATGGTAAGAAACAGTTTTCTTTTCCTCATCAGAAAGAATTGCATTCTTCTTCTGATATCCAGCAAATACAACTTCGATACTGTCTTCTAAATCTTGCTGAGTGACACAGTTTCTTTTTTCTCTGACTGCTTTTAATGCGGCTTCATTGACGATGTTGGCAAGTTCAGCTCCAGAAGCACCAGAAGCCATTCTTGCGATCATATTGAAATCGATATTGCCATCTGTTTTTACTTTCTTTGCGTGTACTTTCAAGATATCTTCTCTACCTTGCAAGTCTGGGAGTTCTACAGGAACTCTTCTATCAAATCTTCCTGGTCTTAATAAGGCAGGGTCTAGATTTTCTGGTCTATTTGTAGCGGCCAAGATAATAACACCGCTGTTTCCTTCAAATCCATCCATTTCTGTCAATAACTGGTTGAGTGTCTGTTCTCTTTCATCATTTCCACCCATACCGCTTGCATTTCTCTTTCCACCGATAGCATCAATTTCATCAATGAATACGATACATGGTGCCTTTTCTTTTGCCTGTTTGAATAAATCTCTGACTTTAGAAGCACCCATACCTACGAATAATTCAACGAATTCACTACCTGAGATAGAGAAGAATGGAACATTACTTTCTCCAGCAACTGCTTTTGCGAGCATTGTTTTACCAGTTCCAGGAGGACCAACAAGCAGGATACCTTTTGGCATTGTTGCACCAATATCTTTGTACATGCCTGGATTTTTCAGATATGTAACGATTTCCTGTAATGATTCTTTGGCTTCATCTTCTCCAGCGACATCATTGAAGCGGATACTTTGTTTATTCTTGTCATAGACACGTGCGTTACTTTTGCCCATGCCAAACATGTTGCCGCCCATAGGCATGCCGCCACCTTTGCTTCCTCTAGACATCATTGAACGTAATAGAAGTGTTGCGAAGAAGATTGGGATGATCCATCCAATTAAGAATTGCAGGAATGGGGAAGTTTCTTCAACGATTTCTGCCGTAAAGTCAACGTTGTGTTCTTCTAGACGTGTCATTAAATCAGGATCATTAAATTTACCTGTACGATAGACAGTTTTGCTGTCTTTTAACATGTATAGAATCTGGTTGCTTTGTTCCTGTACTTCTTTAACATTGTCGTTATTTGTTTCTTTTACGAATGTGGAATAATTCGCATCTTCTATCTGTGCTGTCTTCATGAATGGAACCATGACGAGATTTAACATTGCTAATACCAGCATAACAACAGCATAGTAATAGATGATTGGTTTTTTTGGCTTATTTGAGCTATTTTTATTGTTATTTGGATTCAAATCGATCACCTCATTTCGATGTTATTATATATTAGCACAATTACGCTTAGAGTGCTAATTATTACGTGAATTTTTACTGAACAATTATGTGCAAATGTCAAAAATGCGTGCTATGATTTAGTTAGAAATGGAGCATATTTAATATGACAAATAAGATAATTACGATTTCCCGTCAGTTTGGAAGTGGCGGTAGAACAGTTGGTAAACTGGTAGCTGAAAAGCTGGGAATTCCATGTTATGACAGCCAGATTATTTCACAAATTGCGGAAAAGAGTGGCTTTGCGGAAGAATACATCAAAGAAAATGGAGAATACATGGAAAGTACGGGATTCTTCGCTTCTTTAGGAAATGTTGGATACTATGGTCAAAGCAATCAATTAACGATCTGGAGTGAACAGTGCCGTATCATTAAAGAGCTTGCGGAAAAAGGGGACTGTGTAATTGTTGGAAGATGCGCAGACTATGTATTGAAAGATGCTGATGTAACTTTGTTGAAAACATTTATTTATGCTGATATGGATTATCGTGCAAAAAGAATTGTTGAACAATATGGGGAATCTAGCATCAATCCCGAGAAGAGATTGAAAGACAAAGATAAGAAAAGAGCAGCATACTATGAAATCTATACAGATCAGAAGTTTGGTAATCCATTGAACTATGATTTGTGTTTGAAGAGTTCTTCTTTATCTGTTGAAAGATGCGCAGATATCATTGCGGAAGAGTACAACAGAAAGTAACAAAAAAATCACTGAAAAGTGATTTTTTTACTTTAAATCTTTAAAATTTGTTGTTAAGACAATTAAGAAACTAACTGCCATTGTTAATCCAGCGAATAATTTTGTATACCAAGGGAATTGACCAATCATGCATACAATAAATGCCAGTGCAAACAATACCAGCAAAGATACTTTTTTTACCATGGAAATCTCCTTTAAACATGTATCATTATACAAGAAATGAAAACAATAGTGTTATATATGTTATAATCAAGCGTGCAGTTGTCTCAGTAGCTCAGCAGGATAGAGCATTCGCCTCCTAAGCGGCAGATTGTTCGATTCCTTCGAGCAGTAAAAATTGCATAAATCTTAAAAATGTCTCAGTAGCTCAGCTGGATAGAGCACACGCCTCCTAAGAGAAAGCCGAGGCATTCCCCAAAGGGAAAAAATGAAAAACAACTTTCAGTTCGAATCTATTCTGAA